>JBFHLI010000102.1:0-11344 GCA_041594935.1 Gammaproteobacteria bacterium | reverse complement strand
GCATGGCCGAGCCAGCGCGTGGGTAGACTTGCCGCGGACACAAATGGCATCGCGCTAGGGCCGCCCAAAAACTTTCTTTTTCTCATCGCGCTCAGAAGCTTAGTGACGAGCGGTGAGGCGCCTTGGTGAAACATCCAGGCTAGCACCGGCGCTCAATGCAATGCCGCCGGTTTGAGCAGCTGACTCCGGTCCACCGAGCGTATCGTCAAATCGAGCTGCTCGCGATCGCGCCCCACCGTGAGCGGCACCGCGACCCCCGCGTCGCCCAGCGACCAGATGCACCGGAATAGCTCGGCCAGCCCCGAGACCGGCTTGGCATCGACCGCCATCACGACGTCGCCAGGTTGCAAGCCCGCCCGGTGGGCCGGGCAGTCCTTGTACACGCCGGCCACGAGCAGGCTGCCTCCCACCTCGTAGACGAACACTCCGAGCCACGGGCGAGGCGGGCGGTGCGGCCGTCCGAACTTCAGAAGGTCGTCGAGCACCGGACCCAGGAGCTCGATCGGAACGAACAGGTTGGACTCACAGCTCTCGCCATGTCGCGTCTCCTGCACCAGCAGCGAGCCGACCCCGTGGAGCTTGCCATCCGCGCCGATGAGCGCGGCACCCCCCCAGCTCGGATGGGCCGGCTGGGTGAAGATGGCCTGGTTGAGCACGTACTCCCAGTAGCCTGCGAACTCCCGCTTGTCGACCACGGCAGCCGAGAGGGCGTGCGACAGCCCGCCCTGCGAGGCGACGACGACCGCGTCGGACTGCGCCAGACTCGATCCGTTGCCCAGCTCAAGCGCGGGCAGGCGCTTCGAGCCAAGCGCCTGGACCAAGCCAAGACCGCTTTCTGAGTCAAGGCCAACCACGTGACCGGGCAGGGTGCGTCCCTCCTGGTCGATCAGCCACACGCTCTGCGCCTCCGTGACCAGGTAGCCGATGGTGACAATGAGTCCCTCCGCGTCGATGAGCACCCCGTGCCCGGCCCGCTCCACTCCCAGTACCGGAGCGGTCAGCGCGTCTTCCGCAACGTGGGTGCGTACGGCAATAACCGACGAGAGCGCGCGGGCAAGGTCGAAGTCGAGCGCGGCCGGGTCCGGACGGGCCAAACGACTGACTTCCGGATTGGATATCTCGGCCATCGAGCGCTCAGCGGGCTGAGGCGGTGCGGTGCGTCGGCGGACTACTCGCGCGGTGAGGGCGGCAACGACGGACGGCGCCGGATCGGGGGTGAGCAAGGTGCCGCCCCGGGCCGGGCATCGGGCGGAGTCGGCGGTCCGAAATCACCCGAGGCGCTGGGCAAGACGGGAGCTGGTGTCGGCGAGACGTCGGATCAGCACCTGCATGAACGCGCGGTTGAACCGCATCTGACACGGTATCGATGCCCACTCGATGAGAGCGGAATCGATCTTGACGACGACCGCGTCGCTATCTGCGGTGACCGTTGCGGTTCGCCTTGTCTCCGCCAGATAGCCCATCTCGCCCACGCACTCTCCCTTGCCGATGCTGGCGATCGTCTTGCCGGTCACCTGGACCGAAAGGTCACCGGCCGCCACGAGGAAGAAAGACTGCTCGAGCGCCCCTTCGCAGATGAGCGAGTCACCGCTCGAGTAGCGCTCCCATTCAGCCACGTCGAGCACTTCGTTCACCTCCGCATCGGAGAAATCGTTGAAGAAAGCGAGCCCGCGAGCCAGCTCAAACTTCTCCTCCTGCGAAAGCTCGCGCTGGGTCGGGGCCGGCCGCTTTAGGCTCTCGATCACTAGGGCGATATCGGCCGCAACTTCCGCACCGGTCTCGTAGCGCCGCTCCAGGGACTTCTCCATCGCCCGACCCACGATCTCGACCAGACGCTCGGGGATGTCGGGTCGAAGCTCGGCGAGGGGGGGCGGGTCCTCGTTCATGATCTTGTTGAGCAGACCAGAGAAGCCCCGGGCCCGAAACGGAGGGCGCCCGGCCAGCACCTCATACATTACGACCCCGAACGAGTACAGGTCGGTCTGATGGGTGAGCTCGTCGTCGCGGGCCTGCTCGGGCGACATGTACGTGGGGGAGCCGAACATGCCAAGGACCTGGGTCTGGTCGGAGACGTTACGCTGCGCGATGCCGAAATCGCCGATCTTGGCGTCCCCCTCGGCGTTGAGCATGATATTGGCCGACTTGATATCCCGATGGGTGACGCCGCGACGGTGTGCGTAATCAAGCGCCTTAGCGCACTGATGCAGGACCCGCAGAGCCGATTCGAGCGGCAGCCGTTTCTCCGGAGTGCAGTAGTCCTTGAGAGTTTGCGCCCCTTCCACGTACTCCATGACGATGTATGGGTCACCCCCCACCTCGCCGGCATCGTAGACTCGCAGAATATTGGGGTTGTCGAGCACCCCGGCCGATTGCGCCTCGTTGAAGAACATCTTGCGCGCAAGACGGGCCTCGGTGTCGTCCTCGTCCCCGACCGGGCACACCTTGATCGCCACCTTACGGTCGATGAAGGGGTCGTGGCCCACGTACACGGTGCCCATGCCGCCGCGCCCGGCGACACCGAGGATTTCATACTTGCCGAGCTTCTCAGGAGTTTCGGACATAGAAATCGACATTCATCCCACCGCCGCTCAGGGTCAATCCGGGTACCGGGCCTCACATCGAGGCCGGAGCAACTACACTAGGTTAGCGTGCGACGACGGCATCGACCGCCGGCCCTGGCCTGGATAGGGGCTATATTTCCCTATGTGCAGCCGCGGCCTGTCGCACGGGACCCGGCTTCGGCTCATCAAGGGTTGAGCTACAGAGCTTAGATTGTCGCGCACATTTTTGCACCGGGTCGCCCCGAGTGCATTACTTTGCAATGAGGTACGCTTACCCGCAAGCACTCGAAATGCATTAGCCCCGAGACGGACGCATTGGAACGTAGAAGGTACACCCGCCAGCCCCTATCGCTCGCGGCGCAGCTGTTGCGCCCGGGCATAAGCTCGGTCCCGTGCATGGTCCAGGACTTCTGCCCGGGTGGCGTGTTCGTCTCGTTCGAAGAGTCGGGCGGAGGGCGCGTCGCGCCGATCGAACAGAACGAGACGGTGCAGATCGAGTTCGCCGCCACTGCGGAGGGCGGATCGAAAACGTTCCGGCTGCGTGCCCGGGTGGCCGGGACTTTCAAGAGCGGCATCGGCTGCGAGTTCTTCGACCCCAACCCCGACGCGCTCGCGGCGCTGAAGCAGATTGCGAACGAGGCCGCCTCCATCAAGCGGGCGACGGCTCCGGCTGGGCGCCCGAGCCGGCGTCCGGAGTGGCCAGCCCCCCGCTCGGATGCTCCCGCTCTCGTGGGTCACTGCAAGCAGCTGCTCTCGAACTATTTGGAACCGCAGCTCGAAGACCTGATGCAGCGCGCGGAGGAGATCCTGTTCACCCGGGCGCGCGAGGCCGGGAGTAACGTCGAGCAGAACAAGTTCTTCGACACGATAAAGGAGCTCACGACCCTCAAGGGTCCGATCGAGACCGGATTCTTTCGCACCGTGGTTGAGCAGATGGATAACCTCGGCGAGCCTCTTGAAGCGATGCGAGAGCCCGAGCCCGAGCCGGAGCTTTCGTCCAATCTATCGCTCGTCGAATCGGGTGAGTTTGCCGACTGGCTGGCGGTGAAGCAGATCTTCACCCGGGCCGAGAACCGCCACCGCCAGGCAATTTTCGAGCTCCAGGAGCGTCTCGGGTTTCTCGGCAACGTGACGCTGAGCGAAGACAACAACCCGGTCGGGCTCGCGGCCCTGTGTCACACCTTTCACGATGCGGTGCAGACCGTCGCCGCGCCGCGCCTGGCGCGAGAGGTGGTCTTCCAGGCATTCGACGACACCCTTGTCGCCAATCTCGGGCGGCTCTACGAGCGACTCAACGAGTACCTCATCGAGCAGGACGTGCTGCGCGAGATGACCTGGCAGGTTCCCAAGGTCAAGAAGACCGCCTCGCAGCGGCCCCCCGAGACCCGGGCTAGTAGCGGCGGAGCGCCGGCCGCGAACGTCTATGGGGATAGCGCCGCGGGCGCCGCCGAGCACCAGGGGTTCCAGGCACCGCCGCCGGGGGCGGGCGGTCCCGCGGGCTCTCCGGGGGCCCACCCTGGAAGGGCGAGCGGAGTCCCGTCCGGGGCCGGCGGTGCGGCCGCGAGCGCGAGAGCCTACGCGCCGGTGGAGTCCTTCGCCGAGGCCGAGGCCCAGGAGCTCTGGACCGGTGAGATGGCACCCCACCCCTCCGTGGTCCAGGGGGTGCCCTTCAACCCGTACGCCATGGTAAGAGGCAGCGTCTATCAACAGGCCCCGGCCGAGGCAACCCAGGGCGCATATCGTGCTATCCAGTCGCTGCTGCACCTCGGCCATCAGATCGCGCCCGCGGCCGACCCGGGCGCGCAGGAGCTGCCCACCTACGACCTCGAGCAAGTTCGGGGCGCGCTGGAGACCCTCCAGCGCCAGGAGTCATCGCAACCTGCCCCTCCCGCTGACGGCCTGGATCTCAAGACCCGGGTGGAGAGGGCACTGCGCTCGCGTCACGGCTACACGGAGAAGAAGCGGCTGGGCGAGACGGAGACCAACGCGATCGAGGTCATCAGCCGTCTGGTCGGCTCCATCGTCGAGGACGTCCTCCTGAGCGATGTGGTAAAGCCGCGGGTCAAGAAGCTCGAGGTACCCCTGCTCAACGTGGCGATGAAGGAACCGGAATTCTTTTCGGCGCCCTCCCATCCCGCTCGGCGCGTGGTTAACCAGCTCGGGCGGGTGAACATCCCGGTGGATGCGCGCGGCGAGGCGGACCCCAACGTTGCCCGCGCGGTTGACTCGGTGGTCGACGACCTCGTCGAGCACTCGGTGGACGAGGTGGACGCCTTTACCCAAGCGGCCCAGAGGCTCGATGCGCTGATCGAGCAACAGGCAAGCGCACGGGAAGTGAACATCCGAGAGGTGGTCAAGAGCTGCGAGCAGCAGCAGGCGCTCATCAAAGAACGCACCGGGGCTACGGAGCCGCCGACGGCCAAGCGCGACCTGCCGGAGGAGTGGCAGCAGTGGCTCTCGCGGGCCAAGCGGCTGCAGGTCGGCGATACGGTGCTGCTCGACAAGGACACCGACCATCCGCAGCAAGCCGCTCTCGCCTGGATGGGCGAGGACTATGCGACCTACGTCTTCGTCGACAACCAGGGCCTGAAGGCGTCGACCATGAGCTTACCGGAGCTGGCGATGCAGCTGCGTCGTGGCTCCGCCGACGTCATCGCGGAGGCCGAGCTGGCGCCAGTCGACCGCGGCCTGTACGAGATGCTGCGCCAGATGCACGATCAGGTCGCGCACCAGGCTACGCATGACCCGCTCACCGAGCTTGTCAATGCGAAGGAGTTCGAGGCCCGGTTGGAGGCGGCGATCGGAGACGCCAAGAACAAAGACTCGCAGCACGTTCTTTACCTCATCGACCTCGACCGGTTCCATGCCATCAACGAGGCGTGCGGCCCGAAGGTCGGGGACCGACTGATCAAAGAGCTCGGTCGCGCCATTCGCAAGAACGTGGGCAATCAGGGAGTCGTGGCCCGACTCGAGGGGGATAAGTTCGGCGTGATGATCGAGGAATGCTCTGAGGAACGCGGCTTCGAGCTCGCCGACAAGCAACGCCGAGCGATCGAGCAATCGCGCGCTACCTACAAGGGAAAGCCTCTCTCGCTCAGCGCGAGCATCGGACTCGTCGGCATCTACGAGGGCAGCGAGTCGGCCCGCGCGCTCCTCGAAGCAGCGGGGACCGCCCGGGATGGTGCCAAGCTCGAGGGCGGCAACCGGATCGAGGTATATCATCCCGGTGCGGCCTCGCGTTCGCGCGACAACTCACGGCAGGCGTGGACGACCCGGGTCCAAGAGGCGCTGGCGCACGGGCGACTCGAGCTGCGATGCCAGAAGATTCGCCCGACCGTTGACGACGGCACCCACCGATCGCACTACGAGGTCCTCATCGGGGTGCACGACGGGGAAGGCAACCGAGTGCTCCCCGGTGAGTTCATTCAAGGGGCGGAGCTATGCAATCAGATCACCGCGGTCGATCGATGGGTGATTCAGAACACCTTCGAATGGATGGCGGGCAACAAACGCAAGCTAACGAAGCTCGGTGGATTCGCGATCAACCTATCGGGGCAGTCGCTCAGCGACGACGGCATTCTCGAGTTCGTGCTGGAGCAATTTAATGAGAGCAAGCTGCCGCCGGCCAAGGTGCTCTTCGAGGTCACCGAGAGCGCTTCGATCAACAGCCTGTCCAACGCGGAGACGTTCATCCGCGTGCTCAAGGAGTACGGCTGTCGCTTCTCGCTCGATGACTTCGGCAGCGCCCATTCCTCCTACTCCTACCTCAAGCACCTGCCGGTCGATTACGTGAAGATCGATGGGATGTTCGTGAAAGATGTGGTCGATAGCCCCACCGATCACGCGATGGTCAAGTCGATAAACGAGATCGGGCACTTCATGGGCAAGAAGACGATCGCGGAATACGTCGAGAACGACGAGATACTCGAGCAGTTGAGTGAAATCGGAGTGGATTACGTGCAGGGTTTCGGGATCGAGAAGCCTCGCTTGCTGCACGAGCTCTGAGCCGTACCGGCGGCGGGGCTCAGAGCCTCACCGGGGAAGTACGCAGCCGCGGCTCAGCGGCGCGCCGACCGACCTTCCCCGGGGCGTCGCCTTCATACGTCGTTATAATGGGACGCGACCGCCTGATAACTATAACGAGCGGGCCGGACCGGCCGGGTTAGGAGGAACGCGCGATGCGGACTACTGCTGTCATCCTCGGCTTGCTGATCGTGGTGTTCGCCGGTGCGTGGCTGCTCCGAGACCGCCCCGTTGCGCCCGAGCCGGCGCCGGAAACCACCGCCGGCGCGGTCGGGGAGAGCACGCCCGAGGCCGAGACCGGCGCCGTCCCACTCCCGTCTCCGGCCGAAACGGCCGACGCCGTGGCCGAGCAAGCGCTCGAGCTAGAGGCAGAAGCGTTTCTCAACACCCTCACCCAGACCGAGCTGGAGCCGATTGCGGTAGAGAGCGCCGATCATTTCATGCGGGCCGACCAGGCCATCTCGCTGATCGCACCGGAGACGATCGAGGCCCTGAGCGCGGAGGAGATACTGGCCGACCCCGAGCTGCGCCCCGACTCCCCGATCACGGTGGTGAAGGAGATCGAGCAGGTGGAGACGATCACACCGGAGAAGCTCATCGCCGAGTCCGGCGGCGATCTCGAGCAGCGCGTCAAGGTCCTGGAGAACGACGAGGTACGGGAAGCAACGGTGCGCGAGGTGCTCGAATCGCGCGCAGCCGATCCGGAAAAGCCCATCTTGGTGGTGAAGAAGGTTCAATACTTCGAGGTCACCACCCCTCGAGAGCTCGAGCAGGAGCTCGATCAGATGGTTCCCGGGGAGCGGCTCGTCGGGATCATCAGGCGTCCCTATCAGATCGAGGCCGCTACCCTCGCCGATCTGCTCATGGCAGAGCGAGTGCTGGAGCCCGACGCGGTGTTCTACGTCCGCACGGTTCGCGGCAGCGACGAGCAAGGCGTGTGGGGGATCGTCCAGTCGGGTCTCGTCGAGAACTTTGCCCGCGGCATCGCGGTTCGCCGCGGCGAGGAG
Source organism: Gammaproteobacteria bacterium (assembly GCA_041594935.1). Classification (GTDB taxonomy): domain Bacteria; phylum Pseudomonadota; class Gammaproteobacteria; order HK1; family HK1; genus JBFHLI01. The sequence goes on along the minus strand of JBFHLI010000102.1, from coordinate 3,753 downwards.
ATCAACACCTACCGGGTCGAGATCCCGCCGCTGGCCGACGAGGTCCTGGTCGACCGTACCAGCTCATTTCTCGGTCGACTGATTCACGCCAAGACGCTCGATTCATTCGTCTATAACTTTCGGCACCATCGCATGGGAAGAAATCCCGATGTGCTTCACCCCGGGCAAGAGCTCCTGATCATCAAGTTCAACCCGGATGAGCTCATCAGCATCTACAAGCATTTCGTGAACGAACAGAGCTAGGTGCTCTCCCAACAATAGCTCTGTGCGGTTGGCGGTTTCGGTCTGCCGGCTAACCCGCCGACGTCACTTTGCTCGGCGTACTGCTCCGGCCCGTTGGGTTTCTCTGCCGGATCTGCCTCCCGCCCCCGCCGCGTCGGGGAATCCTATCGCAGAGCCTCTCAGCTCTCGGGCTCGTCTGCGGGCGGGTTCTCGCTCGGGTGCGGCGCGAGCCCGCTTCGGCGGCGCTCTCCCTCGCGCCGATCGACGTCGGGGCGCGGCTGAGCGCGACGATTGCCGCGCCGCCGGCGCTCGAACCGGGTGCGCGACGCGTGGAACTCCAGCGGCCGGCCTTTGACTTCGACCCCGTCGAGAGCGTTGATGGCGGAGATGGCCTCATCCCCCACCGGCATGTTGACGAACCCGAATCCCATCCGTCGGCCGCTGCTCGAGTCGGTCACGAAGGTCACCGACTCGACCGTTCCGAACGGCTCGAATACCGCGCGCAGATCCTGCTCCTCTACGTCCGTCGCCAGATTCCTGATAAAGATCTCCAACGAGTCTCCCCTTCTCGGCGACGAGCCCGTGCGACCGTACCGAAACGCCCGGCCCGATACCCGACGGCGACCACGATCACGCCCGTCGTCGCTATACTGTAGTCTGCATTTTTCATGAACGCGCGCAGCAAGCGCATGGGGATGCGGTGAGGATCGCTTGCGCCGCCGACGGCTCGTGATCTATCTCGGCTACCCCACCGAGCTCGACTCGCAGCGACGGCACTGCGCGGAGGTCGCATGGCAGACGACGAGATGGTTGCACTGGTCGACGAGCACAATCAGGTGATCGGCTCGACCACTCGACGCACGATGCGCGCCGAGCGGCTGCTACATCGGGCCACCTATATCTTCGTGTTCGATTCCAACGGGCAACTCTTCGTCCAGAAACGCACCGCCACCAAGGACATGTACCCGGGTTACTACGACCTGGCGGCCGGAGGGGTGGTGCTCGACGGGGAAAGCTATGAGGAGTCGGCGGAACGGGAGGCCCGGGAGGAGCTCGGCATCAGCGGGGTTCCACTGCAGACCCACTTCGACTTCTACTACGAGGACGAGCAGAACCGCATCTGGGGACGCACCTTCTCGCTCGTCTACGACGGTGAGCTCGTGCTGCAGCCCGAGGAGGTAGAGAGCGGTGAGTTCCTGTCGGTAGACGATGCGCTGGGGGGTCGCTTACAACCGGTCACTCCCGATACCACGCAGGCCCTGCACGAGTTGCGCGAGCACGCTTACCGGGACTGAGCCGCCTCGGTGTGAGGCTGCTCAGTCTCGGTCGGGCGACGAGTCCCGTCCCGGGGTTCTCCTCCAACATGTCCGGTGGTAGCTTTCGAGATTCACAGGACGGGGGCTCGAAGATGAGCTTGGCGCAAGCGCGGAATTTCAGCCTCGAGAGCGCGCTCGAGACCCTCGAGCGGCAGTTCATCGACGCCAACCCGAGAAGTGTCGCGCGCCACCACCGAGCGCGGCGTTACCTGCCCGGCGGCAATACCCGCTCGGTCCTGCACTATGCCCCTCTGCCCCTCGCCCTCGCGCGGGGCGAAGGCTGCCGGGTGTGGGACCTGGACGATCATTGCTACACCGATTTTCTGTGCGAGTACAGCGCCGGATTGTACGGGCATTCCAACCCCGTGATTCGCGCCGCGATCGACCGCGCGCTCGACGACGGGGTGGTTCTCGGAGGACCCAACCGTTACGAGGCGGAGCTCGCCGAGGCCCTGACCGAACGATTCCCGTCGCTGGAACTGGTCCGATTCTGCAACTCGGGCTCCGAGGCCGACCTCATGGCCCTTTCGGCGGCGCGGACGTTCACCGGGCGAGAGAAGGTCCTGGTCTTCGATCACGCCTATCACGGCGGATTCCTCATCTTCGCCCACGGCGGCTCACCGCTCAACGTCCCCATGCCGTTCGTGAAGGCACAATTCAACCAGATCGAGTCCACTCTGGAAGTCATCGAGCGGGAGAAGAATGCGCTCGCGGCCGTCATCCTCGAGCCGATGATGGGTGCGGCCGGCTGCATACCGGCGCAGCCGGAGTTTCTCAGGGCGGTTCGAGAGGCGACGGCACGTCATGGAATCATCCTCGTCTTCGACGAGGTGATCAGCTCGCGGCTCTCCCCCGCCGGCCTGCAGGGAGCATTGGGAGTGATACCGGACATGACCACCCTCGGAAAGTACCTCGGCGGCGGTCTCACGTTCGGGGCCTTCGGCGGGCGCGCGGACATCATGTCACGCTTCGACCCGAGCGAGCCCGGCGCCTACTTTCACGCCGGCACTTTCAACAACAATGTGCTCACGATGGCAGCGGGACTCGCCGGCATCTCCAGGGTCTTCACCCCCGAGGCGGCCGCGGCGCTCAACGCCAAGGGTGACGGGCTGCGCGAGCGCCTCGCGACCCTGCTGCGCGAGCGCGGCGTCGAGGGCTGCGTGAGCGGGCTCGGATCCTTGATGAACCTGCATTTCGTGCGCGGACCGGTGCAAAGCCCCGCCGATCTCGAGGCCGATTCCCCGCAGCAGGCGCAGCGCTGCCGCTTGCTTCATCTCGACCTCCTGGCGAGAGGGCAGTACGTGACTCCGCGCGGCATGTTGGCCCTGTCGCTGCCAATGGGAGATCACGAGATCGAGGCTCTGATCGGCGCGGTGAGCGGCTTCATCGATGACCACGCTCCGCTTCTGCGCTGACCTCGCACGGCCCGGGACCGTGGTCCGTGGGAGACGTCGGGGCGCCGACGGTGAGACCAACCGCGGGCGAGAAGAGAGCGTCGACGGTCGGCCGCGAAGTCTGATACCCGACGGCCCCCCGCATGCTGGGCGGTCCATCGGTCACATCTTGCGCCCGGGATGAACCTCCACGCCCTTCTCGAGGCTCGTCGCGATCGCCCGGTTCGAATCGGGATCATCGGGCTTGGCAAGTTCTGCTCCATGTTCCTCGCCCAGGCGAGACACACGCCCGGCCTGCACGTCACCGCGGTATGCGATCTCGAGCTCGAGCGGGCGCGTGCGAACTTGCTGCGGGTGGGCTGGTCGGCTCCGGACATGAGCGCCGCGACGTTTGCCCGCGCGCGGGCTGAGGGGACCACCCACGTCACCTGCGACGCCCACGCCCTCATCGCGGACGCCGATGTGGACGTGGTAGTGGAAGCCACCGGCGATCCGGCCGCCGGCATTCGCCACGCGCTTGCCTGCTTTGCCGCCGGCCTCCCGGTGGTGATGGTCAACGTCGAGGCCGACGCGCTCGCGGGGCCACTGCTCGCGCGCCGCGCGGCCGAGGCCGGGGTCGTCTACTCGCTCGCCTACGGCGATCAACCGGCGCTGATTGTCGAGCTCGTGGACTGGGCCCGCGCCTGCGGCTTCGAGGTGGTAGGCGCCGGCAAGGGCACGAAGTATCTGCCCGCGTATCACCGCTCGTCGCCGGAAACGGTCTGGGAGCACTACGGCCTCACCGCCGAGCAGGCCGCGCGCAGCGGCCTGAGTGCCAGCAT
>JBFHLI010000101.1:0-11385 GCA_041594935.1 Gammaproteobacteria bacterium | reverse complement strand
GGGTGGCGCTCGCGCGGCGCGGCGGCGCGAATATTGGCTTGCAATGACGCGTCGGCGGACCGCCCAATCGCGGGCGCGGCCTGGCCAAGATAACCGGAGCGCAACCGCGGGCTGACGCCGGATGGGTGAAGCTAGCGAAGAGAGTCGGAGCCAGCCTGGATATTTCACCAAGGCGCCTCGCCGCTCGTCGCTAAGCTTCTGAGCGCGATGAGGAAACGAGCCGGTTTGGGCGGCCCCAACGCGGTCCAATTGGTTTCCGCGGCAAGACTACCCGGGCGCTGTCTCGGCTATGCGCGCCCGGACTTGGGCTTCGGCCAAGCGATAGCTATGGTTATCCATTGCGCTCCAACCCGGCGTCCGGACTCGCCTATCCGTCGCCATCGTCCCAGGTCCTTGATGAAATATCCAGGCTAGCTGCCGCCGAACACCTTGCGCAGCAGCTCTGTCGTGCGCTTGGCGGGATTCTGGCGAATTGCCGCCTCCTCTTTCGCCAAGTAGTAGAAGATCCCGTCCATGCCCTTGTCCACGACGTGATCCGACAGGTTCGCCTTCGCGTCGGGTACGAACGGCAGCTTCTCGTACTGTCCGATCGCGGCATCATAGGACTTGATGGCGCCCACGTCCGACAGGCTGTCGGTCACGATCGGCCGCATCTCCAAAGCCAGCGGACCTGACATCTTGCTCTGGAAATAGCGGGTCGCGGCGTCGTCCGGTCCATCGTAGATCTTTCGAGCATCCTCGAGGGTCATTTCCGAGATCGCGTCCATGAACAGCGCCTTTGCCTTGGGTGTCGCTGCCTCGGCGGCCCGATTGAGGCGCAGCTCCAGGTCGTCCAGCATGCCGGACATCCCGACCTTGCCGAGCGCGGACTGGACCGTGCCGAGACTTTCCGGAAGCGGAATGCGGATCGCGGGGTCGGAGTTGAAGCCGTCCGTGCGGCCGAGCTGGCTCACGACGTTACCGGTGCCGACCTTCAGCGCATCGCGAAGTCCAGCCGCGATCTCGGCCACGTCGAGACCCTGGGCGCCGCTGCCGCTGACGCTGTTCAAGAGGTCCTTGCCTTGTTGCAGCAGGTCGATCCCGAAGGTGGGAGCGCTTGCGCCGAGGCACAGCGCGATGGCGTAGGGGCGTAGTCTTCGAATCACGTCAGTCTCCTTGGTGTCCGCTTGTCGCCGACGGAATGATTCAACGAACGGGCCGCCTCGGGACTGCGGTACCGCCGTCGTCGCGGCCAAGAAAAAAAGGCCGGTAGATCGAGTGAGACTCGACCTACCGGCCTCGTTTGGCCATCGGGTTTCAGGCGCGGACTACTGCCTGAAGACGAACTCTACCCGACGGTTGTTGGCACGACCCGCCCGCGTCTTGTTCGTGTCGATCGGCTGCAGCTCACCGCGTCCGATAACCGAAAGGCGCCTGGCGTCGATACGCTGCGAGACCAGATAGTCTCGTACCGCCGTCGCCCGTCGCAGGGATAGGCCGTCATTGTACCTCTCGGTCCCGATGCTGTCGGTGTGACCCTCAATGCGCAGCTTGGCATCCGGATTCTTGCGCAGAACCGGTATCGCTCGCGCGTCCAGGACCGCCTTGGAAATGGGCTTGATCCTGGCACTATCGAAGTCGAAGTGGACCGACTCGATGAACGGTGCTTCCATCATCGGTTCCGGCGCCGGAGGCGGCGGGCAGCCGTTATCGGTAGCGCCTGGAACGGTCGGGCACTCGTCGCGGTAGTCCGGCACACCGTCGCCGTCGGAGTCGAGCGGACAACCGTGCTCATCGACCGGCGCGCCGGCTGGCGTCACCGGACAGTGATCGAGATCGTCGGGCACCATGTCGCCGTCGGTGTCCACGGGCTCCGAGGTGCCGCAGAACAGCTGGCTCATCACCGCACCGCCCAGCAGTCCGATTCCGGCCCCGCCGCCACCGGCGGCCGCACCGCCGGCCGCGGCGCCGACCGCAGCGCCGATGAGCGCACACGGAACGTTCGAGAACGTGTGCCCCCCGATCGTCGGACCACCGTTCGTGGTCGCACACCCTGCGGTCAACGCAGAGACGAGCACTAAGCTGAATAATACTCTCCCAGGCTTCATCGATTCTCTCCTAAACTATTGCCGGGCGGCTCCGATAGCCACCCGATCCGGTCATCTGCGGTGTGGATTGTCATCCCCCACCTTCGCGAGGAAGGTCCCCGGGGCGAAAGATTAGCAGTATTTTGCTGTGCGGATCGAGTAGATTTCGTCCCCCTGAAGCGAATCATAGTGCCTCGGCGTCGTCGGGCGATAGATTCGAGGGCAACACGATGCAAAATCGTGCGCCCTCGTCGGGCGCGCTCTCGACCGTGACGCTTCCACCGTGGCGGTCGGCGACGACTTTCACGAACGCGAGACCCAGACCGACGCCGTGCGGTCCGCCACCCCCGATTCGCTGGAATCTTCGAAAGAGCTTGGGTCGGTCCGCTTCTGCAATGCCTCGGCCCTGGTCGATGACACAGCATCGGAACTGATCGCCCACTCGGTCGAGAACGAGCTCGACGGTTGAACCGCTTGGACTGAACTTGATGGCATTGGTCAAAAGGTTGAGGATTGCCCGCTCGAGCAGGTCCCGTTCGCCGCGAATCCACGCCGCTTCGACCTGGAACCGCTGAACCAGGTGGATCTGCCGCGACTGCGCTTGACTCCAGGTCTGGTCGAACGCGTGAATTGCCACGCTCGCGAGGTCAATCGCCTGCCATCGTCCTCGTTCCTGGCTCTCCGCGCGGGTGAGCTCGAGGAACTGCTCGGCGAGCTGTAGGGTGCGCTCGGTATACGCCTGGGCGCGGTGCAGCAAGTCCCGCAGATCCTCGCTCGATCGCTTGTTCTCGGCCAGCTCTACCAGAGCGAGAATGGAAACCAGGGGGGACCGCAGGTCGTGGGACAGAAACCCGAGCATTTCCGCTCGCCTTCTCTCGATGTCTTTGAGCATGGAGATGTCCGACAGATTGACGATCAGGCCCCCCGGAGCTTCGGGTGGGCCCTCGAGCGGTGCCATCTGGATCAGGAGATCGCGCCCGTCACGGTGGCGGGCGTCCATCTGCACCGCATGCCGCTCGAGCATGGCCTCCCGGAGGCCGTTGTGAAGCTCTTCGGAGGGATAATTCTCGAGAGACGTTAACAGGCCGAGCAGGGGTCGGTTGACGATGCTCGATTTCTCGTCGCCACTCAGATAGAGAGCAGCGTTCTGGTTCGCGAGCACGATCTGTCCGAATCCGTCGGCCACGACGACACCATCTGCCATATGCTGCAGGCTGTCGTCGATGATCCGGCGCATCGTGCCCAGGCGCGCGGTGGCGGCCTGGACCTGCTCGATGCGTGCTTCGACGAGCTCGAGGGTGGTTTTCGGAGGGGGGGAGGCAGCTTCCGGCGTCACGAGGAGAGCGCTCAGCAAGTAACGAATTCGATCGTCAGCCGGAACCGAGTCACTCCATCGGATGCCCACAACGGCTCGCGGGGAAGAAGTCCCGACATTCTGGCACGCGCCCCAGGAGTACCCATCCGCGTGCAGCCACTCGCCGCTCGCAAGCGTCCCGGGCGGTGGGGGAGGGGGTGAGCCTTTCCAGTTGTGAGCCTCCTCGCCGGTGCGGCTCTTGACTAACCATGCCTGGATCGGGAGCACGAGGGCGAGAAATCTCAGGGCGTCGGCGAGGCGATGCTCTCGAGCCCGTGGCAGCGACGCCTGCTCCCCCTGAAGCCGGTCGAGCTCTCGGTCGAGGTAGCGCACGGTGAGCTCGAGGCGCCGCCAGCTCCACAGCGGATAGCTCAGGGTAACCACCAGCAGTGCCACCGCGGGGGGAAACCAAATCTGGTGCAAGAACAGCAGTCCGCTGCTGACGACGACGCAGCCACCGAGCAAGAGCACCGCCGCGACCAGGCTGCCGCGTGGGGACGTGCGCGGGTAGAGCAGCGCCGGCAGCAATGCCAGCAGCACGGAGAGCGCGCCGCGCCAGCCGAGCGGTAGGGGCTCTATGGTGAAGCCCCGGCGCAGCGCCTCCAGCACGTTGGCATTGAACTCGACGCCTGGCATCGGCTGTAGGTTTCCGGAGACCGGGGTGGGCAGCGAGTCGCCGGTGCCGGTCGCCGTCATTCCGATCAGCACGAACTTGTCGCGGAAGGTACCGGGCACGAATTCGCCCGCCAGCGCTTGCGCGTAAGAGATGCGCTGAAACGTCCCCGGAGGTCCCGAGAATGGAATCCAGACCCGGTTGTCGCGCACCCAAACCCGGCTTGTGGCCGGTTCGGACTGTCCCCGGCGCACGCCGGGCAAGTCGTCCCATCTCCCGGGCTCCGCCACCTGGAGCATCGCCAGGCCGAGCGTCGGCCATCGGGCGGCGCCGAGTCCTTCGCGCAGGAATACGCTGCGGGCAATGCCATCGCGGTCGAGCTCCACGTGCACGTGACCCAGCGCGCGGGCGGCAACCGTGAGGGGAGGGATCGGCAGCTGCTCGATCAGCGGGCCGCCAAGGCGCGTCGGCTCCATGAAGACGGGAAGAACGCTGCGTTCGCTTTCGAACAGCGCCCGCGCCAGCGCCGAATCGTTGTCGGGATCCTGCGTGTCGCGCTCGGAGAAGATGATATCGAGCCCTATCACCCGGGCGTTGTCGGCCACCAGCCGGTCCAACAGGTCGGCGTGGATCCGTCTTGGCCACGGCCAGCGCCCGAGCGTGGACAGACTCACCTCGTCGACCCCGACGATGACGATGTCATCTGGGGCAGGGCGGGTCCAGAATTTCAAGTGGGCGTCGAACAGAAGCTGGTCCCAGCGCCACAAGGCATCGGTGAGGATCAGGGCCAGACTCAGTCCCACGAAGATCAGACCGAGAATCGCCGGCTCGAGGCGGCCGCGGCGAGGCCGAGGCGCAAAGATCACAGCAGAAACAGAAGGGGCAGGGCGAAGATGAGGTACGGCCAGTAGTTAGGGCCGGGGATCTCGACGCGATTCACGGGGCTGAAGGCTCCTTCGACCCCCTCCTCACTGATCCCGCGGGCGCGGAAATAGTAGACCCCCGGTGTGGGCGTGGGCATGACGTGGCCGGTGTCGTCGACCGTGGCGTCGGCTAACAGCTCGGCAAACTCCGGGTCCCGGGCGAGCTGAAATTGATATTGACGCGCGTCGGCGGCGCGAGCCCAGGAAAACCGGAGCTGATCCTCGCCGACGCTCGGCTCGTCGGGCGCGACGGGGGCCGGCACCGCCAGAATTCTGAAGCCGACCGGGTCTCCGAACGGTCCGGTTTCCCCGGCGGCGTCGGTGGTGGCTACGCGCCAGGCGTATCGGCCGGGTTGCGGGGTCGCGTCGAGTCGATAACGCGAGCCTGCGAGCTGCATCACCTCCGCGATGGGCGCGGTGAAGTCCGCCTCACGGGCGACCTGAAGGTGAAAGGAGGCTGCGCTTTCGGGAATGGACCACCACAGCTCGGGTGGATCCCCGTGCAGCGCCGCGCCGTCGGCCGGGCCCAGCGGAGCCGGGGGCACGGGCCGGGCGTTGATCTCGACCTCGCGGCTCGAATCGAATCCTTCCAGTCCCTGCCCATCGATAGCCCGGATGCGCAACGCGTAGGAGCCGTCGGGCGGAGCGTTCCACTCGACCCGGGGCTCGCGGACGACCTTGTCGAGCAACAAGCGCTCGAAGCGCCTCGAGGCAAACAGCTGGGCCCGATACCCTTCGGCGCCCTCGAGCCCAGGCCAGTCGAACCCCAGCAGCTCGCGTTCGCCGAGCGCGGGTAGACCCGACAGGTCCGGAGCCGGCAGCAACGGCCGGGGTGGGGCGGGCGGCTCACCGGCACGCACCACGCTTCCGAATCCCGCGGGTATGCCCAGAGACTGGCCACTGGCGGCGAGTCCGATTCCTCCTTCGAGGACCTCGCTCATGGTTGAATCGTCGCCCGCGTTGCCGGCGCCGGTGCGAAAGTGCGTCCCGCGTACCGCGGCGACCGCGGCCGGGGTGATGATCTCGTAGCGTGAGCCCGGTCCTCGACTGGGGGTGACCTCGCTCTCCACCCGGCCCCCCTGAAGCCGCAGGCGGGTATCCACCATCCCCGTGTCCCGATAGCTGCTGAGCGCGTCCATGCTCAGAGTGGATTGCGGTTGCACGAGCAGCCGCGAGCCGTCGGCAAACTCTACGGTGACGCTTCCGCCCGCGCCGGTTCGAATCTCGTCACCGATTCCGAGGGAGTGTCCGGTTTCGAGCTCGACGGGTGCGCCCCCGGAAGCCGGCTGGAGCTCGGCCTCACCCTGCACATTGAGCACCGTCGCGCTCGCCGGCTGCACCTCGAGCCAGCCGAGCGGGATACGGATCTTGGCACCAGGCTGAATTCGGAACGGATCTTCGATGTGATTGTAGGTCTGGAGCGCGCGCGTGTAGGCGATCCCTTGCTTCAAGAACTGCTCGCTCAGGTTCCAAAGGTTATCGCCCGGCTTCGCGGTGTACACCCAGTCATGCGCGAGGGCGGGCCCGCTGAGTGCGATCAGACCGATCACGGCCCATGGCCGGAAACTGCGCAAGATTGTTGTCATTCGGTCGGTGCCTCGACGCGGTTGCGGTTTGCGATCTCAGCCGGGCCCCGGGTCGCTCGTTGAAGCGATAAGCTACCGGGCAGTTTCGGTCTCGAGCCTCTCCAGGCGATAACCATGCTGGTAGACGGCACCCAGGCGCCAGCCGTCAGCCGGGTTCAGTGTGAGCTTGCTGCGAAGCCTCGAGACGTGAGTGTCGACCGTCCGGGTATTGAGGTCGGGCCGCGTGCCCCACACCCGCTCGAGGATGTGACCGCGGGAGACGAGTCGGCCCACGTTTCGAAAGAGAAACAACGCGAGTTCAAACTCTTTCTGAGTAAGGTCAATTGATTCACCGTTTCGAGTGAGCCGGCGCTGCTTCGGATCCAGCTCGAATGGTGGGGCGCTGATCAAGCCGTCTTTACTGGCCGAGGGCTGCGACCGGCGCTCCAGGGCCGAGATTCTCGCCAACGTCTCGAGCCGCTTCACCGGCTTTGCCATGTAATCGTCGGCCCCTTGCTCAAGAGCATGGACCACGTCTTGCTCCTGGTCTCGGCTGGTGATGAACAAGACCGGAATGTGCCAGTCGAGCCGTTGACGCAGCTCGATGAGGACCTCGTCGCCCGCCATGTCGGGCAGGCCCCAGTCCAGGACCGCGAGGTCGAAGCTGTCGCGTTGAACCGCATGCAGAAACCGCGTGCCGGTGTCGAAATGGTAGCAGTCGTGTTTCGCCGCCTGCAGCCAGCTCTCGATCAGCTCAGCTTGGGCCGGGTCGTCCTCGAGCAGCGCGATGCGCAAGATGGTCGCCTCCTCCCCGTAAAGTGGGAAATTCTAGCATTCAGGAGCGTGCTGGGTATCACCGGGCAAGATGCCCGGTCACCCAGATCGATGCCGTTGTCGGCGGGCCCCGCTGCTTGCACACGAACCCTTCGTTAGCCGCCGAAGCACTGGGACTTTAGGCACAGCGATACCTGTCGGCAATGCATCGGCCATGGTTTTCACACTCTTTTACAGTCACGCCGAAAGCCGCGGGGGCCTCGCGGTGGAGCAGGTGGCGGTCGCCGGCAGTCCCTGCCGCCCTCATCGGCCCCCTCACTTGTTTCTCGCAACCCACACGCCGTCCCAGTTCGCCTCGGGTGGAGCGCTCAGGAACGTCTCGCAGCGCTCGAGGAATACCCGGCACGGTGGATCGTTCGGGGCACCGGCGCGAAACTCGCGGCATGCGGTCTCGAATCGGCGCTCGCGGTAGGCTTGGTAACCGGACTCGAAGCATTGCTGCTCCGCGGTGAGCGGGTGCCCCCGTTCACCGAGGACATGGAATATCTTCACCGGCTGGACTCGTCCCTTGACCCGTACCACGTCCATTTCTCGAGTGACGAACTCCTCGCCGAGGTCGCGCTGGGTGCTCTCGGTGATGAGGATGTCGGTACCATAGGCCTTGTTGAGACCCTCGAGACGCGACGAAACATTTACCTCGTCGCCGATCACGGTGTACTCCATGCGTTTCACCGAGCCCATGTTGCCGGAGATGATCTCCCCGGTGTTGATGCCAATTCCGATGTGCACCGCCGGCAGGTTACGCTCACGTCGGGATTCGTTGAACCTTTCGAGAGTGTGGCTCATGTTGAGCGCGGTGCGAACCGCGCGAATGGCATCGTCGTCGCGCCGGAACGGGACGCCGAACACCGCCATCAGCGCATCGCCCATGAACTTATCGAGCACCCCTTGCTGGTTGAATACCTCGTCGACCATCAACGTGAAGTACTCGTTGAGGAATTCCATGGTTGCCTCAGCCGTCAATCCCTCACAGATGGTCGTGAAATCTCGAATATCGGAAAACAGCACGCTCGCCTTGCTCCGTACCCCGCCCAGACCTTGCCGGTCCGGCTGGCTCAGCATCTGCTCGACCAGCTCCTTTGCCATATAGCGCGTGAGGGTGCTCTTGACCCGCATCTCCTGGGTGATGTCCTCCAGCACCAGCACGAGGCCCTGGCTCACGCCGTCATGCCCGGTCAGCTCGAACACATGCACGTTGACGTTGTGGGCACGCCCGCTTGGCGATGTATAGCTTACGTCGTAGTCATCGAGCGCTTCTCTCGATGAAGACACTCGAGCGAGCGCCTCGACGAGGACTTGGTTGGCGGGACCCAGCACGGTACGGATGTCGCGGCCGAGGCAGGCCGGCTCGGCGCACTCGAGTAGCTCGAGCGCGGCCCGATTGGCGGTGATTACGCGGCTGTCCTCGTCGAGAGTAAGGATCGCGTTGGAGATGCTTTGCTGCACGCTCTGGAGATAGTTCTTCATGTCGAGCGTACTCGCGTAGAGCTTCGCGTTCTCCACCGCCACCGCGATCTGAGACGAGACTGCGCCCGCCAGGCGAGCGTCCTCCTCGTCGAACTCGCCCTTCAGCTTGTTGATCGCCTGCGTGACCCCGATGATCTCGCCGTTTCGGTTTCTTACCGGCGAGCACAGAATCGACTTGGTGCGGTAACCGGTTGCCTTGTCGATGTTAGGGCTGAACCGTTGGTCCTGGTACGCATCGGCGATTCGCAGGGTCTCTCCGGTGGTCGCCACGTGGCCGGCAAGTCCCATCGAAGCGTGAAATCGGATCTCCTTGAGCTCCGATCCGTGCGCCTCCATCGACCACAATTCCTCGGTGTCGCGATCGAGCACGAAGAACGAGGCGCGGTCGCACTCTAGAATCTCGGTGAGTTTCTCGACGACATTCTGGATCAGGGCGCCGATATCGAGCGTGTTTCCCACCGCGGTAGCAATCTCGAGCATTGCCGCCATTCGGCGGTGACCCTCCATGAGCTTGCTGTAGAGCTTGTAGCTTCCAACCGCGATGGAGGTCTGGTGACAAAAGGCCTTGAAGAGTCGCTCGTCGTCCTTATCGAAGTACCCTGCCTGCTTGTTGATGACCTGCACCACGCCGACGATTTCGCCCTGAAGGCTCCGCACCGGTCCGCAAAGAACGGTGCGGGTGCGGTAGTCGGTTAGCTGGTCGACGGTCGGGTTGAAGCGCTCGTCCTCGTAAGCGTCTCGGATGTTCACGATCTCGCCGTGTTCGACGACCCAGCCCGCGACGCCGCTCGTGGCCGGCACCCGGACCTCGTGCCGCTTTTCCTCACCCTCGGCCACCATCGACCACAGCTCTCCGGCCGCAGGGTCCAACAGGAACAAGGTCGCTCGCTCCGCCCGCATGACCTTGCTGGCGGTGTAGACCATCTGCAGGATGAGCTCCTCGATCCCGGCGCGAAACGCGGTGCTCTCGGAGAGAATCAGGAACTCACTGAGGTGGCGAAGCGACTCCTTCGTGTCCCACTGGTCGTGGGCGGAGTCCTCGAGCATCAAGGTTTGTCGTCGCAGTCGATCGGTGACCTCGTCGAGCAGCCCGAGCGCGAGCTCGGGAGCGAGCTCGAAGCACTTTGATAGGTCGGCGTAGTCGAGGCGCAGCAGCTCGCACGGCTCGATGGCTCGCGCGGAGGCCGACCTCTGACCCTCGGCGAAATAACCACTTTCTCCGATCGGCTCGCCGGGGCCGACGCTGTTGAATATGACCTCCTTGCCGGTTTCGTCGGTGCGATAGATGAGCACTCTGCCGGAGATCAGTACGAAGAAATACGGTTCGATTCGATCTTGGAAGATGAACTGCTCGCCGGTATCCACACTCACCTCGGTGACGAGGGGGGCGAGCTCCCCGAGGGTCTCTGCGGGCACGTGGGAGAAGATCCCGCAGCTGCGCAGGCGGTCCACCCGCTGCGAGCGCAGGGCCCGGGCGAGCGCATCGGCGGTGATGATGTCGGAGCTGACGAGGACCTCGCCGAGTCGGCCCCGCCCGGGGCCGGCGCGACGCAGCGCTTCTTCGATCACCGCGCGGGGGCACCCCAGGTACTCACCTAGCCGGCGGAGCACGGGCGTGCTCACGGCCCGGCCAGAGAACGGGGCGGCGGGGCAGGGCTAGGCGCCTGCGTCGCACTCGGCCGTCCGACGTCGGAAGCAAAAGATGGTGGACCGATGGCTCTGTTGATCGCCAGTCTGACGAGCATATCCGCAACCTTGGTGGCTGACGCTTTTCTCAGCCGACGAACCGACGCTTTACAAAGTGCTAGTGTACAAAGCTCCCCGAGAAAAATCCTGTGTGCTGGAGAACCGTGCGCAAATGCCGGTCCCCCTCCCGCGCGGTAAATCGTGCCGGGACTGGGCAGGGGATAGACAGGAAGTGCTCTTTGAGGTCGATATGGTAGCCGGTTTCGAAGCCATTGGATGGTGTGACCGACTCCGGTGGAGCAGGGTCGAGCCGCCGCAACGGGCGTTGGCGGGACGTGCCCGAGTCGATAGTATTTAGGGGCAGGAGATAGCGGAGTGAAAGAGGTCGGTTCAAGAAACGAAGCGACGTCTTGACGCGCCCGCGGGCAATCGTGGGGTGGACCGAGTCGGCGGTAGCCGCGCAGGAGTGACCGTCGACATCATGCGGGCTGTGTGTTTCACGGAGATCACTGAATGATGGCCGAGTTCGTGAGCAAGGGTATCTTGATTGACCATGTCCTGTGCCGCCTCGAGTCGGCGTACGTGCGAAACTACGGTGGATACAAGCCCGAGTACGCCGATACGATTCGCAGTGCAAGCATGATGGCGATGGAGATCATTGCCAACACCGATGCGCTCTACCACAATCTCGAGCACACCCTGATGGTTACCCTCGTTGGTCAGGAGATATTGCGCGGCAAGTATCTCATCGACGGTGACGTCAGCGCGCGTGACTGGATGCACGTCATGGTTTCGCTACTGTGTCACGATATCGGCTACGTGCGCGGGATCTGTCCGGGTGACGGCGACGGGGTGGCGATCATCGATGGGAGCGGTC
>JBFHLI010000100.1:0-11440 GCA_041594935.1 Gammaproteobacteria bacterium | reverse complement strand
GCCTTTCGGTCGTACATTTCTGGACGCTGATCGCGATTTACATGTGGGCGGGCCCGCACCACCTGCACTATACGTCGCTGCCCAACTGGGCTCAGTCACTGGGCATGGTCTTCTCGCTCGTGCTGCTTGCGCCGTCCTGGGGCGGCATGATCAACGGCATCATGACCTTGTCCGGAGCCTGGCACAAACTGCGCACCGATCCGATCCTCAAGTTCATGATCGTATCGCTGTCGTTTTACGGCATGTCGACCTTCGAAGGGCCGATGATGTCGATCAAGACGGTGAACGCCCTCTCGCATTACACGGACTGGACGATCGGTCACGTGCACTCCGGCGCGCTCGGGTGGGTGGCTCTCATCTCCCTCGGTGCGATGTATTATCTGATACCGCGCCTGTTCGGGCGCGAGCTCTACAGCCTGAAGCTGGTCGAGGTGCACTTCTGGACCGCCACCATCGGAATCGTCCTCTACATCACCTCGATGTGGGTGTCGGGCATCATGCAGGGTCTCATGTGGCGAGCCGTCAATGACGACGGAACCCTCACCTACAGCTTCGTCGAGTCGGTCGAGGCGATGCACCCCTTCTACATCATCCGATTCCTCGGGGGCGCAGTGTTCCTCGCGGGCACCCTGGTGATGGCCTACAACCTTTGGAAGACGGTGGTCGGGGCGCGCACGATCGATGCACCGATCCCCGCCCCCGCCCATTGAGGTGACCGCGATGGCAGCCGGACACGAGAAGCTAGAGACGAATATCGGCCTGATGGTGGCGCTGATCCTGCTCGTGGTGAGCGTCGGGGGCATCGTCACCATCGTGCCGCTGTTCTGGCAGGTCAATCTCCTGCAGCCGGTCGACGGACTCAAGCCCTACGGGCCGCTCGAGCTTGCCGGCCGCGACGTGTACGTGCGCGAGGGTTGCTATACCTGCCACTCCCAGATGATCCGCCCGTTTCGGGCCGAGACCGAGCGCTACGGGCATTACTCGGTGGCGGGCGAGTTCGTCTACGACCGGCCCTTCCAGTGGGGCTCGAAGCGCACCGGGCCTGACCTGCAGCGGGTCGGCGGGCGTTACAGCGACGAGTGGCACCGGGTGCATCTCGTGAATCCCCGCGACGTGGTTCCCGAGTCGATCATGCCCGGCTATCCCTGGCTGGAGGACGCCAAGCTCGACGCCCGCGTGGTGCAGCGCAAGATGGAGGTCCTGCGCGGGCTCGGGCACCCGTACAGCGATGAGGAGATCGCGCAGTCACCGGGCAAGCTGGAAGGCAAGAACGAGATGGACGCGGTGATCTCTTACCTTCAGGGTCTGGGCACCGCGATCAAGACGCGGCGCTGAGCGAATGGAGACCTCGACCTTCCACGCTTGGTGGACGCTGGTGCTGCTGGTGGTGTTCGTCGGCATCGTCATCTGGGCCTGGAGCGCGAAGCGCAAGCCCGATTTCGACGCCGCGTCCCGCCTCGCGCTCGACGACGAGGACGAGGCCGCGCAAACCCACCCTGGAGAGGAACGACGACGTGGGTAACTTCTCGGAAGGCTTTTGGGACATCTTCATCTTCATCTTCACGGTGGGCGGCATCTTCGCGCTCTACCTGTTTCTTCGCGCCTACTCCGCCGACCGGGCGGAGGGCGAGAAGGCGCAGACGATGGGTCACGTGTGGGATGAGGATCTCGCCGAGCTGAACAACCCCCTGCCGCGCTGGTGGCTCAACCTGTTCTACATCACCCTGGCGTTCGCCGTGGTCTATCTGTTCCTGTATCCGGGGCTCGGCTCCAACGACATGGCGCTCGGCTGGACTCAGGTCAAGCAGTACGAGGAGGAGATGGCCGCGGCCGAGGCCCGCTACGGGCCGCTCTTCGAGCGCTATGCCGAGACCGAGATCCCGGTGCTTGCCGGTGACCCGGAAGCGATGAAAGTCGGTGAGCGTTTGTTCGCCACCTATTGCACCACGTGCCACGGGTCCGATGCGCGCGGCGTCAGGGGATTTCCCAATCTCACTGACAGCGACTGGCTCTACGGCGGGGACCCGGCCGACATCGAGACGAGCATTCTCGCCGGGCGCAACGGCGTGATGCCTAAGCTCGCCGATGCCCTCGGGGGTGAGGCGGGGGTGCACGAGGTAGTCCAGTACGTGCTGGGCTTGAGCGGGCGCGAAGTCGAGGCGGGAGCGGCGCAGGCCGGAAAGGCAAAGTTCGAGCAGCTCTGCGCGGCCTGCCACATGCCCGACGGCACCGGCAACCAGGCGCTGGGGGCCCCGAACCTGACCGATGACATCTGGCTGTACGGGGGCTCGCCGGCCGCGGTCGAGGCGACCATCGTGAACGGTCGGCAAGGGTACATGCCGCCCCACCGGGAATTCCTCGGCGAGGCCAAGGTGCACCTGCTCGCGACCTACGTCTACGGTCTATCGCGGCGCTCGGAGTGACGCGGTGGTGGTCGAGGAGAAGCTTCCGCCGGTTCAATGGATATCGGCGATCCTGTGGCCATCGTTCTTGCTCGCTGGCCTCGCCACCGCGGTCTTCTTCACGTTCTTCGACCCCCTCACCCTGTTCGAGTGCACCGGTGAGCCGCCGCTCTCCCGGCTCGGCGCTTACACGGTGGGTTTTTTTCTGTTCTGGCTGCTGAGCGCGTCGTCCTCGGCCGGCACGCGATTCTTCCTCCGTCCGAGCCCGCACCAACCCCCGTCTCGGCCCCCCGTCTAGGGACCGTCTTGGAGACGCGAGAGAAATCGCCGAGGCGCGAAGCGCCGGCGGCCCCCGCCGGGCTCGGTGAGACGCCGGCCCAGTCCCTTTACGCCGAGCACGAGAAGGTCTACCCCCGCGAGGTGCACGGCCGGTTCGCAAGCCTACGGGTCGCCGCTGTCGTGGTGCTCCTGGGGCTGTTCTACGGGGTCCCCTGGCTGCATTGGAACGATCAGCAGCTCCTGCTGCTCGATCTGCCGGCCCGGCAGTTCCACGTGTTCGGGCTCGTCTTCTTTCCCCAGGACTTCCTCTACCTCACCCTCATGCTGGTTCTCGCCGCGTTGACGCTGTTCTTCTTCACCGCGCTTGCCGGCCGGCTGTGGTGCGGCTACGCCTGTCCGCAGACGGTGTGGACGGAGGTGTTCCTGTGGATGGAGCGCAAGGTCGAAGGTGACCGCTCGCGCCAGATGAAGCTCGACCGGGCGCCCTGGGATGGCCGCAAGCTGGTCCTGAAAGGGACCAAGCACTCTCTCTGGGTCGTCTTCTCGCTCTGGACGGGTTTCACCTTCGTCGGCTACTTCACGCCGATCCTGGATCTCGGGGCCCGACTCCTCGGCTTCTCGCTCGGCCCGTGGGAGACGTTCTGGGTGATCTTCTACGGCTTCGCCACCTACGGGAACGCCGGCTGGCTGCGCGAGCAGGTTTGCATCTACATGTGTCCCTACGCGCGATTCCAGAGCGCGATGTTCGACCGGGACACCCTCATCATCTCCTACGACCCGAAGCGCGGTGAGCCGCGTGGGGCGCGAAAGCGCGGCAGCGACCACCGCTCGGCCGGTCTGGGAGACTGCATCAATTGCACTATGTGCGTGCAAGTGTGCCCGACCGGCATCGACATTCGCGACGGGCTGCAGTACCAGTGCATCGCCTGCGCAGCGTGCATCGACGTGTGCGATCAGGTCATGGACAAGATGGATTACCCGCGCGGGCTGATTCGCTACACGACGGAGAACGCGTTCTCGGGCCGGGCGGTGCGTCTCCTTCGTCCGCGGGTAATAGTCTACTCCGTCCTGCTGCTGGGCCTGACCGGGGTGCTCCTGGCGGCGATCGCGATGCGCACCCCGCTCGAGCTCGACGTGTTGCGGGATCGCAATGCGCTGTTTCGCGAGACCAACGAAGGGATGATCGAGAACGTGTACACCCTGAAGCTCATCAACATGGACGACCGGCCGCACGAGTTGCAGATCTCCGTCGAGGGCCCTCCCGGGATGGAGCTGCGGGTCGAGGAGGAACGCGTGCACACTGAGCCGGGCGAGATCGTGTCGGTGCCGGCGACGGTCCGCGTCGACCCCGAGCGGCTCGAGCAGCGCAGCTCCGCCATCAAGTTCGTCGCGGTGGCGCGCGGCGAAGCCGGCCTGCGCGTCGAGGAGGAAGCAAGGTTCGTCGGCCCGTCCCCGCGACGCGGGTCTGATTAGCCTGGATATTTCACCAAGGACCCGGGACGATGGCGACGGATAGGCGAGTCTGGACGCCGGGCTGGAGCGCAAGGGATAGCCGTAGCTATCGCTTGCGCGAAGCTCAAGTCCGGGCACGCATGGCCGAGCCAGCGCCCGGGTAGACTTGCCGCGGAAACAAATTGCACCGCGCCCGGGCCGCCCAGAACGGTTCCATTTCTCATCGCTCTCATAGGCTTAATGACGAGCGGCGAGGCGCCTTGGTGAAATATCCAGGTGAGGTGCACGGTCTCGACATCGACAGCAGGGGAAGCGCGTGGAATGTTTGAGCGGAGGCGGCAAACGGTGAATGAGGGGAATCCCTGGTACCGGGAGCCGATTATGTGGCTGGTGGTGCTGATCCCGGGCAGCTCGGTCCTGATGGGCGCGGTGCTGATCGGGCTCGCGGTCTCGACCGACGACGGGCTCGTCGTCGATGATTACTATCAGCGTGGTCTCGAGATCAATCGTTCTCTCGAGCGCGACCGTACCGCCGCGCGGCTTGAGCTCGAAGCGAGGGTGTGGTTCGAGCCGGATGCGGGGGCGACGCGGCTATTGCTCGGCGGAAGCGAGACCCTGGTGGCGCCGGCGGCGCTCAGACTCGAGCTCGTGCACGCGACCCGGGCCGGCCGGGACCAGATGGTGACCCTCCGAGGCCAGGGTCGGGGGGAGTATGCCGGCGACTACGTGCGCCTCGAGGCCGGCCGCTGGCTCGTCCAGCTCGAGGCGCCCGAGTGGCGGCTTACCGGCAGCCTGGCGGTGCCCGGTGGCGGTCAGCCGCTGCGGCTCGCGTACGATCCCGGTTTCGCTGACGATGGCGAGTGAGTTCGGATACCTGACGGCGTTGCTGATGGGACTTGTGGGCTCGGTGCACTGTCTCGCGATGTGCGGGGGGTTGAGCAGCGCGCTCGGCCTGGGCTCGCCCGCCTCGGCCCGGGTTTCGCCGCTTAAGCTGGCGGCCTATCAGCTCCTCTACAACACGGGGCGGATCGCGAGCTACACGGCGGCCGGCGTGATGCTCGGTGCCCTCGGTCAGGGTGCGGCGGGGGCGCTCCCGGGGGAGGTGGCGCAGGCGCTGGGGCGGGCGATCTCGGCCGCGTTCTTCATTGCGCTCGGTCTGTATCTCGCCGATTGGTGGCACGGCCTGAGCGCGATCGAGCGCATCGGCGCGAGGGCCTGGCGTCGGCTCGCCCCCACCGCCCGGCGCCTGCTCCCGGTACGGGGCCCGGGGCAGGCGCTGCTGTTCGGGGTGCTGTGGGGGTGGCTGCCGTGCGGGCTCGTCTACTCGGCGCTCGCCTGGTCTCTGGTGGCGGCCGACCCCGTCGCGGGCGGGCTGCGGATGCTGTGCTTCGGCCTCGGCACGTTGCCGATGCTATTGGTACTCGGAGTTGCCGGCGGGAAGTTCGGGGCGCTCCTCAATCGCCCGTTGCTGCGTCAAGCGATGGGGGTGGCGATGATCGCGCTCGGAGTGGTTAGCTTGCTCGGGGGCATGCTGCAACCCGGATCACACCTCGCCCCGACGCACGCCTCCGTACACGTCGCGCCCTGATCGACTCGCCCTCGCTCGGGACCGCCGCGCCACCGAGCCTCAAGCGTTCTGTTCCCGAATATGCTCGTAGAGTGACTTGAACTGCTCGGTCACGGCGGGCCCGAACACCGGGTCTTCCTGCGCCTGCATGCGTGACTCGATCCACGCCCAGTCCTCGTCGCTCAGCATCCGCTCGGCCATCGGAAAGGCCTGCCCCTCTTCCTTGTCCATGTGATAGCGCAGAAACTGTGCGTAGTCGCGACCGAACTCGTCTAGCTCTGCGCGCAGCACGAGTGCGCCGTCGACCACGCGCTCGAGGGCGTCTCTGAACCGGATGCCCTTCTCCGCGAGCCCGTGGTGCTCACGGCCGAGCTCTTCGGTGATCGGACGTGCCTCTTCGGACGTGTCACACATCCTTTGAAACACCAGGTCCTCCATCGGGTGGTGGGTGTGGTCCGGGTAGTGCGTCATGTAGACCATGATGTCGTGCATCAGCTCGAAATCGGCCGATCGCTGCTCCGCCCGTACCGCATCGAGCTGCGCCTCGAGCATGGTCAGCAGGCGTGCTACGTTGACATGATCGTCACGCAGTCTTCGCATGATCTTCGACATGATGATCCTCCTGCGCCGGACTAAAGAGCCGCGCGAACGGGCCCGATCGGCTCGTATCCCGGTTAATGTTAGGTATGTCGCGGCAGTGGCGCCACACCTCGACGGACCCTGAGTCTACCGCGGGAGCTTCGAGTCCGCGTCGCTCGAGGAGTCCGGAGGCTGCGTCTCGTCGTCATCGAGCAGCACTCGATAAGCGGGACCCTCCATATCCTCGAACTGTCCCGAGCGTACCGCCCAGAACAGTGCCCACGCAATGATCCCGATCAGCAGCAGGGAAATCGGGATCAGCAGGTAGAGAATTTCCATCTCGGTTCAGCGAGGTCCGCTCTTCCACGGCCGACTCAGTCGAAGGCTGTTCGCGACGACCACCAGTGAGCTGGCGGACATCCCGATCGCCGCCATCCACGGGCTCACCCACCCGGCCGCGGCCGCCGGCAGGGCCACCAGATTGTATAGCACCGCCCAGGCAAGGTTCTGAACGATGATCGCCCGCGCCTTGCGCGGCAGGGCAAATGCTGCCCGTAATCGTGACAGCTCCTCTGAGATCAGGATAACGTCGGCCGCTGCCTTTGTCGCCTGTGGACCGAGTGCCATTGCAATCGAGACGTCGGCGGCGGAAAGGACCGGGGCGTCGTTCAAGCCGTCTCCGACCATGGCGATCACCTCGCCCTCGGCCTGAAGGCGACGGACGCGCTCGTACTTTTCCTCGGGGCTAAGCTCGCCGACGCCATCGGTGATACCAAGATCCCCGGCCACGCGTTCGACCACCGGGCTGCGATCGCCGGAGTAGAGCGATATGCTCTTGCCGTCGCGCCGTAGGTTGTCGATCAGCGCCTCCGCCCCGGGTCGAAGCCAGTCTGCGAGCAGGAACGTGCACCGGACGCCGCGCGCGTCGGCGAGGACCACGATCGAGTGCTCGTCACCACCAAGGGCCGAGACGGCCGTGAGATCGAGTCCGGTCTGCGCGGTGATGAAGCGGGGACTTCCGAGATAGTAGAGCCGATTCGCGATATGTCCGCGCAGGCCTCCGCCGGGAAAATTTCTTACCCGGGCCGCGGGTAACGACCCCCGCTCACGATTCGACTCGATGATGGCGCTCGCGATGGGGTGCTCCGAATGGCGCTCGAGCGCGGCGGCGATGCTCAGGCACTCGTCTCGCTCACGGGGGTCCACCGGACACACCTTGACCAGCTGCAGATGACCCCGCGTGAGGGTGCCGGTCTTGTCGAACACCACCCGCGTGACCCGAGCCAGGGCATCGATCGCCCCGGAGCCGGTCAGGACGAGACCCTGACCGAGCAAGGTGCCGGTGACGGCGGAAATCGCGGTGGGGGTCGCCAGCGACAGGGCGCAGGGACAAGTCACCACCAGCACCGCAACCGTCACCGGCAGCCAGCTCTCGGAGCCGTCTTGCCACCAGTACAGGGCGACTGCGCCCGCGAGCAGCAGCACCGCGGTGACGAACCGCGATGCCACCCGGTCGGCGAGCGCCGCGATGCGGGGCTTCTCGTTGCCGGCCCGTTCGACCAGGGCAAGGATCTCGGCGAGCCGGCTGTGCGACACCGGCTTGGTTACCTCGACCACGAGGGGGCTATCGAGGGCAATCGAGCCGGCCAGCGCCGGGTCTCCGGGCGACTTCTCGACCGGGCGGCTCTCACCGCTCAGGACCGACTCGTCCACCGATGCGTGACCGTCGGTGATTCGCCCATCGGCGGGGATCACCTCGCCCGCGTGGCACAACACCCGGTCCCCGCGCGCCAGCCGGGCGGCGGGGACGACTTCGTGAGAGTCATCCGGGGCGATGCGGGTCGCCACTGCCGGCACCGGGTGAGCGAGCGCTTCCATCCGGTAGGCACCGCGGCGCCGGGCGAGAAACTGCAGGTAGCGCGCCAGCGACAGGAAGAACACGAACATCACCACCGAGTCGAAATAGAGATCGCCGGTGCCGGTGAGCGTATTCCACCCACTGCCGGCAAAGGCGATACCGACCCCGAGCGCGACCGGCACATCCATCCCCGCCCGCAGGGCGCGCAAATCCCGCCACGCGCCAGCGAAGAACGGCCGGGCCGAGAACAGCACCACCGGTGTGGTCAGGGCAAGGCTGAGCCAGGCAAACAGCCGCGCGAAGGTGGGATCGATCCCGGACCAGCCCCCTGAATAAAGGACGACCGCGATCACCATCACCTGCATGCCGAGCAGTCCCGCGACTCCAAGCCGACGCAGATGCTGCCGGCGCTCCTCCTCGAGCGCGGACTCTTGGTCAGCCGGGTCGTAGGGGCGGGCCGTGTAGCCGATACCCTTGACCGCGGCGAGGATCGCGCCGAGCGTGGTGCGCGCGGGGTTCCAGGTCACCCGCGCCCGGTGGGTGGAGAAGTTGACCTGAGCCGAGTCGACTCCGGGAAGCGACTTGAGGCAGCGCTCATTGAGCCAGGCGCAGGCCGCGCACTGGATACCCTCGATCAGCAGGAACGCTTCTCGACCACCGTTCGCCGCCTCGCGCACGAGCCCCTCCTGAACGCTCGCGAGCTCGTAGGCCTCCAGCTCACGCAGGAACGCCGGCGTGGGGGCGGGGACGCTCGCGGGGGGAACGCTGCGCAGCCGATAGTAGTCGGCGAGACCGCCTTGGAGGATCGTCTCGGCCACGGCGCGGCAGCCCGGGCAGCACACCGGCTGCCTGGTGCCGTCCACGATGACGTGCCAGCTCGCGCCCGTGGGAATCGGAGCGGCGCAGTGGAAGCAGGCGCCGGCCGCGGATCCGGGCACGGGGCTCGAGTTTTCGAGGGGTACGGCGGACATCAGACTGGGTCTGGGCTCCGGGTCGGGCGGCGGCGAAGTCTCATCGACAGGACGGTAGAGAGTCTGGCCGCGGAAGCTCTTGATCTGAGTCAAGGCGCATCGTCTGGCTCCCGGCCACGGCGAGCTGATACAGTGGCCTGCGTGAGCCGCATTGTCCAGATCGGGAGGCACCGGCGCCAGGTCGGATCCCGGCCGCCGGTGCGCACCGGTTGAAAGGGCCGGCCGCTTCCCTCAGTGCGGGAAAGGGTATCGCGTGCATGGTCAGCGGCATCGCCCTGCTGACCCTCAACGACGCCCTGATGAAGT
Source organism: Gammaproteobacteria bacterium (assembly GCA_041594935.1). Lineage (GTDB taxonomy): Bacteria > Pseudomonadota > Gammaproteobacteria > HK1 > HK1 > JBFHLI01. The sequence goes on along the minus strand of JBFHLI010000100.1, from coordinate 2,026 downwards.
CGCTCGCAACCGCATATCCGATCGGTGAGGTCCTGTTCGTGCGGGGCCTGTTCGTGTTCTTCCCGATCGCGGTGTTGGCCTGGCGGGCGGGCGGCGGCGCGAGCCTGCGGGTGAGAAACTACGGCGGTCAGGTGGCCCGAGCGGTGCTCACCGTGGCATCGACGTTCTTGTTCGTGACCGGCCTCAGCCTGATGCCGCTCGCCGACGCGGTTGCGGTCGCGATCTCGGGCCCCCTGTTCATGACCGCGCTCGCGGGGCCGCTGCTCGGGGAGCAGGTCGGGTGGCGACGCTGGGGTGCGGTGATCCTCGGTCTTGCCGGGGTGCTGATCATGCTGCGGCCCGGGGCCGAAGCGTTTCGCTGGGTGGCCCTGTTCCCGCTCGCGAGCGCAGGCCTCGGGGCACTGCGCGATCTCCTCACGCGCCGTCTCAGCGCGAGCGAGTCCTCGACCTCGATCCTGTTCTTCACCACCCTCACCGTCACCCTGGCGGGTCTCGGTACGCTGCCGCTCGGGTGGCGGGCGGTGGCCCCCGGCGACCTGGGTCTTCTCGCGCTGAGCGGGCTGTTGCTAGGTGGGGCCCATTTCTTGCTGATCGAGACTTTCCGTTTCGCCGAGGCCGCCGTCGTTGCGCCCCTGAAGTTCACCAACATGGTGTGGGCGGTGATCTTCGGCTACCTCATCTGGGGTGATCTGCCGGACGCATGGGTCTGGTCGGGGTCGGCGCTGATTCTCGCGAGCGGCCTGTACATCGTGCACCGCGAGACGCGAATCGCGCGACGAGGCGGCCGCGGTCGCGAGAGGGCGTAACCGGCGCCGGATACCGCTCGTGGCGCCAAGTGCCTATCCTATAGCGACCGAACCGCTTCCGCGCAGGGCGTCGCATGCAAGAGATCATCGTCAGATTCGATCCCCCGGGCCCCGCCGTTGTCACCTTGAATCGCCCGGCGCGCCGGAACGCGCTCACGCGAGCGATGTGGACGCAGCTCGCGGAGATCTTCGAGCGCCTCGCGGGCGACCGGGAGGTGCGGTCAATCGTCCTCGCCGGGGCCGGCGGCTACTTCAGCGCGGGGGCGGATATCCGCGAGTTCTCTCGAGTCCGATCCGACGCCGCGTCCGGGGCCGAATACGATCGCCGCATCGAACGGTGCATCGTCAACTTGATGCACGCACCGCAGCCGACGATCGCCGCCATCGAGGGCTATTGCATGGGCGGTGGCATGAGCCTCGCGATGGGATGTGATTTTCGAATCGCGCACCCGAGCGCCCGATTTGCGATCCCGGCCGCACGCCTTGGTGTCGTCTACGGTCTCGTCGATTCGCGCAATCTGATCAACCTCGTGGGGCTCGCCGGGGCCAAGCGCATCCTGTTCACCGGCGAGCCGATCGCGGCCGGGACCGCTCAGGAGATGGGTCTCGTCGATGAGTGCACCGAGCGTCCCCCAATGGACTCCGCCCTGGCCTGGGCCGAGCGCCTCGCTGCCAACGCCCCCATCTCGTTGCGCGGCTCGAAGACGATTCTGAGCGCGATTGCCGAGGGCAGGGAGGCCGAGCTGCCGGCCACCGTCGAGCGGCTGGAGGCACTCGCGCTCGAGAGCGAGGACTACCGGGAGGGGGTGCAGGCGTTCGAGGAAAAACGTCCGCCCCGCTTCCGAGGCCGCTGAGTGCGCTCAGCGGCCCCGGAAGCGGGCGAGAACGGCCGTGCCTGGGCTAGCAACGCCATCCATCTCGCTGCACTGCAAAATAGCCCGCCCGTTAGCGGTCGAGCCCGTAGCGGCGTTTGGCCTTCTCGTAGGTGTAGGCCATCCCGTTGTCGTCGAACGCAAAATGGGCGAGCGAGCTGTGACGCTGTGCGTAGTCGAACTTGATGTCGCCGATGCCCTTGGCGGTTCCGGAACCGACCTCCGCCTCGTAGAAGGTCCAGCCCTCGGGCAGCACCGTGCGGATTCGAACCTCCTTGTCGGTAACCGGATTTCGGATCGGGCGGGTGAGCGCCTTGACGACCTTGGGCACCGAAACGCGCGCGGTGC
>JBFHLI010000099.1:0-11555 GCA_041594935.1 Gammaproteobacteria bacterium | reverse complement strand
GGTGGCGAGGCGAGTTCCGTGGCGGACGCAATTTTGGATTGGCGCGATCGGGACTCGCGCCGCCAGCCGAGCGGGGCCGAGGACCCAGATTACGCGGCGGCAGGTCTTGCGGCAGGGGCTGGCGACCGACCGTTCACCAGCATCGTGGAACTCGGCCAGGTTCTGGGCGTCACACCGGAGTTGCAGGCTCGCTTGATGTCGATGGCCACGGTCCACTCGCGCAGACGGGGCGTCGATCCGGCGAGCGCGTCGCGCGACGTGCTGCTCGCGGTGCCGGGCCTTAACCCGGCGCTGGTGGATGAATTCGTTCTGGCGCGGGAAGATACCGAGGCGCAGGGAGTCCTGCCTCCCGTGTCGATGCTGCAGGGCGCCCGTGCGTACCTGTTGCCCGTCAGCCTGGGTAGGGGGTCCCGTGGGGCTTTCACCTTGCATGCCCGGGCCGAGGTGGCGGGCGGGGTCCGGGCCGGCCGGCGCGCGGTGGTCAACATGGGCCGCAGCCGCAAGCAACCGTTCGTCGTCCTGGCGTGGAGTGACGAGGCATTTTTCCCCGATGCTTGGACTGCCCCCGACGATCCGTCTGCGCCCGCTCCGGAGAACATTGAACCATGAGCCTTCGAATCGGATCGCTCCAGAGTCGGCTGCTGGCCATCGGCCTGCTGCTCGGTGTCATCGCAATCGTGTATGGTGCGGCGATCGTGCCGCTGTGGCGCTACTACGAGGACAACCGCGAGTCGATCGAGAGCTATCGTGAGCAGACCGTCCGATTCAGACAGATCGCCCGTGAGCTGCCGCAGCTCGAGCGTGCGCTCGCGGCGCTGGAGCAACGCCGAGACCTGGTCGGATACGCCCTGCCGCGCACCAGCCCCACCCTCGCGGCCGCCTCGCTGCAGAATCAGGTAAAGGCCCTCACCGGGCGGAGCGGCGGCACGCTCACCTCGACGCAGGTGCTCCCAGTTGTGGAAGAGGCGGGCTTTCGGCGGGTGGCCGTCAGTGTCCGCATGTCGGTGTCGGTCGACGGCTTGCAGAAAATTCTATACAGCCTCGAGGCCGGTCGGCCGGCCCTTTTCATAGACAATCTGGCGATCATCCCTCGTGCGACCCGCGGTCGAGATGGAGAACGCATCGAGCATCTCGATGTCCGATTCGACGTCTCCGGCTTCATGCGGATCGAAGAGGCGGAGCAAGCCGTTGCCGAAGGATAGAGCGGAAAAGTGTCGACCACGGCCGCGTCTTCTGGCGGCGGCTGTGCTAAACCGCACCCTTCATTCGGTCGATGTATTCAAGTGTTTGGAGCGGGCGGATTACACGGTAGGTTTTCTTGGCCGGCGAGCGGCCTCAGCGGGAGAAGGTTTTGGGTAAGCGCCTCGGTGAGCTATTGACGGAGAGTGCGGTGCTCGATCCGGTGAAGGTCGAGCGTGCCCTGAAGCTCCAGGAGTCCAGTCACGAGCGCCTCGGCACGTTGCTCGTCAACCTCGGATTCATCTCCGAGTCGGACCTCGCGAGCACCCTCGCCACCCAGCTCGATCTGCCCTTGACGCCCCCCGCGGACTACCCCGACGCCCCGGCTCTGGAGGATCAGGTCAGCCCCGAGTTCTTGAAGCAGTTCAACATCGTTCCCCTGTGCGAGACACCCGAGCAAGTCGTGGTGGCGATGTCCGACCCGCTCGATGCCTATGCGCTGGATGCGATTCGCCTGGCAACCGGCAAGCGGGTGTCGGCTCAGGTGGGGGTCATCTCGCACATCGAAGAGGCGATCCGGCGCCAGTACGCCAATGGGGCCGATTCGATGGCGCAGATCGTCGACGACATCGAGGGCGGAGAGCCGGACCTCGATGATGCCGAGCATCTCAGGGACCTCGCGAGCGAGGCGCCCATCGTGCGCCTGGTGAACCTGATCATCGCCCGGGCGCTGCGCCTCGGCGCCTCCGACATTCACGTGGAGCCGTTCGAGAATCAGCTCACGGTACGTTACCGCGTGGACGGGGTGCTGATGAACGTGGAGGCGCCCCCCTCCCACTCGAGCGCGGCGGTGATTTCGCGCATAAAGGTGATGGCCAATCTCAATATCGCCGAGCGCCGCCTGCCGCAGGACGGGCGCATCAAGTTCCGGATCGAGGGCCGGGAATTTGACATGCGAATCTCCACCGTGCCGACGATGCACGGGGAGAGCGTCGTGATGCGAATTCTCGATAAGGGCAACATTCCGCTGGAGTTCCCCGCGCTCGGATTTGGGCCCGACATCTTGCCGAGATTTGAGGAGGTCCTCGCGCTCCCCCACGGCATCGTCCTCGTTACGGGGCCGACCGGCAGTGGCAAGACAACGACCCTGTACGCGGCGCTGCACGCGCTCAACACGCCCGACAAGAAGATCTTGACGGTGGAGGATCCGGTTGAATATCAGCTCGAGGGAATCAACCAGATTCAGGTCAAGCCGCAAATCGGGCTGACGTTCGCCAACGCCCTGCGCTCGATCCTTCGCCAGGATCCGGACGTAATCATGATCGGCGAGATGCGCGACCAGGAAACGGCCAAGATCGCGGTCCAGTCGGCGCTGACCGGCCACAAGGTCTTCTCCACCGTGCACACTAACGACGCTGCGAGCAGCATCACCCGCCTGCTCGACATGGGCGTCGAAGATTACCTGGTGACGTCCACCGTCAATGCCGTGCTTGCTCAGCGCTTGGTGCGCAAGCTGTGTGCGGCTTGCCGCGAGGCCTACTTGCCGCCGACGGAGCTGGTGGAGCAGCTGGGGCTCGATCGGGTGCCGGGCTGGGGTGAGGAGCGGTCGTTATACCGACCGATCGGTTGCGACGAGTGCAGCGATACCGGGTACCGAGGGCGAACCGGGATACTCGAGCTTCTCGTCATCAACGAACCGGTACGCGATGCGATCCTGAACCACACCGATTCCTCGTCGATCAACCGGATCGCGGTGCAGGACGGTATGCGGAGTATGTATCAAGATGGTCTGGCAAAATCATTAGCCGGAGTCACGACGGTGGAAGAAGTCGTTCGCGTCAGCGAGGAGAGTTGAGCTTGCCCCTATTTCGATACAAGGCGGCGAGCGCCAGCGGCGAATTGCTGGAAGGCGAGATGGAGGCGCTGAACCAGCAAGTGGTGGTAAAACGGCTACAGGGCCAGGGCCACATCCCCATCCGGGCCGAGCCGGTGGCCGCACCCCGGGCGAAGAGCGTTGCTTCCCCCAGACTGTATCGCTCCCGGCGAGTCAGCCGACGGGACATCGAGATGTTCACCCAGGAGCTGTCGATTCTCCTCCACTCCGGCTTGAGCCTGAGCCGTGCGCTGCAGATGCTGGCCGATCTCGGAGGTGACCAGCCGATCGGCAAGCTGGTGGCTGAGATTTTCTCCGAGGTTCGGGGGGGTGCGTCATTGTCGAGCGCGATGGAGGCACAGACCGGCGCATTCACCCGCTTCTACGTCAACATCGTGAGGGCGGGCGAAGCTGGCGGCGCGCTCGAGCTTGCGCTCGGGAGGTTGGCGGAGTTCCTGCAGCGATCCCGTGAGCTCAAGGAAAGCATCGTATCGTCGCTGATATACCCGGTGATCCTGGTGATCGTCGCTCTATTGTCGGTATCTGTCATTCTCGCGGTAGTCGTGCCCCGATTCTCGCAGATGTTCGAGGAGGCGGGGCAGGAGCTGCCGGTGGCGACTCAGGTGGTTGTGGCGGCGGGTTCGTTTCTCGAGCAGTTCTGGTGGGTGCTGGTCATTGCCGTGGTCTTGCTGGTTCTCTACTTTCGGCAGCAGTACCAGCGGCCCGCTTCGCGCGAGCGCTGGGATCGTCGTTGGCTTCGCCTTACGCTGGTGGGACCGCTAATCCGGAAGATCGAGACGGAGCGCTTCTCGCGCACCCTCGGTACGTTGCTCGAGAGCGGCGTGCCGCTGCACAACGCGGTCATGATCGCTAAGGAGGTGATTGGCAATCAGGTCATCGCGCGCGGCGTGGCGAAGGTGGCCGAGCAGATTCGCGAAGGCCGAGGCCTCGCGAAACCACTGGCGGCATCCGAAGTGTTTCCAGCGCTGGCATCGCAAATGCTTCAGGTTGGTGAGGAGACCGGTAGTCTGGAGAGTATCTTGAATCGCCTGGCGGATATCTACGATCGCGAGGTGCGAACGACCCTGCAGCGGCTCATCGCGCTCGCTGAGCCGGTGCTGATTCTGACGCTTGGGGTGGTCATCGCCGGCATCATCCTGTCGATTCTCGCCGCGATTCTGAAGATTAACGAGCTCGGCTTTTGACGTTGACCGCACGCACGCTTAGCACTGCCTGCCGGATCCGTTGCACATCGGCGTGCGATCAGTCTCATTTGGTAAATCGACATGAACTACTCTAACCCCAAAGGACGCGAAGATAGATGAAGATGGCGGTAAGACGGGATTCACCCCTGATCAACCGATTGCGCACCCGAGCGGGGTGGGTGGCCCGGTACGGTTGTCCATACCGGGGATTTACCCTGCTCGAGCTCCTGGTGGTGCTCGCGATCCTGGGGCTCATCGCGGCCTTCGCGGCCCCGCAGGTGTTCAAGTATCTGACCGGAGCGCAAGTCGATTCGGCTCGTATTCAGATTGAGAACATCGGGACCGGAATCGATCTCTACCGCCTCGAGGTCGGTACCTATCCCCCGGAGCTCGAAGCATTAATCGAGCGCCCGGCCGGGGCTGACCGATGGAACGGCCCTTATCTGAAGAAAAAGGTAATCCCGAAGGACCCCTGGGGGCACGAATACGTGTATCGGTACCCAGGAAAGAACGGGCCCTATGACCTTCTCTCGCTGGGGGCAGACAACGCCGAGGGCGGGGATGGTGATGCTCGTGACATCGTCAGCTGGGAGTAGTGGGTTCTGTGGGTTGGGTTGATATCGGCGCCGGTCATCGGCTCGTGGCGGCTTCGTGCGCTTAGGGCGATTCTTCGGCTGGTGGGGAGCGGAGCTCTCCAATCTCATGCCTCGCGGCCTGCGCGATGGGTCCGAGCGTGGACCCGTGCTCGGCATGGACTTCTCGGAATCCGAGATCGTGGTCACTCGCAAGCGGCGTTCGCGCATTCGTGAGCTCGGAAGAATCCTGCGCGGGAGTGAGGCCGGTGTCGACGGCGCGATCGCCACCCGTGTCAATGCGCTCAGCCCGAGTCGAACCCGAGTCAGGGTATCGTTACCCGTGGGCCTCGTCCTGCGCAAGCAGCTCGACCTGCCCGAGGCAGCGGAGGAAAACCTCCGCGAGGTCCTGTCCTTCGAGATGGAGCGTCAGACCCCGTTTCGGGCCGACGAGGTCTACTTCAATTACGCTCTTGTCGCCCGCAGGCCGCAAGAGCACCAGATTCGCGTCGACCTTCAGGTGGTTCCGCGAAGAGTGGTGCGGGAAGCGCTCGATCTCGTCGAGAACTGGGACCTCAGGTCCGCCCCGAGCGAGGCCAGGGTCGACCCCGCCACCGGCAAGATTGCGTTCACCTTCGAACCGGCTGCCTACGACGCCACCCGGGGTCGAGGAATCAATCTGGTGCTTGTAGTGCTCAACCTCGGGTTGCTCACGGCGCTGGTGGGGCTACCTCTGTCCCAGCAGCACCGACACCTCGGGGAGCTGCGCCAGGCTCTGGAGAGCGCCAAGGTGGCGGCCAACGCCGCGTCCGAGACTCAGCGGCTCATCGAGGCAAAGCTTGCCGAGGCTCGCTTTCTTTTCGACAAGAAGCGGCAGACCCACTTGACGGTGGAGGTTCTCGATGAGCTGAGCAAGCGTTTGCCTGACGGTACCTGGCTGCGCCGGCTCGAGCTCAAGGGCCAGGACGCGAGCATGGACGGCGAGTCGGATGCGGCCTCGTCTTCCATCGCGCAGCTTGAGTCATCGCCCATCTTCAGCAACGTGCGGTTCGTCGCACCGGTCACGCAGGACCCGCGAAGCGGAAAGGAGCGCTTTCGACTGGCGGCGCGGGTTGACGCTCGACTTACCGAGAATTGAACGCGAGGATTCGCGGGTGACCAATCGATGGACCTCTGTACTGTTTCTTCTCGCCCTGGGGCTTGGCGCTGCCTTGGCGGCTGAGCTGCGCTACGGCTTGCTGCCGCCGCTGGGTTTCGGAGAAGCGGGGCTGACGGAGCCGGACGTCGTGCCGACCCTGCCAAGCCTCACCTTCTCACCGCCACCGCTCCAGACCCTGGAAGTCACGGTCCGCCGTCCACTCTTCACAGTTACGAGACGACCGCCAGAGCGTAAGGTCCAGATTGAACCTGAGGTCGCTGCCGCGCCGGTCGCGGCTCCTCCCGTCTCAGCGCTACAGGTGGTACTGTCGGCCATCATCATCAACGCAGGCGAACGGCTGGCGCTGCTCAGCGATCCGAGAAGCGGTCTCACCACGGTGCTGCGCGAGGGCGACGGAATGCTGGGGTGGCAGCTCGTGCACATCGCCGAGCAGTCGGTGGTTTTCCAACGCGAGGGACAGCGGCTCGAGATTCCGCTGCGGCAATTTGCGCCGGCCGGTCGCCCGGTGAGTCCGTCGGCTCCGCGCGTGGTCGTCAAGAAGCCTCAGTCGCGGGCAACCGACTCGAGGCAGGACCGATCGGAGCGGACCGAAAGTCCAGAGCCTAGCGGCTGACAAGCGGCGACCGCGTTGTCTATGCTTAGTTGGCGTCGGGTGGTTACAGAGCCCAGTCGCCCACGCTCGCGCGCTGCGAACCTCACCGTGCGTCTATATTTAGGTGAACGGTCAAGAACCTGGCTCAAATAAAAACGAAACCAATATGACAGTAGATGTTCTCCGACCGGCACGGGCCAGCCGCGTGCGATGGCTCGTCGTCGCTACCGTGTCGTTATCGGTGGCGGGGTGCCACTTAGCCGCTAATGTTTCCGGGCGGCCGACCCCGCCTCAGCCGGTCATGCAGCCGACCGCTCAGGTCTTGTCACCAACGGTCTCTTCGGCCCTGCCGGCGCCGGCGGCTCCGCTTGCCAAACCGGATTTCGCGCCGGCGCGCGTCTCGAGCGCGGTGTCGACGGAGCCGGGCCCGGAGGGTGAGCCGGAGCGGGACCTAAGCTTCTACGCGCCCGGCACCGACCGACTGCTCCAGGCGCCGGGCCCCAAGCCGTCGATCGAGGCGGGGCCGGGAGAGATCACCCTCAACTTCGAGAATGTGAACATCCTCGAGGTGGTCAAGGTCATTCTCGGGGACCTGCTGGGGCTCAATTATCTGGTTGACCCGCGGGTCCAGGGTACGGCCACGTTGCAGACCAGCCGTCCGATCAGCAAGGACGCACTGCTTCCTACCTTGGAGACCTTGCTGCGCATGAACGGCGCCGCGCTCGTGTTGGATGGAGGGCTCTACAACATCGTCCCGCGCGAGATTGCGGCGCAGGGGCTGGTGGCGCCCCAGCTCGGGGACTCCTCCGTCCCTCTTCCAACCGGTTACGGCGTTCAGATCGTACCGCTCGAGTATATCTCGGCCACCGAGATGCAGAAGCTCCTGGAGCCGTTCTCGAGCCCGGGCTCGATCTTGCGAGTGGACGCACAGCGTAATCTCATTGTCCTCGCGGGGGCATCGGAGGAGCTCAATCAGCTGCTCGCCACGATAGAGGTGTTCGACGTCGACTGGCTCAAGGGCATGTCGGTCGCGCTCATTACCCCGGATTTCGTGGATGTTGCAACGCTTAGCGCTGAACTCGAGCAGGTGTTCGGTGATCCTACCTACAGTCCTTGGGCCAGCCTCATTCGTTTCGTCGCGATCGAGCGCCTGAACGGGCTGCTGGTGATCACCCCGCGGCGGCAAGTCCTGCGCGAGGTCGTTAACTTCGCCGAGCGCCTTGACCGTGACCCAGGTACGGTCGGCAAGCGGCTCTTCGTCTACCACGTTCAAAACGGAAAGGCGGGGGAGCTTGCCAGCGTATTGAGCCAGGTATTCGAGCAGTCGACGGCCGCGAGCGCACCGCGGCCGGAGCTCGCCCCGGGGCTCGAGCCGGTCGAGCTCGAATCGCCGCCGAGCGAGACCCCCGAGCCGGAAATCGAGGCGCTGCCCTCGACCGCCCCGCTCACGCCGCTGCCCGGGGCGGTCGCGGCGAATCAGGCGGGCCTGTCGATCTCGGAGGACAGCTCGATCCGCATCATCGCCGACGAGGTCAACAATGCATTGCTCATCATGGGTACGGCACGGGAGTACAAGGTCGTTCGCGAGGCGCTGCGTCAGCTCGACATCATCCCGTTGCAGGTGCTTATCGAGGTCACGATCGCCGAGATCACCCTCGATGGCCGCCTCGAGTACGGTCTCGAGTGGTTCTTCAAGAACAACTTCAGCCAGAATCGTCAGGGCGTGGGCGTTCTGGACCTGGGGGCAGCCGGGCTCGCGCAGCTCACCCCGGGCTTCTCCTATGCGATTGCCGACTCTGCGGGTCTGGTCCGCGCCGTGCTCAACGCACTGGCGCGAGACTCCAAAGTCAACATCGTCTCCTCGCCGTCTCTCATGGTGCTCAACAATCAGAGCGCGAACATAGAGGTCGGGGACCAGGTGCCGATCACCACCCGGCAGCAGCAGTCGACGGCCACCGACGCTAACGTCGTGAACAGCATCGAGTACCGCGACACCGGGGTGCTTCTCACCGTCCAGCCGCGCGTGAACGCGGGCGGGCTCGTGATCATGGAGGTCGAGCAGGAGGTGAGCGACGTCGCCGAGACCACCGCTGATTCGCTCACCCCCACGATCCAGCAACGCCGGATCTCGAGCACGGTCGCGGTTCAGAGCGGGCGCACGGTGGTGCTCGGTGGCCTGATTCGGGAGAATCGACTCGAGGCGAAGGAGGGCGTCCCGGGGCTCTATCGGCTGCCGGTGGTTGGGGCCTTGTTCGGGGCGACGACCAACGACCAGAGGCGCACCGAGCTCGTGGTGCTGATTACGCCGCGCGTGGTGAAGGATCAGGAGGCGGCCCGGCAAATCACGGAGGAGTTCCGGGCCAAGATGGCGAGCTTGAGGCCGTTGACTACACCCTCTTCGGGATCCACCCTGCCCAACTGACGCTCGTCTCAAGCTTCGCGAAGGTCCGCGGTCGCACTCGGCGAATGCTGCTCGCTGCCCGGCAGAGGGGGTCGACGCCGTCGGACCCTCGACTCGGCATTGGCGCACGCCCGGGGCCCGAAATCGCAGCGCCGCGAGGATGCCAACGATTTCACAGACCTAAGCAGCACCGGCGGGTAAGGTTGCTGCTGGCCGAACTGCGACGATCAGTCCCGAACCCCGTATCCCGTCATGTACAGAGCTTTCTACAATCTGGGCGCGAGGCCTTTCCAGCTGATCCCCAATCCGAAGTTCTTCTTCGGCAGCAACAGCCACCGGCGGGCGCTCGCCTATCTGCGCTACGGATTGGGCCACGGCGAGGGTTTCGTCGTGGTGACCGGCGATGTGGGCACCGGAAAGACCACCATTGCGCGGATGCTGATGAAGGGGCTCAATCCCGAGCGGGTCGTCGCCAGCCAGGTGGTGATGACGCAGGTGGGTCCGGACGACCTGTTGCGGCTCGTGGCGGCCGGTTTCGGGCTCCCCTACCAGCGGGTCGGTAAGGCGTCGCTGATCGCCGAGCTGGAGGGCTTCTTTCGCGCCTGCGACGAGGAGGGCAAGAGCGCATTGGTGGTTGTCGACGAGGCCCAGAGCTTGCCGGCACGCGCGCTCGAGGAGCTGCGGATGCTCATCAACCTGCAGTCCGATGATCGGTCCCTGGTGCAGTGCTTCCTGCTCGGTCAAAAGGAGTTTCGCCAAACGATGCGATCCAAGGGCTTCGAGCAGCTGAGGCAAAGAGTGGTGGCTGCCTATCACTTGAGCCCGTTGCGGTCGAAGGAGCTCCGGGGCTACCTCGAGCATCGACTGCAGGTCGTCGGATGGAGAGAGGATCCCCAGTTCGAGCCGGACGCATACAACGCGATCTACGAGCAGACGGCAGGGGTGCCTCGGCGCATCAACACCCTGTGCGAGCGGTTGTTGCTCTACGGGTACCTTCAACGGCTGCACGTCCTCGGCCGCGACGCCGTCTTGGAAGTATCCGGGGACATCAAGAACGAGCAGGGCGGTGAGACGAGCGTGGCGGACCAAACCCGGGCGACGGGCGAGGGCCTTCGCGTGGCGCAACCCATCCCGTCTGCCGATCGACCCTCCGATCCGCCCCCGCCCAAGCCGGCGTCGGACGACGCCGAGCATGCCCGCCTGGCGCAGCTCGAGAGTTCGATGCAGACCCTTGCCCAGACGCTGCGAACCGAGCTTTCGCTTTTGCGGGAGCAGGTGAGCAAGGAAAGTCCACCCGAGCCGGCGGCCCGCAGCAGCGCGAAGTTCCCATTTCGGCGTCGTCCCTGAGCCCGCGCTTAGGGATTGGCCGGAAGCCAAATCCACCGGCCGGTCCACCCCCACCAGCAAAGACACGATAGCCGCGCGCATCCCGCGCACCAGCAAAACGGCGTGTGTTTGGCATCGATGCTGGGCTACACTTACGCCGGGGAGGGTGAAAGGGCAACATCCAGTGATCAGTCGACTCCAGGCTACGATAGTGCTGGCGGCGCTCGGCGCGGCGCTGGGCCTCGTGGGTTCCGCCGATGCCGGCGAAAGCGGTGTGCCGCCCAAATGGCCCGGCCAGATCACGGTCGAGGTCAAGCCCGGCAGTGATCGCGACATCGGGCGGCTCGACATCCTGTTCCCATTCCTGCAAGGCTCGGACCACTTGCTGTTCGCGGATGTCCGCCTGGTGGACCCGTCGGGCTCGAGCGTCGAGGGCAACCTCGGATTGGGTTATCGCCAGCTGCACCGCGGCTCGACCTTCTTCCACGGCGACTGGGTATGGGGTCTGTACGGCTTCTACGATCGGCGGAAGAGCGATCGCGAGCAGTACTATCACCAGGGCACGGTCGGCGGCGAGCTCTTCACCGAGTGGTGGTCGCTGAGGGCGAACGGTTACTTCCCCGAGCGCGGGGGCAACGTCATTGGACGGCGCTCGAGCGCCACGGCCGGGACCGGCATCGGGCTCAACGGCACCACGGTGGTGGTGACCCCCTTTACCACCACGACCACGCTGACCGCACGCGAGCGTGCGCTCCCCGGGTTCGATGTCGAGGCGGGGCTCGGCTTCGAGGTGGGCAAGGGCCACGAGCTCTGGTTCTATGGCGGGTTCTTCCGATTCGACACCGACGAGACGCCCTCGGTCTCGGGGACCCGGATCCGGGCCGAGTTTCGCCTCAGGGACTTGATGGGTTGGCCCGGCAGCGAGCTCTCGCTTGGTGGGGAGGTGCAAAACGACGGCGTTCGCGGCACCGAGGGGTTCGGGGTGGTGCGGCTTCGGATTCCCTTCGGTCACGGCGCGGGCGAGCGCTCGCGGGCATTGACCACGATCGAGCGGCGCATGACCGAGTTCGTCCACCGCGACGTGGACGTGGTGACCTTCGCGCAGAACCTCAATGCCCCGCCCGGTGCGAAGGATGCGCCGGAGGTGTCGGTGGTCACTCAGGCCGACGCGGCCGGACAAAAGACGTTGACCGACCAGACGAGCGGGGACCCTCTCAACGTGTTCTTCGTCGATCAGGCGGGTGGGGG
>JBFHLI010000098.1:0-11561 GCA_041594935.1 Gammaproteobacteria bacterium | reverse complement strand
GCTGATACCTGGCCCCGGGGGGCGGGCGTCAGCGCCGCCGGACGCGCAGTGCGCCTACACCGCGGTGGCGACGGACTCGGGCTCGCCCGAGACGCGATTTCTCCCGGCCTGCTTGGCGCGGTAAAGGGCTTCGTCTGCCCGTCCGATGAAATCCTCCTGGCTCTCCCCAGGCCGGAATTCGGTCACCCCGATCGATACCGTCACGGTGCCGATCCGCTCGCGGGTGTCCGAGCGCACCAGCCGTCCCCGCTCGATGGACTCACGGACGCTTTCCGCCACGGCCAGCGCACCCTGGTACGCGGTATCGGGAAGCAGCACCGCGTACTCCTCGCCGCCGTACCGGGCGACCAGGTCCTTACCCTTGACACAGTCGTTGATGATGCTGCCGATGTAGCGAATCACCTTGTCTCCGAGCAAGTGCCCGTAGCTGTCGTTGATGTTCTTGAAGTGGTCGATGTCGGCGACCAGCAGGCACAAGGTCTCGTCCCCGTCCACGGCGGCGTTCGTGAGCTGCTCCAGGGCACGGTAGAAGGCCTTTCGGTTGGCGAGACCGGTGAGCGCGTCGGTGGTGGCTTCGTGGCGAGCCTGCTCGAGCTCCTTGCGAAGCGCCTCGGCCTCCTGGCGGCTTTGCTCGAGGCGCTCGTGCAGGCGCGCGCCGGTCTCGCGAACCGACTTGGTCTCGTCGGCGAGCCGCTCGATGATCGTGCGCAGCTCCGCCGAGCCGATATCGGCTTCGAGGCGGCTCGAGTAGCCTGCAAGCGAGGCCTCGTATCGGGTGACCTCCCCATCGCTGTTAGCCACTCCGTCGTCGATCTCCTCGAGCAAGGAGCGTATCGACTCGCGGGCTTGGGCGAGCTTCTTCAAGATGGGGTTGATGACGAAGCGGTGGTAGAGGTCCTCGATGAAGTCCTCGGTGAGCGACCCGTCACCCATCATCATGTCGTCAATCGACTGCTTGAGCGGTTCGTTCACCCCCGCGACGTAGTCGTACCACACCGCATAGTTCTGCGGGGTGACCGGGATCTGGTACCTGGCCATCAGGGGAAGGGCGAGCCGCAGGTGCTCAGCCGCTTCGTCCGAACTTGACCTGTGTGACATGGGCGCTCCTGGATCGGTCCAGCCCGCTCGGAAGGCCTTTTCTAAACGAGAAATCGGTGCCTCGCCCGGCTCGAATCCGACACGGGTCTTGCGTCCGTGACCCGGGCGGCGACGCCGGGATCACGTCCTCGTCCGATAGAGTCGGCCGTCGGTCAAATTTCTTGAGTCTTCCCGGTAGGGCGGGCCGGGGAGCCGCTCACGGCGCAAACACCCGGTGGAAGACGTCCCCGTAGTGCTCGGCAAAATGGACTCTGAGGCCCGTCCGGAGGTACTCCGGGAGCTCGAGGTAGGCGCCACGATTGGCCTCCGGCAGGACCAGCTCGCGGATTCGCGCGCGCCTCGCGGCAATCACCTTCTCCCGGATACCCCCCACCGCCAGCACCTGGCCGCTGAGGGTGAGCTCGCCGCTCATCGCCAGACCCCGAGGCACCTTCTCACCGCGCGCCAGAGACAGCAACGCGGTACACATCGTGATGCCCGCGCTCGGGCCGTCTTTCGGGGTCGCTCCCTCGGGCACGTGCAGGTGAACCATCGCGTTCTCGAAGTACGCGGCGTCGGCGCCGAAGCGGGTCAGATTGGAGTCGGCGTAGCTGAAGGCAATCTCGGCCGATTCGCGCATGACCTCACCGAGCCGCCCGGTCAGCTTGAAGCCCCGGGCTCGGGTGTGCACGCGGGTCGCCTCGATATCCAAGGTGGCACCGCCGAGCGCGGTCCATGCGAGCCCGGTCACCACCCCGACGCCGCGCAACGGCCTGATATCCCGGAAGATCGGTTTTCCGAGGAAGTCCTCCAGATTGCGCGTGCTGATCCGGAGCTTGAGCTTGCGGTTGCGGACGAACCGGACTGCCGATTTTCGCACGATGCGCGCGATCTGCTTCTCGAGGCCGCGTACCCCCGCCTCTCTGGCGTAGCCGTCGACGATGGCGCGCAGACCGGCGTCGGAGATCCGCAGCTGCCCGGGAGCCACCCCGGCTCGTTCGAGCTGCCGCGGCCAAAGGTGCTGCCGCGCAATCTCGATCTTCTCCTCGGTGATGTAACCCGAGAGCCGGATCATCTCCATGCGGTCTAGGAGCGGGGAGGGGATGGTATCGAGCTGATTGGCGGTGCAGATGAACAGGATCCTCGATAGGTCCACGCGCACATCGAGGTAGTGGTCCAGGAACGCCTCGTTCTGCTCCGGGTCGAGCACCTCGAGCAGGGCGGAGGCAGGGTCCCCGTGGAACGAGGCCCCGATCTTGTCGACCTCGTCGAGCATCAGCACCGGGTTCGCAACCCCGACCTCCTTCAGCGCCTGGATCAGCTTTCCCGGCATCGCCCCGATGTAGGTTCGCCGGTGTCCCTTGATCTCGGCCTCGTCTCGCATTCCGCCGAGGCTGAAACGATAGAATTTGCGCCCGAGAGCGGCGGCGACGGACCGGCCCACCGAGGTCTTGCCGACGCCGGGAGGGCCGACCAGCAGCAGGATGGAGCCGGTGATGCCGCCGCGCAGCTTTCCCACCGCGAGGAACTCGATGATCCGCTCTTTCACGTCATCTAGGCCGGTGTGGTCCGCATCGAGCACGCGGCGGGCTCGTCGGAGGTCCAGTCGGTCCGCGGAGTGAATCCCCCACGGCAGGCCGGTCATCCAGTCCAGATAGTTTCGCGTGACCGCATACTCCGGTGAGCCTCGCTCGAGGACCCCCAGCTTCGCGAGCTCCTCTTCGATGCGAAGACCCGCTGCCTCGGGAACCACCAGGTGCTTCAGGCGCTCACGAAACCGTTCGGTCTCCGCTTCCCGGTCGTCCTTCGAGATGCCGAGTTCCTTCTGAATGACCTTCAGCTGCTCGCGCAGAAAGAACTTGCGCTGCTGGTCGCTCATCGCTTCCTCCACCTGGCGCGCGATCTGGGCGTGCAGCTTGGCGACCTCGAGCTCCTTCTTGATCAGCACGAGCACGGTATCCATGCGCGCGACCAGGGAGTCACTCTCGAGAACGGTCTGCAGCTCTTCGCCGGATGCGGTGGTCAGGCTCGCCGCGAAGTATGCGAGCGAGGCGGGGCGACTGGGGGAGAAGCGTTCCAGGAACAGCTTGAGCTGCTCGTTGTACAGGGGATTCAACGAGATCAGCTCCTTGATCACGCCGATGATCGCCATCGCGTAGGCTTTCACCTCGGGGTCTTCTCGTTCCTCCAGCGAGTCGTGGAGATACTCCACCTGCGCCCGGTAGGGGGGCGTGTCGTTGTGCCAGCTTCCGATCCGAAAGCGTTGCAGGCCCTCGGCGACGAAGTGAATCTTGCCATCGCGGCGCGAAGGGTCGTGCATGCGTACCGCGGTTCCGACCCGGTGAAAGCCCTCGCGGCCCGGTTGCTGCGGCGCGCCCGGCCGAGCCAGGACGAGACCCACCGTGCGGCTCGGGGTCTTGCCGACCTCCACCACCGTCTCTAGCCACGTCCCCTCGTCAATGATGAGGGGCATCGCATGCACCGGATAGAACGGCCGCTCGTGCAGGGGCAGGAGCGCCAGTGAGGCTGGCAGGATCTCACTCGCGAGCGCGAGCTCGGTCGAGGTGGCCTCGGGCGGAGTCCCGTCGGGCGTATCCGGCGGCGGATCGGCGTCGTTCATGTTCGGGTCCAGGCGAGCTCGGGTCGAGTCATGGCGGTGGAGATTCGGTCGCAACGTGTGCGCAGCGGTACTGTTGCCCCGCCCGACGCGGGTGCGCTATCGGGTCGTCGAGCAAGGCGTTCAGTCGCCTGCGATCGTCATCTTGTCGATCAGCACCGAACCGGTTCGGATCGCGGACCGCAGCTCCACGTCCTTCCCGATCTCAACGATGCCGCGGAACATGTCACGCAGGTTGGCCGCAATCGTGATCTCTTGGACCGGGAACTGGATCTCGCCCCCTTCGACCCAGAAGCCCGCGGCGCCGCGGGAATAGTCTCCGGTCACGATGTTCACGCCCATTCCCATCAGCTCGGTCACCAGCAGCCCCCGCCCCATCGTGCCAATCAGGCCGTCGAGGTCGTGCGGTCCCGGTTTGACCACCAAATTGTGCACCCCGCCCGCGTTGCCGGTGCTCTGCATACCGAGCTTTCGCGCCGCATAGCTGTCGAGGACATAACCCTCGAGCACCCCGTCCTGCACCAGCTCGCGCCTCTCGGTGCCGACTCCCTCGCTGTCGAACGGGCTGCTTCCGAGCCCGGCGGGGAGGTGCGGCTCCTCGGTGATGCACACGTGCTCGGAAAACACGGGCTTGCCCAGATGGTCGAGCAGAAAGCTCGCCTGGCGATAGAGGCTTGCGCCGCTGATCGCGGCGATGAAGCTGCCGAACAGCCGGGTCGCCTGATCGGCGGCAAAGATGACCGGGACGGTGCGGGTCGCGATGCGCTGCGAACCGAGCCGCTTGAGCGCCCGCTCCGCCGCCTTGGTCCCGATCTCGGCCGCGGGTTCCAGGCTCTGCGGTACTCGCGAGGCGCTGTACCAGTGGTCGCGCTGCTTCTCCGGGTCGGCCTCCGCGATGACCCCGCAGCTGATGCTGTGCCGGGTGCCGGAGAAGCCGCCGATGAATCCGTGGGTATTGCCGAAGACATAGCTGCCCTCATGGCGGCTGACGCTCGCGCCTTCCGAATTGGTGATGCGCGGATCTCGGCCAAGGGCCGCGGCCTCGGTTTCCAGGGCGAGCCGGGTCGCTTCCTCCGGGTCGAGGGCCCACGGATGGTACAGGTCGAGGTCGGGAATGGCCTTGGCCATGCGATCGGCCTCGGCGAGGCCGGTGTACTGGTCCTCTTGGGTGTAGCGTGCGATGCGGCAGGCGGCGCCGACGGTATCGTCGATCGCCTCCGGCTCGAAGTCCGTGGTGGTGGCCGAGCCGGTCTTCTGGCCGAAGTAGACGGTGACCCCGAGGTGCTTGCTGCGGTGGTGCTCGACCGTCTCGATCTCACCCATGCGCACGGTCACGGACAGGCCCGAGTCGGCGGTGATCGTCGCCGAGGCGGCAGACGCGCCCTGGCGGGTGGCGGCGGCAAGCGTGGACCGGGTGAGCTCGGTGAGCCGGTCCGTGTTCTGGTGGTAATCGATGATGGATCTCGAGCGGGACATGTCGTTTCCTGTGCGTCGGGGGCGACGATTCTAACCCGAAGGGAGCGCCGCGTCGCAGGCACCCGTCGCCGAGTCCGATTTTCCATCTCCGGGGTCCGCGGGATAAGATCCCGCGGTGGACGTTACCCATATCCTCGGACCCCTCAACGAAGCGCAACGCGAGGCGGTTACCGCCCCGCCGGGCCACATCCTCGTGCTCGCCGGTGCGGGCAGCGGTAAGACCCGGGTTCTCGTCCATCGTATCGCGTGGCTGATTGCCACCGAGCAGGCCTCGCCCCACGGCCTGCTCGCGGTGACCTTCACCAACAAGGCCGCGGCGGAGATGAGGGGCCGCATCGAGTCGATGCTCGAGCGTCCGATCGGCGGCATGTGGGTGGGCACCTTTCACGGCCTTGCTCACCGGCTGCTTCGAACCCACTGGCAAGAAGCGGGACTGGCACAGACCTTTCAGATCCTCGATAGCGAGGATCAGCTCCGGACGGTGCGCCGCGTCATGCGTGCGCTCGATGTGGACGAGGCGCGCTGGCCCCCTCGCCAGGCTCAGGGCTTCATCAACGGGCGCAAGGACCTCGGCCTCCGGGCACGGCACCTCGAGGAGCAGGGGGATATGTGGACCCGGCAGATGGTCCGCATCTACCGGGCCTACGAGGAATTGTGCGAGCAGAGCGGCATCGTGGACTTCGCCGAGCTGCTGCTCCGTGCACTCGAGCTTCTGCGTGACCAGGGCGGGCTGCGGCAACATTATCAGCATCGCTTCGGGCACATTCTGGTCGATGAGTTTCAAGATACCAACACCATCCAGTATGCCTGGCTCAAGCTGCTCGCCGGCGACTCCGGGTGGCTGTTTCCGGTCGGTGATGACGATCAGTCCATCTACGGCTGGCGAGGGGCGAAGATCGAGAACATTCAGAAGTTCTCGCGTGACTTTCCCGACGTGAAGGTCGTTCGGCTCGAGCAGAACTACCGCTCGAGCGGCAACATCCTGGCCGCGTCGAATGCACTCATTGCCCATAATGAGGGAAGGCTCGGCAAGAAGCTGTGGACGAGCGATAAGGACGGCGAGCCGATCTACCTCTACTCGGCCTTCAACGATCTCGACGAGGCCCGTTTCATCGTCGGACGCATCCAGCAGTGGATCGACGAGGGTGAGCGCCGCGATGAGGTGGCGGTGCTTTATCGGGTGAGCGCGCAGTCGCGGCTGTTCGAGGAGTCGCTGCTCTCGAGCCGCATTCCGTACCGGGTGCACGGGGGCTTGCGTTTCTACGAGCGGGCCGAGATCAAGGACACCCTCGGCTATCTCCGACTGATGGCAAACCGGAACGACGACCCGGGCTTCGAGCGGGTCGTCAATATGCCGCCGCGCGGAATCGGGGCCAAGACGATGGAGACGCTGCGCGCGACCGCCCAGGGCGAAGGGGCCTCGTTGTGGGGCGCCGCCGTGAGCGCGGTGGCGAAAGGGTCTCTGAGTGCGCGGGCCGAATCGGCGATCCGCGGCTTTCTCGAGCTCGTGGATTCACTCGCCGCCCGTACCGATGCACTGCCACTTCACGACCAGGTCGACGCGGTCATCGAGCTGAGCGGCCTGCTCGAGCACTACCGGCGAGACAAGACCGACCGCGCCCAGACCCGGGAAGAGAACCTCGGCGAGCTCGTGAGCGCCGCCCGCGAGTTCGAGCCGGACGAGGAAGACGGCCAGGATGCCCTCGGCGCGTTCCTGTCCCATGCCGCGCTCGAGTCCGGCGGCGAGCAGGGTGCACCGTCGGAGGACTGCGTGCAGCTCATGACCTTGCATGCCGCCAAGGGGCTCGAGTTTCCGCTGGTGTTTCTCTGCGGCGTGGAGGAGGGGCTCTTCCCGCATCAGCGAAGCGTGGAAGACCCCGCCAAGCTGGAGGAAGAGCGCCGTCTGTGTTACGTCGGGATGACCCGGGCGAAGCGCCTTCTCTATCTCAGCCATGCCGAGAGCCGGCGTTTGCACGGGACGGACTTTTATCCCGTGCGGTCGCGATTTCTGGACGAGCTGCCCCCCGAGCGATTGAATGAGGTACGCCTGCGGGGTAGCGTCTCGCGCGCGGTGTTTGCTCGCGCGGTTCCGGCCGTCGCCTCCGGCAAGGCCGCGCCGCCGGAAGGGGCCGAGATCGAGGGTTTGCGCCTCGGTCAGCCGGTGGCGCACCCCAAGTTCGGCGAGGGAGTGGTGCTCAACTACGAGGGGGCAGGTGCGCAGGCCCGGGTGCAGGTCAACTTCAAGAACGCCGGCAGCAAGTGGCTGGTGCTGGCCTACGCCAAGCTCGAGCCGGTCTGATCCGACAAGCTATTTGGCCCGATTCTCCGCTGCAGCGGGTACCGAGAGCGCGCGTTGCGCTCGAGCGTTCCATTAATCTCCGCGCCTAGTTCGCGCTAACCCCGGATTGCTCGAGCATGTACTTGACCGCGTCGGCGATGTCATCGTCGCTCAAGGACGCGTTGCCGCCCTTGGCCGGCATCACCCCCTTACCGTTGATGGCGCTGTGGATCAGCACGTCGAGCCCCTGGGCGGCGCGCGTGGTCCAGGCGGCCTTGTCGTCAAGCTTGGGCGCGCCCGCCGCACCGCTCGCGTGGCAGGCCATGCACGCGCTCTGATAGACCTGGTCCCCGCCCTTCGCGGCCGCCGCGACCTCGGCGATGGCCGGAGCCGGCTCGGGCGCGGCCGCCATCTGTCCCGCCTCTCCGAAGCGCACCTCTCCTACCGGGGCGGTTCGCTTTGCCACCTCGCGCGGGGTGAGCTGGGACCTTTCGAACGCGCCGGCGCCAATCGAGCGAGCCAGCAGCAACGCGAGGATGAAGAACACGAACAACGCACCGAGGATGATGCCGAACTCGCGGATAAAGACGTCGTCTGCTTTGCTCACGGATCGACCCCGAATGATTGCGTGACAGCGCGATATGGTCGCAAACAGCTCCCCCCGATACAAGGGTCGGCTCGGCGCCCCGCGGAATCAAAGATTTCGCTCGAGGCTCGTCCCTGGCTGCGCGGACCCGCACGGGCCGTGGACGCGGACCACCGGGAGCCCTTATTCTAGCCCGCGCATGCCTATGCGTGCCGATGCGCCCGTAGCTCAGCTGGATAGAGTGTTGGCCTCCGAAGCCAAAGGTCGTGGGTTCGAATCCCGCCGGGCGCGCCATTGAGCGCTGGGTCCATTCTGATTACATGGTTAACGCTTTCTCGGGAGGCAAAGGCGGATAGGGGCGACGCTGCTAACGTTCCGGCCGCGTTGACCGTACGCCCAATAGATCTTTGCAGAATAATCCGCCGCGGCGGGCTCATTGTCTGAGGTAGCCTACAGGCCCGGAGCCATTCACGTACGACTGGGCCGATTCGGAAAACCTTTCCTGGCCACTGAATCAGGAGACGTCGGATGCAGATCGCCGGACCCGCTGGGAAACTGGCGGGGTCCTTGTTTGCCATACTTACCCCCATAGCCAGACGAGGGATGCACCATGCTCGGCGCCATTGCAGGCGACATCATCGGATCCGTATATGAAGGGAGCGGCTTCAAGTCGAAAGACTTCCCTCTCTTCGGTAATGACTGCAGCTTCACCGACGATACAGTCTGCACCGTCGCCGTGGCGGACTGCCTGATCAACGACGGGGACTTTGGAGCGTATCTCCGCCAGTACGTTCGCGACCACCCGCATCGGGGATACGGTGGCATGTTCCGAGAGTGGGCCTTTTCCAACATGGGCCCCTACAACAGCTGGGGCAACGGGGGCGCGATGAGGGTGAGTCCGGTCGCTTATGCTGCGCGCGATTTGGATGAGGCCTTGACGCTGGCCGAGAAGGCGTCAGAGGTGACCCATAATCACCCCTCCGCCGTCACGGGAGCACAGGCAGTCACCCTTGTTATGTGGCTGGCCAGGCACGGCGCGGACGCCACGACCATTCGAGCGGAAGTAGAAGACCGCTTTGGCTACGACCTATCCCGGTGCGTCGACGAGATTCGCCTGGAGCACGAGTTCGATATCTCGTCCGCTGGTACGGTCCCGCCTTCGATTGTCTGCGCGTTGGAAGCGACCGATTATGAGGATGCGGTCCGAAATGCAGTTTCTCTCGGCGGTGATGCGGACACCATCGCGTGCATCACGGGTGGGATTGCCCAGGTGATGTTCGGGTTACCCGAAAGCATTGCGGTCACGGCACGTGGTTTCCTGACCGACGATCTGATCGCCGTAGTCGATCGGTTCATGGAGGCAGCGGCATAGAGCCAACCATGCTCCGGATGAGTTGGGCATTCGCCACGCATTCAGACCGTGTGTTCCGGCTACATGCTTCACACGTAGTTCCGGATAAACGGGCAACCCGGTCTGAAGGGAACATGGGTAACGACTCTTGCGTTGAAGGGATTGTTGACGTACGAGCCTGAAGTTTCACCACGGTGATGGATGAAGGGCCAGCACTCGCTAGCGATGGCGCGAGCGATTCCCGGGACCAAGTGGTCTCGTTGTGGTCATTCAGGCATCCGACGAGGGATATCGTTCCTCTGCTCAACCTGATCTAACCGACAGGAGAGGGCGGAAACTAGTCGAGGTCGATGGATAGGCCGGTCGGTGCCGGTGAAGGTTTGCAGTTTCTCTCGGTCGACGGCAAGTTATCTTGAGTTGCGGTCAGGTCGGCGGGTGCCGTGGGGGACCCGCCGAAGATTGGAATGGGGCAGCCTGACCTGGCGCACCAGAGATTCACGAGCTCGCGCCGGGTCGGTCGGAGTAGCCGAAGATATATCCTTCATCCCGGTACACGGTGTGCACCACGGGGATGGTCTCTTCGTCGTGTAGTCGGCGAGCGTTGCCGCCGGGTCGCAACGGACGGAGGAAGATCGTCTCTTGTCTGTGAAAGATAAGGCGAGCCCTGGCTGGTCAGTACGGTGCCGAAGAGCCGCACCGGCACCCACGACCCCACCGTACTGATGCGGTCCCGGGTCGCCGGTGGACTGCTCTCTTGGCCTTTGCCCGGCCGGCACGTTTGGTATATCAGCGACCTGCCGGGTGGATCACCCGAACAGTGCGAGCGTATCCCGGATCAGGGTCTCTTTGGCCGCGCGGACCGGAAACACCGCGTAGGCCCGATACTCGAGCGTCGGAGCGTCGGCCACCCGGTGGAGCCGTCCCGCGCGCAGGGCGGAGCCGGCCATGCGCAGCGGGAGATAGGCCGAGCCGCCCTGGTCGAGCAGGTAGGCGAGCGCCATCTTTGCCTGCGCGACCCGCAGCAGCGCCTCGGGGGCATCGGGGAAAGACCGCCGGTGCTGCAGCGCGTGGGAGAGTCCCCAGTCGACCATGACATAGTCACTCGCGAGCGCCTGGTCGGCGGTGAGCGCCGCCCGGGTCGAGACCATCACCAGCTCGACCATGGCGATCTCCTCGATCCGCAGCACCTCCAGCTGCGGCGGCTCGAGCATGAACGCGACATCGAGCACGCCGTCGAGCAGACGCCGCGTCAACATCTCGGGAGGGTGCAGCTCGGCCGCGATTGCGAGACCCGGATACGTCCGGCGTAGGCGGTGCAGCCAGTCTTGCACCAGCACGTCCCAGAGCCGCGGGCTGCCGCCGAGGGAGAGCTGGAGGTTGCGGCCGCCGGCGGAAATCTCCTGGCGCGCCTTGCGCCACTCGGCGAGCAGCAGATCGGCATGACGGATCAGCCGGGTCCCTTCTGGGGTTAGGCGAATATCGCGCCGGTAGCGATCGAAGAGGGTCACCCCGAGCAGAGTCTCGAGCTGCTTGATGCGCGCGCTCACCGCGGCTTGAGTGAGGTGCAGCGCCTCGGCGGCGCGGCCGAAATGGCGCGCATGGGCAACTTCCAGAAAGGTCCTGAGGAGCTCGAGATTCAAGACGACGACAAATATTTTTTGTCAGATCGACAAAAAATATCATTGTTCATGATGAGTCTCAATGCGTAGAGTGCGGCGGACACCAGCACCGGGGGGACGCGATGCAGCGCCTAGCGCCGGATACCGGGATGGCGTCGGGGGCATCTGCGGCGGCGCCCCTGAAGATAGCGTCGGGATTGTCCGACGAGGCCATCGTCGCGCTGATCTGCGCCGATCAGGATGAGGCCAGCCGAGGGCTTGAGCTCCTCCTGAGCCGCCATCGCGGCTGGATTCTGCACCGCTGCCGCGCCTATCTCGGCAACCCGGAGGACGCCGAGGACGTCACCCAGGAGGTGCTGCTGCGAGTCTACCGCAGCCTCCACGGGTTCCAGCACCGCGCCGCTTTCCGCACCTGGCTGCACACCATCGTGCACAACCAGTGCAAGACGTTTCTGGCGCAGCGCGCCAGTCGGGCGATCGACCCTGGCATGCGCCACGAGCTGGCGCGGTTCGAAACCAGTCGCTGTTCGTCCCCGGCCGACCCGGATGCCCGGCCG
>JBFHLI010000097.1:0-11688 GCA_041594935.1 Gammaproteobacteria bacterium | reverse complement strand
TTGTGCTTGGCTTTGTGCCACACCGCGTCGTCCCGCGCGGCCTCCAGCACCTCGTGACCTTGCCAGGTGAGATTGCGGGCCGACCAGCGGAACACCCCGATCGCGGACCGATCCCATCCCTCGATGAGGCCGGCCTGCGTCAGCAACATCACGTGATAGGAGATCTGATCCGGGGTACCCCCGCTCACCTGCGGGTCGATCCACGCCTGCGGATCCGCATTCTTCTCGACGCTCAGCAATATGCTGCGAATCAGGTCCAGGTCCCGCTTCATTGACACGCTACCCCACTATCGCCTTGACACCTTGCACGAACCGGCCGACGCCCTCTGCCACCGTCTCCCGCTCCAGCGCTCCGTACGCGACTCGTACGCAGCATCGGTCATCCACCCCGAAGGTGGTACCGGGAATCACCGCCACTCGGTGCTCACGAATCAGGCGCTCGACCAGGTCCATCGCACTCATCTCGGTCGAGATCCGAATCAGGAAATAGAAGGCGCCGTCGGCACGCGGGACCAAAATCCGTTCGCCGAGCTCCGATAGCCCGCGCAGCACCAGCTCGCGGACCGCGGCGAGGCGCTCGAGATGCGGCTCGCAGTATGCAAGACCCGCTTCCAGGGCGCCCCGGGCTGCGTGCTGACAGATTACCGGGGGACAGATGAGATTCGTGTCCTGGATCTTCTTGACCGGGTCGCACAGCTTCGACGGCAGCAGCATGTAGCCGATGCGCCAGCTCGCGAACCCATAGGCCTTGCTGAGCGAGAACAGACCGATCGTGTGGGCCTCTGCGCCGGAGATCGACAACGGCGAGAGGTGGGTCGCACCATCGAAGGTGAAGTACTCGTATGCCTCGTCGCTGATGTGATAGAGCCCCCGACGTCCGCACAGGCGGTTGATCTCCTGCAAACTCGTCCGGGAGTAAACCGCCCCGGTAGGGTTGTTGGGCGTAACCGTGACTACCGCGCGGGTACGCGCGGTGATCGCAGCCTCTATCAACTCCAGTTGCGGCTGGTAAGCATCGTCGGTGTCGACGATGACCGGCCGGCAGCCCGCGATGGTGACCGCCATCTCGTGGTTGAAATAATAGGGACGCAGCAAGATCACCTCATCGCCGGGGTCCGCAATCGCTAGAATCGCGTTGAGGAACCCCATGTTGCTTCCCGCCGTGACCACGATCTCCCGCGCCGCCGTCGAAGCGAGATTCTCGCGCTCGAGCTTCTCGGTGATCGAGCCGATGAGCTCGGGAATTCCCTGCACGTGCTGATACTTGTGGTTGTCGGGGTTGCCCAGGAATTGCTCGATCGCGGCGATGGCCTGGCGCGGCGGAGGGTAGTTGACCACGCCCTGCCCGAGCGAGATGGTGCCGGGGCTGGCCCGGATCAGCTCGGCGACCACCGGGACGATCGGCGACTGCACCCGCTGCATGCGTTGAGATTGCGAGCGCACGGAACGCGCGCTCTCAGGACGACGAGATGGGCTCGACCACGGGTATCTTGAAGCGGGTTCCAGGAGTGAGACGGGTGAGATCGGCGTCCGGGTTATAGCGGTGGATGAGCCACGCCGGAACCGAGTAGACCTTGTTGGACAGAACCCACAGGTTTTCCCCCGGCCGCAGCGTATGTTCCACGGTGCCGGTGATCTTGAAGACGGCAAAGAAATCTTTCTCCCGCGCCCGATGATGAGCGATTCTGCGCTCGAGGAACTGCAGGCGGGGGGTCTTCGAGAAATCGAGCTCCAGGCGTTGCCCCATCCGGATCGACCGGGTGGCGGAGAGTCGGTTCAGCTTTCGTAAGCGGTGCGTCGAGACGCGCAGCCAGTCGGCGAAATGCCCGAGGGTTTCGTCACTATCGACCACCACCGAGTCGCCCTCGATGCGCCGCCACACCGACTCGCGCGAGGGCGATGGCGGAACGGGATGAAAGGACTGCGTGATCGCAATCGAGTCGCGCGCTTGCGCCCCGGGTGAAGCGCGGTCCGGCGACGAAGCGATCGCCTCGAGGACGATGCTCCACTGGAGCGGAGAGGCCGCCGCCGAGGCAATGGAGGACTCCGGTTTCCGATCCGGAGCCGCTAAAAGATGCGTCAACGCGGGCGACACCGGACGGCGACCCGGCCTCGGCACCGGGGCAGCTGCACCCGGGAGCGCCAGCGCGAGAGCGCCACCGCGCCCAGGCTTCGAAACGGGGATCGGCAGGCGTGCCGCACTCGGGCCAGCAGGGCGAACTCCCTCTGTCTCCAGCGCCGGCGTGGCCAGGAACGGCACCATGGTCGCCAAGGCGAGTCGCGTCCCCGGCTTGAGCACCGGTATCGCCGCGAGCTCGGTCGAGCCCTCCGCCGGCTTCACCCGCGGCGTTGGCGTGAGGGCCGCCAGCATCGTGCCCGGCTTCGACACCGGCCTCGGCACCAGCGGAGCCGGCGCCACGCGAGCGAGCCGGCCGTCGGGCTTTGCGGCCGGCGCCGGCGTCCGCTCGGCCAGGCGAAGGGCCGGCTTGAACATCGGCATTGGCAGTGATGCGAGCACCGGGATACCAGCGAGTCGGGTCCCGGGTTTCACGACCGGGGTCGGGGTCCGCTCGGCCAGATTCGTTTCCGGCTTGAACGCCGGAGTCGGGGACAGCGCGCTCTCGGGCCGCGACACCGGGCTTGGCGCCGTGACGGCGGCGGAGGTCGATGGGAGCGACGGATCAGACTTGGGCTTGAGCGCGATGGTGGTTCTCGGGGCGGAGAGCTCGAGCCGCTGCCCGACGTAGATTCGATGGGCATTGCCAAGGCGGTTCAGCGCGACGATGGTCGCCACCGAGGTATCGTGCCGACGTGCGATTCCGCTCAGGGTCTCGCCGGCGGTAACGACGTGAACCGCGCTCCTTCGCTGCTCGGAGTGACGCAGCGCCGGCGGGATGGTGGCCAGCCACGACTGCGCGCCGGCGGCGAGAGTGCCGGCCGGCAAGCGCAGCGCATACCCTTTGGGAATGCGCTTGTCGGAGCGCAGCACCGCGTCGCGGAGCGCCGGATTGAGCGCCGCCAGCTCTCTCGTGGCAAGCCCGGCGTGCACCGCGAGGGTCTCGGCGTCCACGTAGAAGGGCAGCGTGACGCTTTCCACGCCCGCAGGCCGATCGCGGGTGAGCGGGCCGAAGTAGGTTTCGTATTGGCTCGCGACCCGGCGCGCCGCTAGGAACTGGGGATAGAAGTTGCGCGAGGCGAAACGAAAGCTGCGGCTGCGGTAGCGCTGCAAGATGGTGACGATGTCGCGGGTCCCCAGCTTCCGCACCGCCCGGGCGATCCCGGCCGCGCCGTGATTGTAGGCACTGAGCGCGAGCGGCCATGTCCGGAGCTTGGCATAGTTGTCCCGCAGCAGCCGCGCCGCCGCCACCGCCGCTCGCTCCGGGTCCATGCGCTCGTCCTGCACGGTGTCGATGTCGAGATAGCGCCGGCCGGTCGCGGGCATGAACTGCCACATTCCGGCCGCGCCGTACTTCGATCTCGCGTGGGCCTGAAAGGATGACTCCACGTGGGGAAGGTAGACGAGGTCGGCGGGCACACCGTGCGCCGCGAAGATGCGTCTAAACTCCGGCTCGTAGGCACCGGCTCGAATCACGCCGGCGCGGAACTTGTCGCTTTGGCCGCGTTGAAAGCGGATTCGCCCGGCGGCGCGGGCGAAGTCGCGCTGGCTCGGGGCACGACCAAGCACTTTTCCAAGCGCGGCGACGGCCCGGCGCTCATCGCGGCCACGGGGTGCACTCCCGGCCGCGAGTCGCTTGAGGGCCCCGCGCCAGTGGCGCTTGCGCTGGTCGATCGTCTTCTGCTGGGAAGCCCAGGACTGGTCGCGGCCGAATCGCACCTGCTCATAGATGACATCGAGATACTTGTTATCGTGCACCAAACCGGCCTCGGTGGTGACGTCGACGTACACCTTCACCCAGAACTCCACCTGGGGGCGCAACGCAGCGGGCTCGGGAAAACTTTCCGCGAGGCTGCCAACCCATGGCATCCCGCCAAGCGCGAGAAGGAGAATGAGGCCCGTGAACGGATGGCGGGCCCGCGACCCACCCACGGGCGGACGACGCGCGAGGCGACGACGCGAATGCTTCAAGCTTGTTCCCCCGAAAACGGAACTCAGATTGTTTAAATCTAGTCGCTGATCGGCCTAACCGAAAGCAACGGCGGTCGCGCTCGGGCGAAAGTGCTCGCGCCGCCCGAGGTCAAGGCCCGCGAGCGGGAAGCGCGCGGCGCATCGAGGCGGATCCAAGCGGGGCCGGTGAAACCCGGGCGCCGCCCTCAACGACGGGAGTGGTGCAGTGCACCATCGGGAAGCACGAGGATGGAATGGCAGCGAAATCGGCTCGGCGGCGGCGCTCAGAGCATGCCGGTCTCGAGCTTCGCCTCGTAGGACATCATCTCGTAGTTCCACGGCGGGTCGAAGACGAGCTCGACGTCCACGTCGTCCACCGTCGGCACGATGCGCACCTTGCTGGCCACGTCGTCGACCAGGATGTCACCCATGCCGCAGCCGGGGGCGGTCAACGTCATCTTGATCGACACCCGTCGCCGATTCTCATCGAGGCGCTCCACGTCGCAGCCGTAGATGAGCCCGAGGTCGACGATGTTCACCGGGATCTCGGGGTCGAAGCAGGTTCTCATCTGATTCCAGATGAGCTGCTCCACGTCCTCGTCGGTCGCGTCCGGCGGCAGCTCCGGGGGCTTGACTGCCTCCTGGCCGATCGCGTCGGCATCCTTGCCGTCGACGCGGTACAGATTTCCGTTGATATAGACGGTGAAGCTCCCGCCGAGGGCCTGGGTCAGCGCCCCGACCGTGCCCTCCGGCACCACCGTCGTGTCGCCGGCCGGAATCAGCACCGCCTCGCAGTCACGCGCGAAGGATACGCACTCTGTGTTTGGTCCGAACATCGTAGGAAGACCTTACGCCATCCTGATCTCAACTTGCCATTATGCGGCACTCTGGCCCACCATGACCATCGCCTCGGGTGATTCTCGCGGACCCGACGGGGCGCGGTGAAACGGGGCCGCCCGGCGATTCACCCTCGCATCGCGAGGCAGGCCATGCAACCGCTCCCGCCGCGATCGAGCCGGAGACCGAGTTGCCCATCGAAGCCGGGCCAGGGTCCGGGCCGAAACATCCGCTCGGATCGACAGGAGGGAGGGAAAGAGATGACCACCCACACCGCCACCGGGCCCGCCTGGCTCGACGAGCGCATCCGTGCCGGAGAGCTCGTGCTCATCGACGGGGCAATGGGCACCGAGCTCGAGCGCCGCGGAGTGGAGATGCACGCCATCACGTGGAGCGCCAATGCGCTGCTGGCGCACGCGGACGTCGCTCGCGAGATTCACGAGGACTACATCCGCGCCGGGGCGGAGGTGATCATCACCAACACGTTCTCCACCGCGCGTCACATGCTCGAGCCGGTCGGTCTCGGAGCCGAGGTGAAGCACGTCAACCGCACCGCGGTGGAGGCCGCGCGGAGAGCCCGCGACGCCGCCGCCGATCGGCCGGTTGCGGTAGCGGGGTCGATTTCCAACTTCATGGCCGATGAGACCGATCGATTCTGGCTGGACCCCGCTCGTCTGCGCGCAACCTTCGACGAGCAGGCCGGGATCTTGGCCGAGGCCGGGGTCGACCTCCTCGCGCTCGAGATGCTCGAGCGACCCGAGATGGCGCGGATCGCACTCGAGGCCGCACTCGGCACCGGCCTGCCGGTCTGGGCCGGCATCAGCTGCCGAGCCGCGCCCGAGGACCGGTCGAGACTGGTGGTACGCGACTACCCGGAAATCGACTTCGCCGATCTCATCGAGGCCGTGGTCGAGTGCCGGCCCGGGATCGTGAACGTGATGCACAGCGACGTTCCCGACACCAGCCCGGGCCTGGACCAGGTAAAGGGGCGCTGGTCGGGTCCGATCGGCGTTTATCCCAACTCCGGGCATTTTCGCCGCCCGAACTGGCAGTTCGTCGATATCATCTCCCCCGCCGACCTGGTCGCGAGCGCGACGGAATGGGTGGAGCGCGGGGTCTCGATCATCGGTGGCTGCTGCGGTATCGGCCCGGAGCACATCCGCGCCCTCGCCGAGCACCTCGGCCGCGACCGTCACCGTGCTTAGCGTACTCTTCCGCGCTTGAGTCCGAGAGGTCGGCGAGCTGGCGCCCGGCCAGGGTGCGAGGGGCGAGCAAAACCGTGACGATTCCCCACCCGCCGTAGCCATGTATCTCGACCGCAAGCTCTGGGAATTCACCGAAGGGGCTCGTGGGCGGATCGCGGGCGCCGTAGCGGTCGGGGTCCTCGCCGGGTTCACCGGCATTGCGCGACTCGCCCTTCTCGGCTGGCTGCTCGCCAAGGTCCTCGGTGGAGCCTCGCTCGGCGAGCTTCTGACCCCGGTTCTCGCGATCGCCGTGGTGATGGTGCTGCGCGGGGTCCTGGAGTACCAGCGCAACATGGTGGCCCACGAGACCGCGGCCCGGGTGCAGCTCGCACTTCGCCGCCGGCTCTATGACAAGCTGATCGCCCTCGGCCCCGCACACTTCGGGTCGTCGCGAACCGGCGATGCCCTGCTCTCGGTGGTCGAGGGCGTCGAGCAGCTCGAGGTGTACTTCGGGCAATACCTGCCCCAGCTGTTCGTCGCCGCCCTCGTGCCGATCGCGGTGTTCGCGTTCGTGGCGTTCCTCGACCTGCCGGTGGCGTTGGTGATGCTGGGATTCGCGCTGCTCACCCTGATCGGGCCGGCCGCGTTTCACCAGTGGGATAGCGATAACGCCCGGCAGAGGCAGAAGGCCTATTCCGCCTTCGGGGCGGAGTTCCTGGATGCGCTTCAGGGCCTCGCGACGTTGCAGGCTTTCGGCCAGAGCAAAGCCCGCGGACAGTTGCTCGCAGTCAAGGCCCACGAGTTGTTCCGGCGCACGATGTGGGTCCTCGCCACGAACGCGCTCACCCGAGGCCTCACCGATGCCGGCGTCGCGATCGGAGCGGCGGCGATGCTCGGGCTCGGAGCATTCCGAGTCGCCGGGGGCGAGATGACGCTCGAGGCACTGCTGATCATCCTGATGATGGGAATCGAGGTGTTTCGCCCGCTACGAGATCTCCGCGCCCTCCTTCACGACGGCATGCTCGGACAGTCCGCGGCCGAGGGCATTCTCGCCCTGCTGGACGCACGGCCTCTCATCGAGCCCAAGGGCGCGGACGGCGACGCGGTTCCGCTCGCGCCGACGGTGTGCTTCGAGAACGTCAGCTTCACCTATCCGGGCACTCGCGGTCCGGTCCATCAGGGTCTGTCCTTCGCGGTCGGGGCGGGGGAGCGCATCGGCATCGTGGGGCCGAGCGGGTGTGGCAAGTCGAGCGTGGTTCGACTGCTCCTGCGACTCTACGATCCGCAAGCCGGCGTCGTTCGTCTAGGCGGCCGCGATGTTCGGACCCTTTCCGCCCATCAGATCCACTCCCAGATCGCAGTGGTGCACCAGGACACGTTCCTGTTTCATGGAACCGTCGCCGAAAATCTGCGCCTGGGGAAATCGGATGCCGATGAGCACGAGCTCCGGCGAGCTGCCGTCGCCGCCAACGCCCACGAGTTCATCGCGCGCCTGCCGCAGGGCTACGCGACCGTCATCGGCGAGCGGGGGATCAAGCTCTCTGGGGGCCAGCGTCAGCGCATCGCGATCGCCCGGGCCTTGCTGCGCGACGCACCCATCTTGATTCTCGACGAGGCGCTGTCGGCCGTCGATTCCGAGAACGAGGCGGTGATTCAAGAAGCGCTCGAGCACGTGATGCGCAACCGGACGACGCTCATCTTCGCGCACCGTCTCTCGAGCGTGATCGACGCCGACCGGCTGCTGGTGCTCGATCGGGGGCGGGTGGTCGAGAGCGGCAGTCATCGCGAGCTCATTGCCAAGCACGGCGTCTATTTTAAGCTCATGGCGGATCAGATCGAGCCCCACCCCGCCGGGCGGCTCGATGACGGCGCGTCGCCGCCCGACCCGACCGCGGAGGTGGGTCCGGTCTCGCCCGATGCGCCGCTCGGTGCTCGCGAGCCGACGGATGCCATCCTGCGCGCCGAGGGCCTTCAATGGCGCGATGCGATCCGGGAGCTGATGCGCCTCGTCGCACCGTGGCGGATGAAGCTGACGCTCACGTTTGCTCTCGGGGTCGCGCGGGTGGGTGCGTTGATCGGAGTGGGGGTGATGAGCGCCCTGATCGTCGCCGCGGTGAGGGACGAGCGAGCGTTCACCGTGCAATTGATCGCGCTCGGGATACTCGCTCCGCTCGCGGGCATCCTGCACTGGCTCGAATCCTGGATTGCCCACGATATGGCCTTCCGATTGCTGGCGGAGCTTCGAATCGCGCTGTTCAAGAAGCTCGACGCGCTCGGCCCCGCCTATCTCGCCGGACGGCGCAGCGGCGACCTGTTGGCCGCCGCCACCCACGACGTCGAAATGGTCGAGTACTTCTTCGCGCACACCGTGGCCCCGGCTTTCGTCGCGGTGCTGGTCCCGGCGGCGGTGCTCACCACGCTCCTCGTCCACGGTCCGTTGCTCGCGCTCGCGTTGGTTCCGTTCCTGCTCGTCGTCGGCGCGAGTCCGTTTCTGATGCGACGCCGCATCGATGCCTGCGCCTCGCGGGCGCGAGAAGCCCTGGGCAATCTCAACGCGTTCGTGGTCGATACCATTCAGGGGCTGACCGAGATCATCGCCTTCGAGCAGGCCGCGCGTCGGGGCGCGGAGTTCATCGAGCGGATTCGCACCCATCACCGTGTACGCCTGCCCTTCTTCCGCGATCTTACGCTCCAGATCGCCGCCCTCGAGGTGGCCACCGGACTCGGCGGTCTGGCGGTGGTGGCAGCGGGGGCCCACCTGGTGAACGCCGGCGCCCTCGCGAGCAGCATGCTTCCTCTCCTCACCCTGCTCGCGATGGCCGCCTTCCTGCCGGTGTCGGAGATTGCCCACATCGGACGGCAGCTCGCTGAAACCCTGGGGGCGACCCGTCGGCTGCACGCAGTGCACGGCGAAGCGGTGGCGGTCACCGACGGCCCCGGGGCGAATCCGACCCCGGCAACGCGCACCAGTCACCTGGAGATGTCGGGGGTTGATTTCTCGTACTTCGACGACGACCGGCTCGCGCTCCGGGACGTCTCCTTCGCGGTCCGCGGTGGCGAGACGGTGGCGCTCGTGGGGCCGTCCGGGGCCGGCAAGACCACCACCGCCCACCTCTTGATGCGGTTCTGGGATCCCCGGCGCGGCAAGGTGCGCATGCACGGGATCGACCTCAGGCAGTACCGGCTCGACGAGCTGCGGGCAAACATCGCGCTGGTGACCCAGGACACTTACCTGTTCAACGACACCCTTCGCGCCAACATCCTCCTTGCGAGGCCCGGCGCAAGCGAACGGGACGTGGACGAGGCGATCGAGCGTGCCGCGCTCTCGGAGTTCCTGCGCGCGCTGCCCGCGGGCCTCGATACTCCGGTCGGAGAACGCGGGGTCCGCCTCTCCGGAGGGCAGCGGCAACGCGTCGCCATCGCCCGCGCCTTTCTCAAAGATGCCCCGGTCCTGATTCTCGACGAGGCCACGTCTCACCTCGACACCTTGAACGAGAAGCTCGTTCATCGCGCCCTGGAGACGCTCATGAGCCACCGCACCACGGTAGTGATCGCCCACCGCCTCTCCACGGTGCGTAGCGCGGACCGGATCGTCGTGCTGGATCGAGCCCGCGTGGTCGAGATCGGGAGCCACGAGCAGCTCGTGTCCGCCGGGGGCCTCTACCGCCGGCTCGTAGGGCGGCAGCTTGCGGGCGTTCGGGTGGTCGATCGGCGTGAAATGAGTTAATTTGGTCCCGGGAGTGAGAGCTGATGCTGGAAGAGGTTCGAAACGGCACGACGAGGGAGATTGACGGCAAGCCGTGTATCTATTACGACGGCTACTGGATTCGCTACTACGTCCCGCCTCCGGAGAGTCTGACCGCGCGCAAACGCCTCATCGACAACCTCAAGAAACGCCTGTTTCATCATACCGAGCCGGGCATCAATACCCCCGGCGAGAAGCTCGAGGCCGCCCGCGAAGCGTTCGAGAACGAGCACGACCCCGCCCGCAAGCGCGTCAACGGCGCGATGCTTGCGGGCGCGTTGTTCAACCGGGCGACCGACATCTTCACCGCGGTGGTAGAGCTCGAGGCTCGGGGGGTCAAGATCAGCCCCGAGAACGAGCTGATGAGGCAGTGCGGGGAGTGTTTTCAGGAGGCGCTCGAGCTCGGCAAATCGGTCAGACACTACAGCGGGCACGAGGGCATCGACGAGCTCTGGGGCGAGCCGTTCAAGGCCTTCGCGCAGCCGCTTCCGGATTTCTACCACAGCCGCTACGTCAAGCTCGCCCAGACGATGCGCGACATCGACCGCATCGTGGACAAGATGGCGGCGGTATTCGAGCTGGACCCCGCGTTCGAGGCGGTGGTCGAGCCCATCAGGAGCTTCGGGGAAATTGCCAAGCTCGAGACCGAGACGATGCGAAGCGATCCGGCCACGTTTACGATCTGGCCCCGCTTCGTTTCCACCGCCGAGACTGTGATTGCGTTCGTGCCCCAGCTCGACCCGAGCGCCAACGGCACCGCGAGGAAACGCGCGCAGGAGGGTTTGCGCGTGCTGAGGGAGGGCAAGGCGCTGCTCACCTACTTGTCCGGGGTTCGGGCGCCCATGCCGAAGAGCACCGCGGAGTACCTCGCCCGTTGTGACGAGTATCGACGCGAGCACGCGCTTCCGGAATTCCAGCCCGGCTGAGCGCGCTGTTTCGCCCCCACGCTGCGGCGCGGCGCCGATCATTCCGCCGGAGCTTCTCGTAGCGCAGCCGGAAGATGTCGGGGGACGCCAGCGCGCCACTGTCGCAGACGATGACCTGGTCGGCGATCGGCTCGTAGGCGGCGCGAAAATGCTGCATTGACTTAGGCGCAACGGTGCGCTTGGCCAAGGGGTCGACGCGATTTGACTTGAACTGCCGCAGATCGGTTATCTGCATCGGGTTGCTTACCACCAGGATCTCCACTCCCTCCACCCGCAGCACCGCGCTCGGCCCGAACGCTCCCGGCATTGATGCTGACGCAAAGCCACCCCGGCTCACGCTCGAAAGAATTCGCCTTGGCGAGCAGACTGATCATCGGCTCTAGGTCGCGGCGCCCGCCGTCGGCACGGCGAAACGTTCGCGTGCAGATCCAGCGTGATCGCGATCGGAACCCCCGGTCCGATTGCCCCTCGAATCGACTGGAGCAGATCCCCCTCGGCGTCCTCGGTCACCATCGCCCATCTCGTTGTTGGTGTTGTCCCGCGCAAGCGGCGCCTCGTCGCCGATGATGCAAAGCCGTCTCTCGCACGCTGCCACGTCGGCGGGCTGCACGCTGAACGTATTCGTCTTGTGGCTGAACTCACCACAGAGCACCCGTCTCGTCATTCCGTCTCCTCGATTTGCGCCGATTGCCGGTGACTGCGCGGTCGAGGGCCTTGGCGCTCGCGACCGGCTCAACCCCCGAAATTCCGTAGCGAATCCCAAACGAGCTTACTCGAGGCGGCGCGTACGGTAGAATCCGCGCGGGGGTGAGGCGCGAGTCTACCATTGCGTTCGTTCGAGACGGGTGAGGATCAACTCTTGGTAATCGGCGAAAAGGCGGCTCCGCCCGTGATTGAAGTCGAGAGTCTCGTCACTCATTACGGGCACCG
>JBFHLI010000096.1:0-11693 GCA_041594935.1 Gammaproteobacteria bacterium | reverse complement strand
CCACATCAGACCCTCGGACTCGCCGTTACCGCGGATATCCACCCGCACGCAGGCGTAACCGTGGCCGGCGTAGACCGGGTGGGTACGCGCGTCGCGCTCGGCCGTACCGTCGCGCTTGCGATACGGGAGATATTCCAGGATGGCCGGCACCGGGCGGTCCTCGGCGTCGGCCGGCCGCCAGATCCGCGCGCCGAGGCGGCAACCGTCCGGCATCACAATCCAGACGTTCTCGCACTCGTGAATCGGCCGCGGGAAGGCTTCTACCAGTTCCAGGGCACCAACTTGGGTATCGAATGCGCTCACCGCGACGGGACCCGGGGGAGCGCTTCGCTGGAATCGATTCTTCCGGCGCTGCATGCGTCCATCAGAAGCGATCGATGACCGTGATCCCGAGAGTGTCGTACTTACCCATCGAGGCGAGGACGGCGCCCGTCTCCTCCAACGCGACGGTTCGCCGGACCAAGCGGGCCGGGTCGAGCCGACCGCATGCGACCAGGCGCAGCATCGACTCGTACGCGATGGGCGGCATTCCGTAGCTGCCGATGAGCTCGATCTCGTTCCACACGATCCAATCGATCGGGATTGAAAGATCACCCGCGGTACCGGTGGTGAGCCCGATCTGCAGATGCCGACCGCGCTTTCGCAAGCTCTTGATGCCGTTGCGGGACGTGGCCGCAATGCCGAGGGCATCGACCGAGACGTGGGCCCCGCCACCACTGATCTGGCGCACCTCACGCACGGGATTCCTCGACCGTCCGGCGTCCACCACCGAAACCGCGCCCAGCGCCGTGGCCATCTCGAGCTTCTCGGGTCGGATGTCGACCCCGACCACACTCGCACCGAGGGCGCTCGCGATCTGCACCGCGGCGAGCCCCACTCCACCGCAGCCATGCACCACCACCCACTCACCCGGGCGCACCCGCGCCCGCTCGGTGAGACCGTGAAACGCGGTCATGAAGCGGCAGCCCATTCCCGCGCCCGACACGTAGCTGATCTCATCGGGGAGTGCGACGAGGTTGAGATCGGCATGTTCGACCCCGACCCGCTCGGCGAACCCCCCCCAGGACCGGAAGCCCACCGTGACCGGATCGTCGCACAGGTGAGCGAGCCCCGACCGACACCAATGACAGCTCCCTTCACCGGCGCTGAACGGTGCGATCACGCGGTCGCCGGCTGCGAACCGGGTGACTTCGCCGCCCACCGACTCGATGACTCCGCAGAGCTCGTGGCCGAGCACGTGTGGCAGCTCGAATAGCTTCGGCCAGTCACCAATCCACGCGTGCCAGTCGCTACGACACACGCCGCTGGCCTCGACCCGCACCACCGCACCATCGGGAGCCGCGGTCGGATCCGGAACGTCCCGCACCACCAGGGGCTCGCAGAACTCCTCCATCACCGCCGCTTTCAAGCTGACCTACCTCCGATGCGGCATGGATGGGCATCGGATCGGGCCGACTTCCAGCCGCGCCCGCTCATCCCTTCCACGCGCTCATTGCACGGCCGCATCGACCCACGGTTTCCATGTGTCCTCGTGCTCTTCCACCCAGGCCTCGGTGACCTCGTCGAGGTCCTCGCCCCGGACATCGATCGCCGCCATCATCGCAATCTGGTCCTTGTCCTTCATCTCGAAGGCCCGCAGGAACCGGTAGGCCGCCGGCCACTTGTCCTTCATGCCACTCCACGCCACCTTGAAGGTCACCGCGGTGTCCACCCCGCAGTCGTTCACCGCACCGGGGTTCGGGCCCCAGGACGGATCCTCGCTGCACCTCGGGTCCCACTTCGGCAAGTTGACCCACCCCACCTCGACGTCCGCGAACACCCAGTGCGGCGCCCAGAACATCATCAACAGCGGCTCCCCTCTCTGCGCCGCCCGTCTCAGCGCCGCCACCAAATCGCTCTCGCTGTCCGCGGGCACCGCCAGGAAGTGCAGGTCCAGGCCCCTGATCATGTCGGCCGATCGCGTGCCCCAATCCGGCGGATAGGACAGGACGCGGCCGCTGGGAAACGTCTCTGGGGTCGCGAACATCTCGGGGCAATTCCTCAGCGCCCCCCACTCGGGAAGCCCCGGACAGCGCTGCTCCATGAACTTCGGGTACAACCAGCCCTCCCTGGTCTCGAGCCCGAGGTCGGCGATTCGTTCGACCTTGCCCGTCTCCTGCGCCTTGATATAGTGCTCGCCGATGTTGTTGGACCAGATCTCCAGGCTGGCGCTCAGGCTGCCGTCCTGCAGCGCCTGCATCTGGGGAAAATATCCCGCCGTGACGTACTTCACCTTGTAGCCCATGCGCTCGAGGATCTTGCCGGCCACGTGGGTCGTGATGTGCTGCCCAGTCCACTCGTTGATCGCGAGCCGGATCGGGTCCCCCGACTCGGGAATGCTCGGCGCCGACGACCCAGCGGGGGTGGCAACCCACGCGAATGCCATGACGACACCGAGCGCCAGAGGCAGTGTTCCGAACTTCATGCTCTACTCCTGACCGCGGTGCGCCGAGCTCCAGGTTCAACAAAATTATCGAATCGCCCCGTGCGCCGACCGGCGCGGGGTCCGGACTCGATTCTAGCCTCTTAGCGCATCCTGCCACTAGAAGCGTGTACCGCACCGGGCGGGCGGAGCAATCGGCCGGACAACGCGCCCGTCGGTTCGGATCCGAATGTCACCGTCAAGCACGACCGACCGGACGCCGTGGCGCGGCCTGCGAGACCTCGAGAATGGCAGCGGTGACGATGAGCACCGTGCCGGCGAGCTCGCGCCACCCGAACGGCTCGTCCGCGAGCACCGCGGCCGAAGCGACTCCGACCACCACCTCCCCCATCAGCAGCAATCCGATCCGCACCGGCGACAGCAAGGTGGCCCCCCAAAGAATGACGAAGACCGTCACCCCGAAACCAAGCGCGACCGGCACGACGAGCCACAGGACCGATAGCACCGCCCCGGGGCGGGGGAAGTTCGAGTTTCCCTCGAGCGGTAGGCCGATCAGCATCAGCGCCACCAGCAGACCGCAAGCGAAAAACGCGAAGCCGGACTCGAATACCGGGGCATCGGGGCGGTCGTAGACCCGCAGCGACCCGTACGCCCAAGATATCCCCGAGACCAGCGCCATCCAGTCGCCGGCGTTACGCGGCCACGGCATCGACCCCTCGACCCCGAGAATGACGATCAAGCCAACGAGGCCCGCGCCGAGGGCCGCGAGACGTAGGCCGGAGATGGGCTCGCCGAGCAGGATCCGCGCCAGCACCGTGCTCCAAACCGGGGTCAGATAGAACAGTAGGATGGCTCGAACCACGTCAGTGTGGAGCAAGCTGAGCGCGTAGAGCGCGAACGCCCCCCCGGTCGCGAACCCGACCAACATCGGCTCCAGCCCCCCGCGGCGCAGCTTGCGCCAGCGCAGCAGCGCGATCGGTAATAGGCCGGAAACGCATACCGCGAAGAACGCGAGGCTACCCCATCCTCCCTCGACCCCCGCGTCGTCGATGGCACGCAACGGAATCCAGAACAGGCCCCAGAGTCCGCCCGACAACACCACGCCCACGCTCGGCAGGGCAATGTCGGCCCCGCTCGACGCGGGTGACGAGAGACGCGTCACGCGGATCGCGTCCCGCGGGAAACGATTCGATGGGCGAAGCCCTTAGCGAGGCAAAGAAGAAGAATGACACCGCCTCCCTGCGTCGGCCGGGCCCGATCCTTGCCTCACTCCGCCAGGCGAGTTCCTCCCGCAGCTGCGAGGCTCGATGTCGGGCCCGGTCATGACCGCTACCTTCATCAAGGGGTGGCGGCAGAATACTCAAACGGTATAGCTCCGCCAATCGTGCCCACTCGAGCCGTCAGGGCCGATCGAACCCGGACTTCACTCGGTAGCCGGATGCCTGTCGCCACCGGGCCGTCGGTTGACACTGGCCCGACAAACATTCATATTGTTAGGGATAGAAACATATTTACCTAAAATTATTAGGCAAATTCGCATGCAACTCGACGATATCGATCGGCAGCTGATACGCGAGCTGCAAGCAGATGCCAAGGCGTCGCTCAACCGGCTCGGCAAGACGGTGGGCATGAGCGCGCCCTCGGTGATGGAACGCATTCGCAAGCTGGAGCAGGCCGGGGTAATCGCCGGCTACACGGCCCTAATCGATGCGCGCCAGATCGGGCTCGACATCACCGCCTACATCGGCGTCTCCATCAACTATCCGGACCGCATCCAGGCTTTCAAGGACTGGGTGGCGAGCGAGCCGCACGTGCTCGAGTGTCACCACGTGACGGGCGGGCACACCCTGCTCCTGAAGGTGAAGTGCCGCAACACCGAGGCATTGGAGCAGCTCATCAGCATCATGCGCTCGGAGCTCGGGGCGGAGCGGACGGAGACGATGGTGGTCCTTTCCACCAGCGCCGAGCGCGTGCAGCTGCCTCTCGACGCAGCGCCCCCCCCGCCTGGAGCGGTCAAACCACGCCGACGGCGAGCGGCGAGCGCTTAGCAGAGAGGACCGATGTCAGCACGCGCAATTCGATCGCAACGGGCGGGGCTGGCCGAGGCGGCGGCGCGCCGCGGCCTTTATCGGCCCGAGACCGAGCGCGACAGCTGCGGCGTCGGCTTCATCGCCCACATCAAGGGCAAGCAGTCGCACGAGATTCTGGCGCACGCGCTCGAGATACTGCTTGGTCTCACCCACCGCGGCGGAGTCGGCTCCGACCCGCTGACCGGCGACGGCTGCGGGGTCTTGAGCCAGATTCCGCATCGAGTGTTTGCCGCGGACGGAAGTCTTGACTTCGCATTACCCGAGCCGGGGGATTACGCGGTCGGTCAAGTCTTTCTGCCCCCGGATCGGGCCGAGCACGAGCGTTGCGAGGCGCTCATCGAGCGGGCGCTGAAGGCGGACGGCCTCGTCCCACTCGGCTGGCGCACGGTACCCGTCGACACGCTCGAGTGCGGTCCGCTCGCAAGGGAGACCCGCCCGCACGTCGCGCAGGTGTTCGTCGGGCGAGACCATGCACCCGAGAGCACGTTCGAGCTCGCGCTGTTCCGCGCCCGCAAGCGCGTCGAGCAAGACCCGCTTGCGCTAGCCTCGAGCCTCTACCTGTGCTCGCTCTCGACCCGCACCATCGTGTACAAGGGACTGCTCCTGCCCGAGCGCCTGAATCGCTTCTACTTGGATCTGGCCGACCCCGGGTTCGAGACCGCGCTCGCAATCGTCCACCAGCGTTTTAGCACCAACACCTTCCCGAGCTGGGAGCGGGCTCATCCCTATCGGCTGATAGCGCACAACGGCGAGATCAACACGATGCGCGGCAACGTCAACGCGATGCGGGCCCGCGAGTCCCTGTTCACCCGCGACGAGCGCTCGCTGACCCCGGTGATCGATGCGCAGGGCAGCGACTCGGCGATGTTCGACAACGCGATCGAGTTCCTGTGCCGCACCGGTCGCCCCCTACCCCACGCCATCATGATGACGATTCCCGAGACGTGGGAGACAAGCCGCGAGATGCAAGAGGAGGTGCGCGCGTTCTACGAGTATCACGCGTCGGTGATGGAGCCCTGGGATGGCCCGGCGCTAGTGGCGTTCAGCGACGGGCGGGTGATCGGCGGCTCGCTCGATCGCAACGGCCTGCGGCCCGCGCGTTATGTCGTCACCCACGACGACCTGGTGATCATGTCGTCGGAGGCGGGGGTCCTCGACATCGCCGCCCGCCGGGTAAAGCGCCGTGACCGGCTGCGTCCGGGGCGCATGCTCCTGGTGGATACCGGCGCTGGCCGGATCGTCGAGAATCGCGAGCTGAAGACGAGCCTCGCCGGGCAGCGCCCCTACCGACGCTGGCTGGAGCGAAGCCTGGTTCGCATCGAGGACCTGCCGGCACCGAGCGCCCACGCTCCGCCCGCGCTCGATGCGACGGCGCTGGTCTCGGCCCAGCGCGTGCACGGCTATACCCGTGAGGATCTCCTCCTCGTCCTCGCGCCGATGGCTAGCGCCGGGCAAGAGCCTCTCGGCGCGATGGGCGACGACAGCGCCCTCGCGGTGCTCAGCGACCGCCCTCAGCTCCTGTTCAACTACTTCAAGCAGCTGTTCGCGCAGGTGACGAATCCGCCGATCGATCACATCCGCGAGGCGCTCGTGATGTCGCTGCGCACCCTGCTCGGCCGCCAGCAGAGCCTGCTCGCCGAAGGGCCCGGCCACTGCCGCCAGCTCGCCCTGAACAGCCCGGTTCTCACCGACTCAGAGCTGCGACAGATCCGGGAGCTCGATGCGGACGGTTTGCGGTGCGAGACGCTGAGCGCGGTGTTTCCGGCCCAAAGCGGTGCGCTCGAGGACGCGTTGAGAAAGCTTTGCGAGGATGCAGCCCGGGCGGTCGAGGCGGGTAGCACGATCCTGATCCTCAGCGATCGCGAGCAGAATCGAGAACGGGCACCGATCCCGATTCTGCTCGCGGTAGCGGCGGTCAATCATCATCTCGTGCAGGCCGGGCTGCGGCCGGCGACATCGCTGGTGGTCGAGAGCGGCGAGGCGCGAGAGGTCATGCATTTTTGCCTTCTCGTCGGCTACGGCGCGAGTGCCATCAATCCGTACCTCGCCTACGCCAGCATCGACGAGATGCGCGACGAGCAGGAGCTGCTCGGGATCGACCGCGAGACCGCGCTCGCGCGCTACACGTCGTCGATTCGAAAGGGCATCCTGAAGGTGCTGAGCAAGATGGGCATCTCCACCGTGCAGAGCTACCAGGGCGCACAGATCTTCGAGGCGGTCGGCCTTGGCCACGGGCTCATCGAGGCCTACTTCCCCGGCACGGCCTCGCGCCTCGGCGGCATCGAGCTCGACGTCGTCGAAGCGGAGTATCTCGCCCGTCATGCCGGCGCCTATGTCGATGACGGCGTCGCGCCCGCTCTCGACAGCGGCGGTCGATACAAGTGGCGCCGCGACGGCGAGCGCCATCAGCTCACACCCAACGTGGTCGGCCTCCTGCAGCACGGGGTCCGTTCCGCCGACTATGGCGTGTTCAAGAAGTACTCGAAGATCGTCAACGAGCACACCACGCGCGGCTGTGACATCCGCGGGCTGCTCGAGTTCGTCGCCGGCGAGCCGGTTCCCATCGAGGAGGTGGAACCCGCGGCGCAGATCGTGCGGCGCTTTCGAACCGGCGCGATGTCGTTCGGCTCGCTCTCCAAGGAGGCGCACGAAACCCTCGCGCTTGCGATGAATCGGCTCGGAGCTCGCTCCAACAGCGGCGAGGGCGGTGAGGACGAGGCGCGTTACCAGCCGAGCGAGAACGGACTCTCCAAGAGCAGTGCGATCAAGCAGATTGCCTCCGGCCGATTCGGGGTGACGCCCGAGTATCTGCTCAATGCCGAGGAGCTTCAGATCAAGATGGCTCAGGGGGCAAAGCCCGGAGAGGGCGGACACCTGCCCGGACACAAGGTCGACGAGACCATCGCCCGGGTGCGTCATTCGACCCCGGGGGTCGGTCTCATATCGCCGCCGCCCCATCATGACATCTACTCGATCGAGGACCTCGCCCAGCTCATCTACGACCTCAAGCA
Source organism: Gammaproteobacteria bacterium (assembly GCA_041594935.1). Lineage (GTDB taxonomy): Bacteria > Pseudomonadota > Gammaproteobacteria > HK1 > HK1 > JBFHLI01. Next base: position 4,170 of record JBFHLI010000096.1, on the reverse strand, counting down.
TGCCAATCGCGATGCGAAGATCTCGGTCAAGCTGGTGAGCGAGGTCGGGGTGGGCACGGTGGCGGCGGGCGTGGCGAAGGCGAAGGCCGACCACATCGTGATCAGCGGACACTCCGGCGGCACCGGGGCATCGGTGCTGAGCTCCATCAAGCACGCCGGACTGCCGTGGGAGCTGGGGCTCGCCGAGGCGCAGCAGGTCCTCATGTTGAACGGCCTGCGCTCACGGGTGACCCTGGAGGTCGACGGCCAGCTCAAAACGGGACGGGACGTCGCCATCGCCGCCCTGCTCGGGGCCGAGAACTTCGCTTTCGGGACCGCGGCCCTGATCGCCAGCGGCTGTATCCTCATGCGGGTTTGTCATCTGAACACCTGTCCGGTCGGGGTGGCGACTCAGGATCCGGCGCTGCGCAAACACTTCTCCGGGCTTCCGGACCATGTCATGAACTTCATGGTGTTCGTGGCCGAGGAGGTCCGGGAACAGATGGCCGCGCTCGGATTCCGCCGCATGGACGACATGATCGGGCGGGTCGAGAAGCTGCGAGCCCGCTCCGATCTGGCCGAGCACTGGAAGCTGCGACACCTCGACCTGTCGCCGATCCTCTACGCACCCGAGAACCCGGCATCCAGCCCCCGGCGAAGGACACAGAGTCCGACCCACAACCTCGACCAGACGCTCGGCCATTCCCTGATCGAGCGGGCGGCGCCGGCGCTCGAGCGGGGCGAGCCGGTCCAGTTCACGAGCAAGATCGGCAATGTCGACCGCACCGTCGGAACGATGCTCGCGGCCGAGATCACCCGGCGCCACGGGGCTCGGGGGTTGCGCGCCGGGAGCGTAGGTCTTCGCTTCGAGGGCGCGGCCGGACAGAGCTTCGCGGCCTTTCTTGCCCCGGGAATGGACGTGGTTCTCGAAGGAATCGCCAACGATTCGTTCGCGAAGGGAATGGCCGGCGGGCGGGTGGCCCTGCTGCCCCCGGCCGGCGGCTCGCTACCCGATGGTGCCGATGTCATCGTCGGCAACGTTGCGCTCTACGGGGCAACCGGGGGTGAGGCATTCGTGCGCGGTGAGGCCGGCGAGCGATTCGCGGTCAGGAACAGCGGTGCGCTCGCGGTGGTCGAAGGGGTCGGCGACCACGGCTGCGAGTACATGACCGGTGGAACCGTGCTGGTCCTCGGCCAGACCGGGCGCAACTTTGCCGCCGGTATGAGCGGCGGGCTTGCCTACGTGCTCGACGAGGACGGTCAGTTCTCGCGCCGGTGCAACCTCGACATGGTCAGTATCGAGCCGTTAGGCGAGGAGGACCGAGAACGGGTACACGCCTTGGTCCGACAGCACTGCGTCATCACCGAGAGCCCCAAAGCGTGGCAGATTCTTGCCGCCTGGCCCTCAAGCCAGGACAGATTCGTCAAGGTCATGCCGCACGAGTACGAGCGCGCGCTCAAGGAGCGGGAGCGGCGCGAGACGCTTCCCGTCGCGGCGGGATGAAGCGCACCACCGCATTCATCGACATCCCACGTTACGAGCCGCCGAAACGCGCGGTCGACGAGCGGCTGCGCGATTGGCGCGAGGTCGAAGGGGACCTTTCCCCCGCCGCGCTCGGAGAGCAAGCGGCGCGCTGCATGGACTGCGGTTTGCCGTTTTGTCACAAGGGCTGCCCGCTCGGCAACTACATCCCCGACTGGAACGACCTGGTCTATCGAGAGAACTGGCGCGAGGCGATCGAGCGCCTGCACGCCACCAATAATTTCCCCGAGTTCACGGGACGGACCTGTCCCGCCCCTTGCGAGGAAGCCTGCGTTCTCAACCTTCACGGCGAACCGGTCACCATCAAGCAAATCGAGAAGCAGATTGTCGATCGGGCCTGGGCCGAAGGCTGGGTCGTGCCGCAGGTGCCGGCAGTGTCCACCGGCAAACGCGTCGCGGTGGTCGGGTCGGGACCGGCCGGGCTTGCCGCCGCGCAGCAGCTTGCTCGGGTCGGACATGAAGTGTGCGTGCTCGAGCGCGACGACCGGCTCGGCGGATTGCTGCGCTACGGCATACCCGATTTCAAGCTCGAGAAGTGGACCATCGACCGGCGCATCGAACAGATGGCGGCCGAGGGAATCAAGTTCGCAACCGGCATCGACGTCGGGGCGACGGTCAGCCTCTCCGAGGTGCGCGAACGGTTCGATGCCTGCGTGCTCGCGATCGGAGCCCAGCACCCCCGAGCGCTCACGGTGCCCGGGCACGATCTACCCGGGATCCACTACGCGATGGATTATCTGGCGCAGCAGAACAAGCTGGTCGCCGGCGACCATCTGGCGAACCCGATCAGCGCTGCTGGCAAGCGGGTCGTCATTCTCGGTGGCGGCGACACCGGAGCGGACTGCCTCGGGACCGCCCATCGTCAGGGTGCGCGCGAGGTGCATCATTTTCACTACAAGCCGGCCCCTCCGAGCGAGCGTACCGTCGACATGCCGTGGCCCTGGTGGCCCATGATTCTGCGCGAGACGAGCTCTCACGAGGAGGGCGGGCAGCGCGAGTGGAGTGTGATCACGAAGGCCTTCTCGGGCGCTGAGCGGGTCACCAAGATGCACTGCGTGAAGGTGGACTGGGAAGCGACCGAGGCCGGACGTCTGTCGATGAAGGAGGTGCCAGGCACCGAGTTCGACCTCGACGTGGATCTCGTTCTGCTCGCGATCGGATTCGACGGCCCCGAGGCGGACGCCATCGCGACACCGGAGCTTTCCACGGGCGGAGACGGCACGCTGCCGACCGACGCCGACTTTCACACTCCGCTGCCGGGGGTCTTTGCCTGCGGCGACGCCACCCGCGGTGCCTCCCTCGTGGTGTGGGCGATCTGGGAAGGCCGGGAAACCGCCCGTCAGGTCGACATCTACCTCACGGGCAGCAGCAGCCTCCCCACCCTACCGAACCGTCACCCCATCTAGCCCCAGGCATTCGCTGGACTCGCGAGGGCACGCCCCCTCAGGCCCGCGGGCCGGCCGAGGTCATCGTGTTACGGACGAAGTGGGCGTGGCTGTTGGTGAACTCGAGCGGTACCGCACCGGTGGCCTTGGTGGTCCCGCTCGCAACCTCCCCGAGGTGAAATTCCTTACCCATCGGGAGGTCGATACGGGCCCGGTGCTCGGCCCCCGTCACCGGATTGCGGATCGGCTCGATGGCAGTCTCGAGCAGCCCCGGGATCCGGAGCCTCCCGGTGCGCGCCTCCATATCGAAGGACATCTCGATCGGCTTGACCAGCGGCTCGTGCTTGGTCGGACACATGGCAGCGTAGATCGTGAGCATGATCGAGCCGGGCTCCGCCCCCTCGCCCGCGAGCACCGCGGCCAGCGCCGCACGCTGAGCCTCGTCGGCCCGCTCGTCCAGGATCGACTGCATCTCGCCATTGCCCTGGTGCACTGCACCCGGCCAACCGTAAGTGTTGACGCCGATGAGCCCATCCAGCCGGACGCCGTCGCAATGGCCCTCCTCGATGTGCCACGCAACGACCGCGCGGCAGGTTCCATCGGTCGGCAGGGCGTTGAACTGACACGGGCATCCGTAGTCGCAATTACAGCTTGCGAAATGGGTCCCGGTGATGCTCCACTTCAGTGACGCCATCTTCGTACTCCCATCATTGCCATTAACGGATAGTCTCGAGCAACCGGGTGATCCGCGATTCCGGATCACGACCCGGTCGCGGTCCAAGTCTGCTCCCGACGGACGCGATTGTCACGCCGGGTGACCCCGGCATCGGCCCGAGCTCCGCGCCGCTCGCGCAAGACCTTCGCCGCCATCAGTGCACATCCGTTCCGCGCGCCGATCGTCAACCTCAATCGTCGCCCGCCAGTCAAGCGGCCGCGGCGGAGCGCGATCGCTCGCGATCGGTTTCGGTCCGGTTCACGCTGACCGGCCGTCCCTGTATGCTCCGGTCCCTGAGGCCTTCTTGATTGCGAGGAACCCCCATGAGTGCGCGTCAGCCGATCGCAGAGTTCGACAAGCCCGTCAGCGACGAGACCGCCAGCTCCTACACGATGCCGGCCCGCTACTACACCGACCCGGCAATATATGAACGGGAAAAATCAGCGATCCTCGCCAGGACGTGGCACTACATCGGGCACGAATCGCAAGTTCAGAACGCGGGTGACTTCCTGACGTTGCAGATCGCCGATGAAAGCGTGTTTGTCATT
>JBFHLI010000095.1:0-11723 GCA_041594935.1 Gammaproteobacteria bacterium | reverse complement strand
TGCACCCGCTTGAGCTCGGAGTGGAGCCCTTTGGCCAGGCCCTCGATCTCGGCGAATCGCCGTAGCTCCTTGGGGTCGCCGCGCAGCATCGTGTGCATCAGCACCAGGCGAGCCCCGAACTTCGCCGCCAAGTCGACTGCAAAGCTCAATGCCTTGTCGGCGTGTCCGGACCCATCGATCGGACAGAGGATTACCTTCATCATCGAACCTCCCCTTCGTTGCCGTCCACCGTAGAGCATCCCCTAGTTCCGACCGCAGCGGCGTGATCGGGATCAAGATTGGCCCCGATCGAGAAGGTGCGTGGGGCCGCGGAGCCGGGCGGCGGGTTACATCGAAGAACCGCGCTGGTTCTGTTCGCGCCGGGACTGACACTGGTGGCAGCGGTTCGCGGTGGGGTACGCCTCGAGCCGCGCGGCCACGATGGGCTCCTGGCAGCTAACGCACACCCCGTAGGTGCGGTCCCGGATGCGATTGAGAGACCGCTCCACGTCGCGGATGTCGTTGATGTGATGATCGATGATGGCGAGGTTCACGTCGGCGAGCAGATCGGCCACCGACTCGTCGCCGGCGTCGTGGACTCGGCCCGCGATGTCGGAGTACTTCTCCTGGTCGTAGTTGAGCAGCTCCTGCTTGACCTCCTCGCGCAGCTCTCCAAGGCGAATCTCGAGCCGGTGCTTGAACTCATCGATCTGATGCTCGCTCAGAGGGCCCGCGGCTTTGTCGACCATGACTCGCTCCTTCGGATTGGTTGTATCGGCCACCTGCCATGACGTGTGATCGCCATCGCCGGCCCCAGTCTAAACTTGCCCCGGCGCCGGGCCAATTCCAATCGGTCGTGAGCAACGGCCGAGTCGGAATTGGTCTGGGTCGGGGCAGGATAGGTAGTTTGACCCAGGTCAACAATCGCCTCACGCTCGCGTGACCCGGGCACGCTATTCTGCGAGCCTCTCACTTCAGTTTGACTTTGGCAAGGGACCTCGCCCGGGGCCGGCCCAGGGGGTCCCCGCGGAGGCTCCGATCTGAGGAGGCGCGAAGCGGGCATGGCACCGAACCCGGCTGAGGTCACCGAACCGGCGCCCGTGGCTCGCCCGTGGGCACTTGGCCCCCAGGAGGTGCTCGACGCGCTCGGGGTGGCGCGGGAGGTCGGACTCTCCCGCGAGCAGGTGCTCGAGCGGCGGCGGCGGTGGGGCTCCAATCAGCTGCGGGAGACCGCGCGCCGGCACGGCCTCGCGATCTTGCTGGATCAGGTGAAGAGCGTGGTGATCCTGCTGCTCATCGCCGCCGGCCTGCTTGCGCTCGCGTTCGGCGAGATTCCCGAGGCGTTGGCCATCCTGACGGTCATCTTCGTTAATACCGGCATCGGCTTCGTGACCGAGCTGCGCGCGATTCGATCGATGGAGGCCCTGCGCCAGCTCGGGCGAGTCGAGACCACGGTGCGGCGCGCCGGGAGCGTCGAAAGCCGTCTCGCCCAGGAGCTGGTGCCCGGTGACATCGTGATCGTGCAAGGCGGTGACGTCATCACCGCTGACCTGCGCCTCATCGAGGCCTCCCGGCTCGAGGCGGACGAGTCCGCCCTAACCGGCGAGTCGGTACCGGTTGCCAAGCAGACCGAGTTGCTCCCACCGGACACCCACCTGAGCGAACGCACGAACCTGGTGTTCAAGGGTACCGCGATCACCCGTGGGTCCGGCGAGGCGGTGGTGGTCGCCACCGGCGAGGCTACCGAGCTCGGTCAGATCTCGACCCTGGTGCGCAACGCCGAGGCGGTCGAGACGCCGCTCGAGAAGCGCCTCGATGCGCTCGGGCGCCGGATGGTGTGGGTTACCCTGGTGGTGGCGGTTCTGGTCGCAGTATCGGGCCTCGCCTCCGGCCGCGATGTGTTCCTCGCGATCGAGATCTCGATCGCGCTGGCGGTGGCCGCGATCCCGGAGGGCCTCCCGATCGTGGCCACCATCGCGCTCGCCCGCGGCATGTGGCGCATGGCCCGGCGCCATGCGCTCGTCTCGCGCCTGTCTGCGGTCGAGACGCTGGGGGCCACCGCGGTCATTCTGACCGACAAGACCGGCACGCTCACCGAGAACCGGATGAGCGTGAGCCATTTCGTTCTGGACGGGCTCGAGGTGAATGCAAGCGACCTGGAGCGCCGCCCCGATGAGTCAGCGTCGCCGGGGGCCGAGCCGGCGAGCGCGCTCGACGAGCTCATGGTGAGCGCCTGTCTGTGCAACAACGCCACCCTCGACTGGGACGCCGCCGCCGACGAGCCGCAGGCCGTCGGCGATCCGACCGAAGCGACATTGCTGGTGGCGGCGGCGCGGTGCGGTTACTACCGCGAGGCGTTGCTAGAAGCGATGCCGGAGCTTCGCGAGGAGCCGTTCGACTCGGACATCAAGATGATGGCTACCTTTCATCGTCGCGAGGGGGCGGTGCTGGTCGCGGTGAAGGGGGCGCCGGAGGCGGTGATCGAGCGCTGCGAATCGGTACGCGGGTCCGCGGGAGTTCGCCTCATGACCCCGGAGATGCGCGACGAGTGGGAACGGCGCAGCCTCGCCCTGGGAGAGCAGGGGTTACGGACCCTGGCCCTCGCAAGCAAGGTGGTGGCCGACGCGGCGGAGGATCCTTACCGCGGTCTCGTGCTGCTCGGGCTCGCAGCGCTCCTCGACCCTCCCCGCGCGGGCGTCGAGACCGCGATCCGCGAGTGCCGTGAGGCCGGAATCAGGGTCGTCATGGTGACCGGCGACCAGCTTGGCACCGCCCGCACGGTCGCGAGCGCGGTGGGGGTGCTCGAAGTGAGAGACCCGCCCGAGGCCTGCGTGGATGCCCGCCGGCTCGAGCCGGTGAGCGATCTGCCGTCGGCGCAGCGCGCGCAGCTGCTCTCGGCTCAAGTCTTCGCGCGCACCAGCCCGCGTCAGAAGCTCGAGCTGATTGATCTGCATCAGCAGGCGGGAAACGTGGTGGCGATGACCGGCGATGGGATCAACGATGCCCCGGCGCTGAAGAAGGCCGACATCGGGGTGGCGATGGGCATCCGCGGCACCCAGGTCGCGAAGGAGGCGGCGGCCATGGTGCTGCAGGACGACGAGTTCGCCACCATCGTGCACGCGGTGGAGCAGGGACGGGCGATCTACGCCAACCTTCGAAAGTTCGTCGTCTATCTCATGTCCTGCAATCTGAGCGAGGTCCTCATCGTCGGCCTTGCGAGTCTCGCCGGAGCACCCTTGCCGCTGCTCCCACTCCAGATCCTGTTCCTGAACCTCGTGACCGACGTGTTCCCCGCTCTCGCCCTCGGCGTCGGGGAGGGCGACGCCGGAATCATGCGGGAGCGCCCGAGGCCGGCGGACGAGGCGTTGCTGACGCGAGGCCACTGGCTGCTGATCGCGGGCTATGGGATCATCCTCTCCAGCGTGGTCCTCGCGGCGATGGGGATCGCCATGGAGTGGCTTGGGATGAGCGAGAGGCAGGCGGTCAGCGTTTCGTTCCTGACGCTTGCGTTCGCTCAGCTGTGGCATGTTTTCAACATGCGCGCCGCGACCGGACGCTGGACCGATAACGAGATCGTGCGCAATCCCTGGATCTGGGCCGCGATTGCGCTCTGCATCTTGCTCGTCCTCGCCGCGGTGTACACGCCCGGCTTGAGCGAGCTGCTTCGCCTCGACCCGCCGGGTGCGAGCGGTTGGGCCCTGGTGCTTGCGATGAGCTTGCTCCCCCTCGCGCTTGGCCCGCTGGCAGTGCGGTTCGGCGCTCGACTCGGCGCCGGCGGCGGGCCCGGGGGACCGGGCCGCTTTGACCTGGGTCAATCAACCAAGGCAAGCAGATGAGATCCTTACCACCAGACCCGGGCGGGAACAGCAGCGTGCAAGCACGAGCGGGGGGACGGGAGCGATGGGGATAGGGACACCCGCCGGGCAAGGCCGCGTGGTCTCGGTGCAGGGCAGCGTGGTGGACGTGCTCTTCCCGGGCGCACTCCCGGCCATTCGCAACAAGCTGCTCGCGGGCGAGGACGCAAGGGTCGCGCTCGAGGTCGCCGCCCATCTGAGCACCGACACCGCCCGCAGCATCAGCTTTGTCCCGACGCAAGGCCTGCGCCGCGGTGATCCGGTCACCGATACCGGGGGACCGGTCCGGGTGCCGGTCGGGGACCGCCTGCTCGGGCGGGCGCTGAACGGAATGGGGTGCGCCATCGACGGTGGCGCGGCGATCGAGGGAGGCGACTGGCTGTCGATCCACCGCACGCCGCTGCCGCTCGCGGAGCGTACCGTCGGCACCGACGTTTTCGAAACCGGCATCAAGGTGATCGACCTCATGGCCCCGCTCGAGCGTGGCGGCAAGGCGGGGCTTTTCGGCGGGGCCGGCGTCGGCAAGACGGTTGTCATCACCGAGCTGATACACAACATGATGGGTCGTTACGAGGGGGTCAGCGTCTTCTGCGGGATCGGAGAGCGTTGCCGGGAAGCCGAGGAGCTCTACCGCGAGATGGCGGATTCCGGGGTGCTGGAGAATGCGGTGCTGGTCTTCGGGCAGATGAACGAGTCGCCCGGGGCACGCTTTCGGGTGGGACAGGCCGCGCTCAGCGTCTGCGAGCATTTTCGCGACGTCGAGAGCCGCAACGTGTTGCTCCTCATCGACAACATCTTCCGCTTCATCCAGGCGGGTACCGAGGTCTCGGGACTGATGGGCCAGATCCCCTCGCGGGTCGGGTATCAGCCCACCCTCGCGACCGAGCTTGCCGAGTTCGAGGAGCGTATCTGCAACTCCGCCCGCGGCTCCATCAGCTCGATCCAGGCGGTGTACGTGCCCGCCGACGACTTTACCGACCCGGCCGCGGCGCACACCTTCGGCCACCTTTCGGCCTCGCTCGTGCTGTCGCGCAAGCGCGCGAGCCAGGGCCTGTACCCCGCCGTGGACCCGCTCGCCTCACGCTCGAAGATGCTCTCCCCCGCGGTGGTGGGCGCACGCCACTACGGCGTCGCCCAGGCGGTTCGCCGCACGCTCGCGGAGTACGAGGAGCTCAAGGACATCATCGCCATGCTCGGTCTCGAGGAGCTAGGTCAGGCCGACCGGCGCACCGTCAATCGGGCGCGACGTCTCGAGCGCTTTCTCACCCAGCCGTTTTCCACCACCGAGCACTTCACCGGGCACGAGGGCCGGCAGGTCGGCATCGAGGCGGCGGTCAGCGGCTGCGAGCGAATCCTGAACGACGAGTTCGCGGAGCACCCCGAGCAGGCGCTCTACATGATTGGGACTCTCGACGATGTCGCGGCGCCGGCGCCGCCAGGGTCCGGGGTAGACTCAGGGTGAAGCTCAAGGTGCTGCTGCCGAGCCAGGTGCTGCTCGAGGAGCCGGTGAGCAAGGTGAACGGGGAGGCCGAGAACGGCTGGTTCTGTCTCGAGCCGCGGCACGTCGATTTCTGCACCAGCCTCGTGCCGGGTCTGCTGCACTTTACTTCTCTCGCCGGCGCGGAGTCTTTTCTGGCGGTCGACGAAGGGATCCTCGTGAAGTGTGGGGCGGAGGTCCTGGTGTCGGTCAGGAACGCGGTGCGCGGGGCGGATCTCGCGGCCCTCGAACGGGTGGTGATGCTGGAGTACCGCCGGCTCGACGAGGCGGAGCGGGCGGCCCGGGCCGCGATTTCGCGGCTCGAGGTCGGGGTGGCGCGGCGCCTGATGGAGCTGGGCGCCGAGCTCAGGTGAACGGAGCGTGTCGAAGCCTGAGGACTCGTTGAAGCAGCTTTCGGGCACGGTGGGCGCGAAGAGCGCGCGAAAGCTCAGGGCGCGGCGCGAGCAGCCCCGCAACCTATGGTTTGGCCTCGGGATGTTCGGGCTGGTGGGATGGTCGGTGGCGATACCGGTGCTCGTCGGGGTCGCGGTCGGCGTCTGGATTGACGAGCACTGGCCGAGCCGCATCTCCTGGACGCTCACCCTTTTGTTCGTGGGCCTGGTCGTGGGGTGTCTCAGCGCTTGGCGGTGGGTGAAGCGAGAGGGCGGTGGTGATTGACCTGTTGGCGAGCCTGACGGCGGCATTCGGGCTGGGCGCGGCGCTCGGCCTGCTGCACTTCGGTGGCCTGTGGTGGACGGTGCGCGGCCTCGCAGGCTCGCCGCGGCCGGGGCTGCGGATAGCGCTCAGCTTCGCGCTTCGCAACGCGGCACTTCTGGCGGGGCTGTGCTGGCTGGTCCAGGCGGATTGGCGTCGATTGCTGGCGGCGCTGGCCGGAGTGCTGGTGGTTCGAGTGCTGTGGGTGCGCCGGGTGAGGGCGGGGACTCGCCCGCAGCCGGCGACGGGGGAGCCGGTCCGGTGACGTTCAGCCCCGACCAAGTCATCGTCGCTCGGCTCGGTCCCATCGCGGTCAGCGCGACCTTGCTCTACACGTGGCTGGTGATGGCCTTGCTGGTCGGCGGCTCCTGGCTCATCACCCGCTCGCTCTCCACCGATGTGACGATCGGCCGCGGGCAGAATCTGCTGGAGGTCGTGATCACCGGGATCCGTGACCAGATCATCGACGTTACCCACCAGGAGTCCGCGGCCTACCTCCCTTTCGTGGGCACACTGTTCTTGTTCATCGCGACCTCGAATCTGCTTGCAATCGTGCCCGGCTACCTTCCCCCGACCGGCTCCCTCTCGACCACCACCGCGCTGGCGGCGTGCGTGTTCGTGGCGGTGCCCCTGTTCGGCGTCGGGGAGCGGGGCGCCCGCGACTATGCGCGTCAGTACCTCCAACCCACCCCGCTCATGCTGCCGTTCAACATCGTGGGGGAGCTCAGCCGTACCCTGGCGCTTGCGGTGCGCCTCTATGGCAACATCATGAGCGGCACCGTCATCCTCGCGATTCTGCTCAGCATCGCGCCGTTCTTTTTCCCCGTCGTGATGCAGCTTCTCGGACTGCTGACCGGCATGATCCAGGCGTACATCTTCGCGATGCTCGCATTGGTGTACATCGCCTCGGCCGCGAGCGCCCACCGCGCCGGGGCCGACCATTCGCATCGAGGTGAACAATCCCATGACTGACCTAGGCTGGATCGGTGTCGTTTCCATCTTCTCCGCCGCGCTGTGCATCGGTCTCGGCTCCATCGGGCCCGCCCTCGGGGAAGGCCGGGCGGTGTCCCAGGCCCTGAGCTCGATCGCGCAGCAGCCCGACGAGACCGGCAGCATCACCCGGACGTTGTTCGTCGGGCTGGCGATGATCGAGTCCACCGCGATCTACTGCTTCGTGATCTCGATGATCATCCTGTTTGCCAATCCGTTCTGGGACCACGTGGTCAAGGCGGGAGGCTAGCCGATGGCGATCGATTGGCTGACGGTCTCGGCCCAGGTGGTCAACTTCCTGGTCTTGGTCTACCTGCTCAAGCGCTTTCTCTACAAGCCGGTCATTCGTGCCATGGACACGCGCGAGAAACGCCTGCTGGACCAGAGCCTGGAGGCGGACCGACGCGCGGCGGCGGCCGATCGCGCGCGGGCGCAGTACGAGGAGCTCGAACGCAACGTTGCGGCCGAGCGCGAGCAGCGGCTCGAGCAGGCCCGCGAGGATGCCAACGCCGAGCGCGAACGGATGGTGCAGGCTTTGCGCGAGGAGATGGCAGAGAAACGTCGCCAGTGGCAGCGCCAGGTCGAATCGGAGACGGATAGCCTCTTTCGACAGGTGCGCGAGACGATCGCGGGGCGGGTGACCGCGATCACCCGCACTGCCCTCGCCCAGCTTGCCGACGTCGAGCTCGAGGCGCAGATGGTGCGCCGGTTCCGGACGCAGCTGGACGGACTCTCGAGCGCAGACCGGGAGGCGCTGCTCACGGGCGCACGGGAGTCGGGGGTCCGGGTGGCAAGTGCGTTTTCGCTCGGGGACTCGTTGCGCGGGGAGATCAAGGCCGCGCTCGGCGAACTTCTGGGCGAGCCGGTGCGCACCGACTTCGTCACTCGAGCCGAGCTGCTCTGCGGGATATCGCTGGAGGCGGCCGGCCGGCGATGGGAGTGGGCGGCAAACGGTTACCTCGGCGCGCTCGAGCACGAGCTGTCGCGCATGCTCGCGGCCCCCGCGCGGCAGGGTTGATGCCGGCCGATGGCGCTCGAACGAGTCATTGGCGACCTCGATCGAACCATCGAGCGACTGCTCGAAGAGCAGCCTGCGCGGCTCGTTGGCGAGGAGATCGGGGAGATCACCCGCATCGGCAACGGTATTGTCGAGCTGCGCGGGTTGCCGGGGGTGGGAGCGCAGGAGCTGGTGCAGTTCTCGGACGGGAGCCTCGGAATCGCGCTCAGTCTGGAGCCGGCCCGGGTCGGGGTCGTGCTGCTCGAGGCGAGCGGGGGGCTCGCGGCCGGAGGGGAGGTCAGGCGCACCGGGCGGGTGGTCGATGTACCGGTCGGCCCGGGCCTGCTCGGGCGGGTGGTCGATGGGGCCGGCCGGCCGCTCGATGGCCGCGGCCGGGTCGAGACGGCCGAGCGCTGGGCGATCGAGCGTGAGGCGCCGCCGATCATGGCGCGGGCTCCGGTGACGCGCCCACTGCACACCGGTGTCAAGGTGGTGGATGCGCTCATTCCGATCGGTCGGGGTCAACGCCAGCTCATCCTCGGGGATCGCCAGACCGGCAAGACCGCCCTTGCGCTCGGGACGATCATCAATCAGAGCGCGGATGACCTGGTGTGCATTTACTGCGCGATCGGTCAACGCGGATCGTCGGTCGCGCGGGTGATCGAGACGCTGCGTTCGAGCCACGCAATGGGGCACTGCGTAGTGGTAGTGGGGGCGGGCGAGGACCCGCCGGGGCTGCAGTACATCACTCCCTACGCGGCCACCACGATCGGCGAGTTCTTCCTGGCCGAGGGGCGCGACGTGCTGGTGGTGTACGACGACCTCACGCGCCACGCCAACGCCTACCGAGAGCTCTCGCTGCTGCTGCGTCGGGCGCCCGGTCGCGAGGCCTACCCGGGCGATATCTTCTACATCCATTCGCGGCTGCTCGAGCGGTCGACCCATCTGCGGACCGAGCACGGAGGAGGCTCGCTCACGGCGCTGCCGGTGGTGGAAACCCAGGCCGAGAATCTGTCGGCGTACATTCCCACCAACCTCATCTCGATCACCGATGGTCAGGTCTATCTGTCGCCGGAGCTATTCCAGAAGGGGATGTTGCCCGCGATCGACGTGGGCCGGTCGGTATCTCGCGTGGGCGGCAAGGCGCAGCTTCCGGCCTATCGGAAGGTGAGCGGTGCCCTGCGGCTCGCCTACAGTCAGTTCGAGGAGCTCGAGACCTTTGCCCGGTTCGGGACCCGGCTCGATGCGCAAACCCGCGCCACCATCGAGCGGGGGCAGCGGGTGCGAGAAGTGTTCAAGCAGGGAGAGAACGAGCGCCTGAGCCCGAGCGAGCAGGTGGTGGTGCTCAGCGCGGTGAGCCGCGGATTGTTCGATGCGGTTCCAATCGACGCGGTTCGCGGGGTCGAGGCGCGGCTGCTGGACGCTACCCGCGATCCGCTGGCCGAGCTGAGCCGACGGATCGACTCGGGCAACGGGCTCTCGGATTCGGATCTGGAGACGATCATGGAGGCGGCGCGTAGCGCCTTGCCGGACCCGGGGCCGCGCGCCGATGCGAAGCCTTGAGGCGCTCAAACGCGCGATCGGCACGGTCGAGGATCTGGAATCCATCGTCGGGACGATGAAGGTTCTCGCCGCGGTCAGCATTCGCCAGTACGAGCTCGCGGTCAGCTCGCTCGCGGACTATACCCGCACCATCGACCGCGGCCTGCAGGTGGCCCTGCGTGGCGGCAGGGGCACGGCGCCGGAGCGCGGTCGCGGTCGGCGGCAGGGCCTGGGGCTCGTCGTCTTCGGCTCCGACCACGGGCTTTGCGGGCGCTTCAACGACGCCATTGTCAATGAGGTTGCCGACACCTATCGCGATCGCACCCCTGGTCCCGAGCCGGTTCGTCGCCTGGCGGTCGGAGCGCGGGCGGCGGCGGCGATGGAGGCGGTTGGCCTGCCGATCGAGACCGCCCTGGTGGTGCCGGGCTCGGTCGCGGCGATCGGGCGTACGGTGCAGACGATCCTCGTGGCAATCGATGAGTGGCAGGTGGGCGAGGTGGTGATGTACTTCAATCGTCACGATCCGCACCGGCCCTATCGTCCTACCCGCCGCCGGTTGCTGCCCCCGGAGCTTGGCGCGGAGGGGCAGCTGGCAGCGCCGTGGCCGACGAACAACTTGCCGCAGTTCACCTTGCCCCGGGACCGGTTGCTCGCGGCGCTTACCCGGCAGTATCTCTATATCCACGTCTTCCGCGCCATGGCGGAATCGCTCGCGAGCGAGCATGCCACCCGTCTTTTGTCGATGCAGGTGGCTGAGCGCAACATACACGATCGCCTGGAGGAGCTGAGCGGGCAGTACCGGGAACAACGCCAGAGCGCTATCACCGAGGAGCTGCTCGACGTGGTGGCGGGATTCGAAGCCTCGACTCGATCCTAACCTGGAAACTTCACCAAGGCGCCTCGCCGCGCGTCATTTAGCTTCCGACAGCGATGAGAAGATGAACCGTCTTGGGCGGCCTGGGCTCGGTGCTGGGATTGCTTCAGTCGATCTCGCCCGCTCGACGGAGGTGAGCTTGGGTAAACGCCGGACCCGCCACCTCGAAGAGCACGGTGGTCGCGATGATGAGGGGAAGAACGACGTCCCCGACCTCCGGCAGCCGTTCGCGCACGAGCAGGGCGAATCCGAGGGCGAGCCCGGCCTGAGGCAACAAGCACCACCCGACGTGAGCGCCCACCGCGGGTGGCAGGTCGCCGAGCCTCGCTCCTAGCCGGGCGCCGAGTATGCGTCCGGCCGAGCGCGCGAGGACGTAAGCCGCACCAATCCCGGCCAGGGTCGATAGCGCATCGACCTCGAAGCTGAATCCCGCGAGCAGAAAGAAGATGGCGAGGAACGGGTCGCTCACTCCCTCGATGGCGTGAAACGGTCGGGTATAGTGAGTGGCGCGATTGCCGACGACCGCCCCGAGGACCATGCACGCGAGAAGGTAGGACACGTCGAGCATGAGCGAAAGACCGCCGCAGAGAAACACGAACCCGGCCGCTTCCAAGAGCGCCGGCTCGCCCTCCTTGAGCCGGCCGGTGAGCCACGCCATGGGGATACCGACCGCGACGCCGACCAGCCCCGCCCCCGCTATTTCCCAGATTCCTCGCAGCACCCCTCCCGGTATGTTCATGATGCCCGATGTCGCTTGCGCGAGCGCCAACAGCAAGCTGAATAGCATCACGCCCCAGGCGTCGTCGATCGCCACCACGCCGAGCACGATGCGGGTGAGGGGGCCGCGCGCGCCGCTCTCTCTGACGATGTCCAAGGTTGCAGCCGGGGCAGTCGCCGGCGCGATGCCGGCCAGGACGAGGGCCACCGCGAGCGGCGCGCCCATCAGCAACGAGCCAACGAACACCAAGAGGGCGCTCAGCAAGGTCACCCCCAGCGACACGCAAAACACCGCCCGGCCCAACTGCTAGAGATGCTTGCAGACGAAGCTCTCGCCGAGCAAGAAGCCGACCATGGCAAGCGCCATGTGAGAGCCGAAAGAAAACCACTCCGAGACGGTGGGGGGGACGATATCGAGCCCGCTCGGCCCGCACGCGAGCCCCAGCAAGAGCAGCAGCGTCACGCGAGGAACATGCAGCCGAGCGCCGAGCGCATGACTGGCGTACCCCGCCAAGAGGAGCAATCCGAGAGTGAAAACCGCGACGCCCTCTAGCGTGTCCGTCATGATCCTGCGGGGTG
>JBFHLI010000094.1:0-11740 GCA_041594935.1 Gammaproteobacteria bacterium | reverse complement strand
GCCCGGCATCGCTTGCGCGTAATCGAATTGAAGACGAGTAAGTCGCTCGTCGGACTCGACCCGCCCACCAAACAAGTAGCCGTCCTCGGGGGCGTTACCGCGTGCCACCGACTCGTCGGCGTCATTCCGGCTCGTGACCAGCGCCTCGACGACGACGTCATCGGGCTCGAGGCCGTTTAGCTTCGCGGCAACCGACAGGCCCACCCGATCGCCGAAGTTGATCTGCCTCACCGGAGTATCGAGCCGGCGAAGAGACACTCCCGGCCATGCCTTACGCACCCGAGCCTTCCACTTCGCGAGCTGCGAAGCGCCGTCGAACCGATTTTCCGCGAGCGCGCGTCCCTTGCGTGAGGCGGGATGATACAGCTTCTCGATGTATTCGTTCACCACCCGCGCCATGTTGAACCGGGGCAAGATGGTAGCCATCGAGCGCTTCGCCATTTTTACCCAGCCCGGGGAGTAGCCGTACTTGCCGACCGCGTAGTAAAGCGGTAAGACGTCGTCCTGCAGCGTCTCGTACAGGGTGCGGGCATCTTCGGTGTCGCGTCGCACCTCATCGTCGCCGTGGGGCGAAGGTCGGATCGCCCACCCGTTGTCGCCCTGGAAGCCCTCGGCCCACCAACCATCGGTCACACTCAGATTGATGGTACCGTTGATCGCCGCCTTCATCCCCGACGTACCACTCGCCTCCATCGCATAGATCGGATTGTTGAGCCAGACGTCCACCCCTGCCACGAGGCGCCGTGCGAGCCCGAGGTCGTAGCCCTCCACCAGCAGCACCTTGCCGACGAACTCCGGCATGGTGGAAATCTCGTGGACCTGCTTGATGAGCTGCTGACCCGGGATGTCCGCCGGATGAGCTTTGCCGCAAAAGATGAAGACGACGGGGCGTTCGGCGTTGCCCACGATCTCTCGCAACCAGTTCATATCATTGAACAGCAGGTTTGCTCTCTTGTACGTGGCGAAGCGCCGAGCGAAGCCGACCGTGAGCACGTTCGGGTCGCCGGGGTCGATGAACTTCAGCATTCGCTCGAGGTGCGGCTCACTCACCTGGTTGCGCAGATGCTGCGTCATTAACGCCTCCTTCACCGCGCGCAGCATCATGGACTTGATGGATTGGCTCACGCTCCAGAAAAGGTGATCGGGAATCCCGTGGACACCTTCCCAGTAAGCCTCGACACAGAGGTGATTGCGCCAGTCGGCGCCGAGGAAGCGGTCGAACAGGTCGCACCAGTCATGGGCGAGCACGGTCGGGACATGCACCCCGTTGGTGATGCAGTCCATCGGGTTTTCCTCCGGGGGGACCTGCGGCCAGCAGTTGGCGCAGAGCGCGGCGGAGACCGTCCCGTGGATTCGGCTGACCCCGTTGTGAAATCGAGAGCCTTTGATCGCGAGGGTGGTCATGTTGAAGTCCTCGCCACCGCCGTTGATCTGCCCGAGCTCGAGCAGTCTGCGCTCGCTGATTCCGAGGCTCGGGAGCAAGGGGCTCAGGTAATGCCCCACCATCTCGCGCGTGAAGTAATCATGACCCGCCGGTACCGGAGTGTGGGTCGTGAAGACCGAGCTGGAGGCGACGTACTCGAGGGCGCTCGAGAAGTCGCCGCCCTCGGTCACCAGCTCACGGATTCTCTCGAGGATCAGAAACGCGGGATGACCCTCGTTCATGTGCCACACCGTGGGCCGCAGCCCGAGGCGATTGAGCGCCCGCACGCCTCCGATTCCGAGCACCAGCTCCTGCTTGATGCGCGTTTCGCGGTCGCCTCCGTACAGCTGATGGGTGATGCGTCGATCCGACGGCTCGTTGTCGGCAATGTTGGTATCGAGGAGGTATAAATTCACATGTCCGGCCTGGGCGAGCCAGACCTTCGCGTAGACCATGCGCCCGGGGAAATCGATGCCGACGACCAGCGGCTGACCCCGTTCATCGTCGACGGGGGAGATTGGCAGGTTGGCGAAGGTCGACTCGACGTAGTTGGCAACCTGATTGCCCTCGTCATCGATGAGCTGGTGGAAGTAACCGGACTGGTAGAGCAGACCCATGGCCACGAACGGCAGACGGAAATCGCTGGCGCACTTGCAGTGATGACCGGCCAGGATCCCCAGCCCGCCGGAGTAGATCGGCAAGCTCTCATGAAATCCGTACTCGGCACAGAAATAAGCGACCAGGTCGTCGTCCGCGAGCTTGACCGCCTGCTCTTGGCGCGAGCGCTCACCGTGATAGGTATCGAACGCGGACAGCAGCTTATGGTAGTTGGAGAGGAAAACCTGGTCGGTCGCCGCCGCCCGCAGGACGTGCTCATCTATTCGCTTGAGGAACAGCTTGGGGTTGTGACCAACCCGATTCCACAAGGAGGGGTCGAGGGGCCCGAACAAGGCGCGCGCGGGCCGGTGCCAGCTGTACCACAGATTGGTCGCGAGCTCCTCGAGCCGCCCGATGCGCTCGGGGATCTTCGGATAGACGTCCAGAACGAATTCATGCCCGCTCATAGTTTCCAAGACCTGTCAAACGCACGATTCGAAGAGACTCTCGGTCGAGTCAGAACCCGAAACGCCCGGTAGGGTAATCGCTTTACCCGTGAAATTGAACCGGAGCCAAAGCCGCGTAGCCGGCGGCGCACGACATCCCCATCACGACCAATGAGCGATTCATCTCGGTCGCCGAGCGGTCGCGGACTTGCCCTTCCGCGTGGGGAGCTCGGGGCGAGGCTGTGAATCGTCACCCAGCGCCGAAAGAAGCAACGGTTGTAACGTTCTCGCAACATCTGTTAGAGGTATTTCGACCGAAAGACCCTGGACTTGAAGGAATCTCGAGATGCGGATGCCGTCTGCGTTCGTCGGTCACGACGCTCTCACCCTCGGCCTGAACGAGCGAAGGGGCGGCACACGCTCCTAGTACCGTGCCGGAGCCGCGGGCGGTACTCGCGGTCTCGGCGCGACGGGAGCTCACCCCTATGCGCATCAAGGCCGTACCCTCCCCGCCCCTCATCCACGATGGACCGGGCTTCCCGCCCGAGCGGCGCTGATAGCGCTACTCGCTAGCCGGAGCGCCGGAGCTCGCGGGCGACCCTGACCCGCCGCCTGGACCATCGAGCTCGATTCGTGCAATCCGATTAGACCAGGAGCATCGCGGCGGATTCGTGCATCAACAACGCTTCTTGGTCGCACCCGCCCGAGCGGGTATACTGCGCCGCACGCGCGGCCGACCCTTAATCCACGCCCACCAGAGTCGACTCGATAAGGCTCCAACGTGGGCGTCTTGAGGTCAACCGTCGTTTGAATAATGTAGGTCTCCACGAAACGTGCGGAGGATGAGCATGCGAAGCCTGACCGGGGCGCTTTTCGGCGTGACTTTAACGGCATGGGCGATCGTCGCCTCGGCCGCCGGCGACCCGGCGGCGGGCGAGGTGAAGGCCATCAGTTGCATGGGGTGTCACGGCATTCCCGGCTACTTCAACGTGTACCCCACCTACCGCGTGCCACGGGTAGGCGGGCAGCACGCCGAGTACATCGTCGACGCGTTGAAAGCCTACAAGTCAGGCGACCGGGCCCACAAGACTATGCGGGCCCAGGCGGCATCTTTGAGCGAGCAGGACATGGCCGATATCGCTGCGTATTTCGAGATAGCGGGTAAGAAGTAGGTCTTAGTCAAGGATAATCAGGAATCTTGGGGGGCGTGGATGGCAACTCGGGTTAGATGGATGGCGTTGGCGTTGTTGGCGGGCTGCGCCTTGCCGGCCATGGCCGGGGGGGATGCGGAAGCGGGCAAACAAAAAGCGCAAGTCTGCTTCGCTTGCCACGGCGAGGACGGCAACGCCAATACCGAGCAGGTACCCACCCCGCCACGCCTCGCTGGACAACATGCAGATTATCTCGAGACCGCCCTAAAGCAATACGCATCCGGTGAGCGTAAGAACGCGTTGATGGCCGGCTTTGCTGCCAATTTGACTCCCGAGGACCGTGCGGACATCAGCGCGTACTTCGCGAGTCAGGGTGGCGGACTGCGGGTCATCGACTGGGTGGACTGATCGCCGCGCGTCCTCGCGAAACTAAAGGGCGCGGCTCCGCGGCAGGAACGTACCGGCCGACGACAGGTCGATCATTTGCGACACCAGCCCGCGGCGGACCTCGACCTCGAGATGCCGTCTCGAGACATCGGCAAACTCGGATCGAATCACGGCGTCATTGTGAGTTGCTCGACCGATCATGTTGCTTCCCTCGCGCAGCCTGAGACATTCCCCGTGCTCATCGATCATCACCGGCACGTCGGCGTGCAGGATGCGAAACGCCCGGCTTGCCAATCGGAGATCGAACTTGTCCCCGCGTCGCGCCGCGACGCCGGTGGTCTCGCCGCGTTCCAGCTTGACGAGATCGAGCGCATTGTCCAGGCAGCGCCGGCGACGCGGGCGCCCGACCATTGAACGTAGGTAGCGGTGGGGATATTCCCCGGCCGCAGGCCGGCCCCGCTTCTCGACCACCCGCGACGCCCCTAGCTGGCACAGCCGCCGGAGCTCGTCGCGCCGATGCAGCAGATACTCGCGCAGCTTTACCAGGGCAAGGCGCTTGTGCTCGTCATATCGCGAGCCGCGATGCGGCTGAAGCCAACCCAGGATCTGCGGCCATCCCAGCTCATCGGTGAACAGGCTCGGATCGAGACCGTCGAGGCGCTCGGTCACCCGGGACGGATGCCGGGTCAGCTCGATGAGGATCTCACGTAGTCTCGCCTCCGCCCGATCGGTGCGAATCGATTCTGCCACCAGGGAAGATTCCGCGAGACGGGCGAGCCCCGCCACGGTTTCCCCCGTCACGGTGGTGCACGGCTCGAGTGCTCTCGCGAATATCTCCAGGTCGTCCAGGTCCCTCCCGCCGGTCAGCGGCAGGGGCCGAACACGATCAGACGCGCGGGCCGCCGTCCATCCCCCGGGGGGGCGGGACATCGGCTTCGTGTCTTCCAGGCTCCGGCGGCGCGGCAGCTCCATCTTGATCGATTCCGAGGCAATCGGGGCGGTGCCAATATGCGCCGGGGGAGAAACGCGCACAAGGCAGGAGAGTTCGATCTGTGACCCCAATCACCGCGCAGCGAGAGACTTATGCGTCCCATCACAAAATGGCTGATTGCCGGTGTGCTTGCACCCGCACAACCAGACCTTCTTCGCCTCGTCAATCTCGAACTTGACCGGCGTAAACTCGGTGTCCTTGTGCGATCCATCGCAGAACGGTTGCTTCGAGGACCGCCCACAACGGCACCAGAAGTACTGCCCGGGCTCGAGATCCACACCAAATGGTTGTTTCTGCGCCACGACTGGTTCACTCATCATGCTGCTCCCCATGTAGAGTCCCTGAGATGGAACATCCGGCCCGAGACGCCCACCGGCGCCGCTCAAGCCTCTTCCCGATCGACCTCGAGGTCCGGGTTCAAACTGTAGATACCGATGATGCTGGCCTGGTCGAGCACATGCCCCTCGATCGCGGCAAGCACATTCGGACCGGTGAACTCGCCGCCGACCGGGCACCGCTCGAGATTGAGCGCGTAGAGGGTAAAGTGGTAATGATGCTCGATGGAGTCGTTCCAAGGGGGGCACGGTCCGTCGTAACCAAAATAAGTACCCTCCATGTCGGGGTCCCCGGCGAACCACGTCGTGTAGTCGTTGACTCCCTGGCGAGTGCCTCGTCGTCCGGTGGACACCTCCTTGCCTCGAGGCGTCACCCCGTCGGAGAATTCGCCGGCCTGGATGGCGACGACATCCGCCGGGATGTCGACCAGCAGCCAATGGAAAAAATCGACGCGAGGGAGGTTTGCCGGCACCTTGCGGCCCTCCTTGTTGACCGCATCCGCCTTGCTCGGAGCGTCTGAATCGTGCGCAATCAGCACCAAGGACTTGCACTCTTTCGGCAGACCGCCCCATTCGAACCCGGGGTTCTTGTTACCGCCGTGGGTAACGTGGGACTCTGGGTCTGGAATACCGAATGCGAACTCGGGGGGGATCCGCTCATTGTCAGAGAAACTCGTGCACGAAAGCTTCATCTCACCCCTCCTTGCAATGCCGTGGCCTTGCGCCGGAATGCTCGACGCGCTCCTCTTCAGCCGCAGCGCCGATCGTCCTGTCTCACGAAAGGCTGGCACGGGTGGCCGACCTCAGGCGCTCGCAGCCTAGCATGAGCTGCGGCAATACTTAAAGCTATGCTTAGGCCGCCGTTTTATTCGTGAAACACAGTCGATTGGCGTGAATCGAGGCGGGGCGCCAACGGCGCGTTTCGCCCCCTGGAGCCGAGGTCAATTCGAATGAACGCTGAGAAGGCAAGGCCGCGTCGGGGCAGAATCGATTCGCTGGACCGCGCGGCGATCGTCGATGACAACTTCACTCGATTCTTACGAGAGTGGGAACGGGCACCGACGCAAGCGGCGCAATCGCCCGTGCGCACCTTGCCCGGCGAGCTGCGTCCGAAAGACCTGCGGGAGCTCGCGGATTCCCAGATGCTCAGCCGCCTGCTCGATTTTGCGGCGAGAGCGCTCAGGGCCAAAAACGAAGGCTTTTACACCATCGGCAGCGCCGGACACGAGGGCAACGCGGTGGTCGGGCGCATCACGCGCGCCACCGATCCCGCCTTTCTTCACTACCGCAGCGGCGCATTCATGATGGAGCGGGCCCGCAAGCGACCCGATATTGACCCGGTACGCGACACCCTGCTTTCGCTGATGGCGAGCCGCGACGACCCGATCTCGGGAGGACGCCACAAGGTATGGGGCAGCGCACCGCTGTGGGTGTTGCCCCAGACCAGCACCATCGCGAGCCATCTCCCCAAAGCGCTCGGAGTGGCGATTGCCCTCGGTCGGTGCCGGCGAATCGGAACCGAGCCGCCGATCCCGGCCGACAGCATCGTTGTGTGCAGCTTCGGCGATGCGAGCATCAACCACCGCACCGCCGCCGGCGCGATCAACTGCGCGGCGTGGACATCGCATCAAGGACTGCCGGCCCCGATCCTCTTCGTGTGCGAGGACAACGGGCTCGGCATCTCGGTGCCGACTCCATCGACCTGGGTCGAGGCCGCATTGCGCCCCCGGGACGACATCGCCTGGTACCAAGCCGACGGCGGCAATCTGCTCGATGCGTACGAGAGCTGCGCCGCCGCCATCGCGGATTGCCGCACCCGGCGTCGGCCGGTCTTCCTCCACCTTCGAATGACTCGGCTGCTCGGACACGCCGGCAGTGACATCGAGCCGGAGTACCGCAGCGTCGAGGAGATCGAGGCGGCCGAGGCGAACGACCCCTTGATCAGAACCGCCCGGTGCCTGATCGAGCATGGGATTGCCGACGCCGAGGCCCTCCTCGCCCGCTACGAGGCGCTGCGGGCCCGGGTGCACGAGACGGCGAAGGAACTGAGACCCGCGGCACACCTCGCCGACGCCGCCGAGATCATCGCGCCGCTGGCGCCCCTGCATTCCGACGAGATTCACCGCGAGGCAACCCGCACCGACTACGCCGAGGCCCGGGCCGCCGCCTTCGGGGGCGCGGCGCAGCTGCCGGAGCACGCCCCGCCGCGCCACCTCGCGGTCAACATCAACCGCGCCCTCGTCGATCTATTGGCGAAGTATCCTCAGGCCGTCCTGTTCGGCGAGGACGTGGCGCGCAAGGGTGGGGTCTATCACGTGACCCCGGGGCTTCAGGCGACCTTCGGTCGTGCCCGGGTTTTCGACACCCTGCTCGATGAGCAGTCGATTCTCGGCATGGCTCAGGGTAGCGCGTATGTCGGTCTGCTGCCGTTTCCGGAGATTCAGTATCTCGCCTACGTCCATAATGCGATCGACCAGATTCGCGGCGAGGCCTGCTCGACCCAGTTCTTCTCGACCGGCCAGTTTCGTAACCCGATGGTGATTCGGATCGCCGGTCTCGGCTATCAGAAAGGCTTCGGGGGTCATTTTCACAACGACAACAGCATCGCCGGTCTACGCGATATTCCAGGCCTGGTGATCGCCTGCCCGTCACGCGGCGACGACGCAGCCGGCATGCTGCGCACCTGTGCAGCCCTCGCAGCCGTCGACGGCCGGGTCGTGGTCTTCCTCGAGCCGATCGCGCTGTACATGACCAAGGAACTTTTCGAAGCCGGTGACGGAGGCTGGCAGTTTCCCTACCCATCCCCCGAGCACGCGATCCCGATCGGCGAGGCGCGAGTCTACCATCCGCACGCTCAAGACCTCCTCATCATCACCTACGGCAACGGCACCTACCTTTCTCTGCGAGCCGCACGCATGCTCTCGAACGAGCATCGGGTCCAGGCTCGAATTCTCGACCTGCGGTGGCTCGCGCCCCTAAACTCGCAGCTCATCGCGCAGCACGCGGCCGAGTGCAGGCGGGTTCTCGTCGTGGATGAAGGCCGCAGCACCGGCGGGCTGAGCGAGGCCGTCTTTACCGCGTTGGTCGAGCGCCTCGATGAGCACCCGCCGATGCGCCGGGTGGTCGGCCGCGATACCAACATCCCGCTCGGAGCGGCCGCCAATCTGGTGCTGCCGAGCGAGGCGGACATCGTCGAGACCGCCGTCGCGCTCACCCGAGCCCGCGAAGCCGCTCCTAGACGGAGTCGTCCTTGATCAACGCGCGCAGCTGCTCGATGTTCCGCTTTGCCCCGCGCGCATTGGGGTTGATCTCGAGCACCGCCTCGAACGCCTTGAGGGCACCCGCCGCATCCCCCTCCTCCATCAGGATCAGTCCCATTCCCGATATCGCTCCAAAGTGACGCGGTTCGAGGGCGAGGGTTCGCCGAATGTCCACCACCGACTGGGCGTTGTGATCCATCAGCCAATGCACGGTTGCACGCTTGTTCCAGCCCTCCGCGAATCCTGGGTCGAGCTGCACTATCCGGTCGAAAGCTTCAAGGGCACGCGCGAAGGCCCGGGCACTCATCGCCTCAACGCCCTGGGCCATCAGGTCATCCACCTCCGCCCGGCCGCTCTGCATCCAGACGTCCCAGATCTCGCGCTCGATCGGCCCCGCTTCCGCCTCGGTGGCGGCCTCGCGCAGCCCCTCGAACAAGGCGACCAGTCGCTGATCATCCTGACGCGCTGGCGCCGGCTGGCTCGAGGCCGCAACGACCGCCACCGCAAGAACGACCGATCGCAATCTGCACCGGCCGGCGAGACCAATCGCTCGAAGCGGACGCGAGAACACGGTCCTACTGTCCGCGCCGATCATCGGGGCCAATACTCAACGGGGTCATCTCGCCGATCTCCTCCGTCGCCACGAGCACCGACTCCTGCTCACCGCACGCCGGACAGGTTGAATCGAACATCGCCCCGAGCGCGTCCGGCCCGAGCGACTCCTGCCACCGACGGAAGCGGAAGATGCCCTCGAATCCGCAAAGGGCGCAAGCGCTCCAGGACTTGTAATGACCTTCGATCTCCTCCGCCGATTCGGGCGGCGCACCAGGATGATCCGGCACCGTTTGGGCCTCTACGGGGTTCGCGCACCGCTCTCGGTTGACGTTCTATCATAACGAATTGGGACGCCGATTTCGAAGCGCGCGTGACCTTCTCCCCTACCGGACCGGGGCGCTTCCGAGGGGTATTCCAATCAGGGCGCAAATGAGCGAGCATTCGGGCACTCGGTCGTCGGGCGGGAGGCGTCAGATGGACAAGGTGAGCGAGCTGATAGCGGAGAAGGGCCATCAGGTCTGGACCATAGGCCCGGAGGCAACCGTCTTCGATGCCATCAAGCTGATGTCGGAGAAGGAAATCGGGGCCCTCGCGGTGGTCGAAGGCGAGCGTCTCGTGGGCATCATCTCGGAGCGGGACTACGCCCGGAAACTGGTGCTGGCCGGCAAGTCCTCCAAGCAAACCGCGGTCCGTGACGTCATGACAGCTCGGGTCATCTACGCTCAGCCCGAGCAAAGCATCGAGGCCTGCATGGCCACCATGACCGAACGTCGCATCCGGCACATGCCGGTCCTCGAGGGCGAGCGGCTGGCGGGCATGATCTCGCTCGGAGACCTCGTCAAGGTGATCATCTCCCAGCAAAAGTCGCTCATCCGGGAGCTGGAGACCTACATCCTGGGCTGATCGGGCCCGCCCGTAGAATGCGCTTCGACCGCCGGACTGGCCGTGCGTGGCTGCGAAGAGCGTCGGCGGGGTCCATGAACTCGGGTTGCCTCGGTTACGATCGACCGATACCACGACCGTGCGGGACCCTGCGCTCTCAGCGCATCGTCACGAGCTCCTCGGCGCTGGTCGGATGGATGGCCACCGTGTCATCAAAGTCCCGCTTGCAGGCACCCATCCGAATCGCCACCGCGAAACCCTGCAGCATCTCATCGGCCCCGGCACCGAAGATGTGACAGCCGATCACCCGCTCCTCCGACCCCAGCGTGATGAGCTTCATCGCCGTCTTCCTCGGGTGCCGCGTGAACGCGTGGTACATCGGTGTGAACTGAGCCCGATAGACCTTGACGCGGTCCCCGTGCATCGCCTTCGCCTGCTCCTCGGTCAATCCCACGCTTCCGATCGGAGGATGGCTGAACACCACGCTCGGGATGTTCTCATAGCAGAGCCGCCGCTCCGGCATGCCGCCAAAGAGCCGCTCCGCGAGACGGCGTCCTGCCGCCACCGCGACCGGCGTCAGCGGATACTTGCCGGTGATGTCGCCGATCGCGTAGACCCCCGGAACCGCCGTCGCCTGAAATGCATCGACCGGGACATGGCCCTGCGGATCGCATCGCACGCCGCACGCGCCGAGGTCGAGGGCGGCACTGTTTGGTTCCCTCCCGATCGCCCAGAGCAGCGTGTCCACCTCGCGGGTCTCTCCCCCACCCGACGTGCCGATGCTCAAGCCCCCGTCCGACGCCCGCGCCACCGCCGTGACGCGGGTCCCGGTGAGAACCTCGATGCCGTCGGCCCGCATCTGCTCCATCAGCCGGTCGCGTATCATCTCGTCGAATAGCCGCAGAAGGAACTGCTTGCGCACCAGCACCGTCACCTCCGCCCCGAGCGCCTTGAGCATCCCCGCCAGCTCGACCGCGATGTAACCGCTACCGACGACCGCGACGCGTCGAGGACAGCTCTCGAGCTCGAAGAAGCCATCGGAGGTGATGCCAAACTCCGCGCCCGGCACGTCGGGGACGGTCGGTCTCCCCCCGGTTGCGACGATGACATGATCGGCGGTCAGCGCTCGGCCCGCCGCTTCGATTTCCCGAACCCCGGTGAAGCGAGCGGTTCCCTCCACGGTCTCGATGCCGGCTTTCTCGAGAGCCGACCGGTAGTGCTGATTGAGGCGCCTGACGTAGGCGTCTCGCGCCGCTTTGAGAGCCCCCCAGTCGAAACCGTTGCACTCGACGTGAAATCCGTAATCGGGCGCCTCGTCGAGGACGTGGGCAATCGACGCGCCGAACCACATCACCTTCTTCGGGACGCAGCCGACGTTGACGCAAGTCCCGCCGAGCCGCCCGGGCTCGATGACCGCACAGTGCGCGCGATGGGCCGCGGCGCGCTGGGCCGCGGCCAGTCCGCCGCTACCACCGCCGATCACAATCAGGTCAAAATGGGTGCTCATCGCCCGCGCCCAAGGTTAAGGTGGGAAGCGCCGACATTATCCAGCTCTCGCCGCCGCGCGCAATGCATCCGCGGAAGCGCTTGAGCCCAGCCCGACACAGCCGCCCGCGGGACGGTCGGCTAACCCGGATGTTTCACCAAGGACCCGGGACGATGGCGACGGATAGGCGAGTCTGGACGCCGGGCTGGAGCGCAAGGGATAGCCGT
>JBFHLI010000093.1:0-11768 GCA_041594935.1 Gammaproteobacteria bacterium | reverse complement strand
GGCTGCGAAGCGCGCGGGGCCCGGGGCTTCGATGAGCTCTTCGTACGTATCCCCAACCCCGTCTCTCGCGCGCAGACCCACGGAGAAGGGACCACCTGGGGACGGATAGTGACCGATAGCTACGCCCCGTTTACTGGATAGCTGTTCCGAAACGCACGTCACCGGTGGCTTCGATGAGCACTCCATGATTATCCCCCACCCTGACCCTCTCCAAAGTTCCGCCGGGGAAGGGAACGCCTCCGAACGCGTAGTGACCGACATTTCCGCACTGGCATCTAGTGCCGGAAATGGCGCATTCCGGTGAATACCATTGCGATCCCGTGCTCGTCGGCAGCGGCGATGATCTCGTCGTCGCGCACCGAGCCACCGGGCTGAATGACCGCGCGGATTCCCACCTCAGCCGCCGAGTCGATGCCGTCTCGAAACGGGAAGAAAGCATCCGAGGCCATGACCGACCCCTCGACCTCCAAGCCCGCGTCGGCCGCCTTGATCGCAGCGATGCGCGCGCTGTAGACGCGACTCATCTGACCGGCCCCGACCCCGATCGTCGCTGCCTCGCGACAGAAGACGATGGCATTCGATTTGACGAACTTGACAACACGCCAGGCAAACAACAGATCGTCGAGCTCACGCTCGGTGGGCCGACGCTTGGACACTACCTTGAGCTCACTCGCACCGACGCACCCGAGATCCTTGTCCTGGACCAGAAGTCCCCCGCCGACGCGCTTGAAGTCCATGGGCATCCCGACCTCGGCGGTCCAACGACCGGTCGCCAGCACCCGAACGTTCGGCTTTTCGCCCAGCACCGGTGCCGCGTCGCCATCCACTTCGGGGGCAATGATGACCTCGACAAACTGCCGTTCGAGTATGTGCGCGGCCAGGTCTTTGTCGAGCGTTCGGTTGAGAGCAATGATGCCGCCGAAGGCGGAGGTCGGGTCCGTCCGAAAGGCGCGATCGTAAGCCACGGAAAGGCTCTCTCCCAGGGCGACGCCACAGGGGTTCGCATGCTTGACGATGACACACGCTGGGCGATCATCGAAGGACTTGACACACTCCAGCGCCGCATCGGCATCGGCCACGTTGTTGAACGACAGCGCCTTACCCTGGAGCGTGCGGGCGGTTGCAACACTCGGCTTGGCGAAGTTCTTCTCTCCATAAAACGATGCGGCCTGGTGCGGATTTTCGCCGTAGCGCATGTCCTGGAGGCGCTCGAACTGCAGGCTCAGCGTACGAGGAAATCGCAGCCGTTCACCGTCTTCTCCGATCGAGCCCAGGTAGTTGGCAATCGCACCGTCGTAACGCGCGGTGTGTTCGAACGCCTTGGTGGCGAGGTCGAACCTCAGCGCGGAACCGATCGCGCCATTATGTGCGCGCATCTCGTTGAGCAAGCGCCCATAGTCGGAGCTCTCGACCACGACGCCAACATGCTGATGATTCTTCGCCGCGGCGCGCAGCATGGCCGGACCGCCAATGTCGATGTTCTCTATGGCGTCGTTGAGGCCGCAGCGCGGATCGGCCACCGTCTGCTCGAAGGGGTACAGATTCACCACCAGCAGGTCGATCGGCTCGATACCATGCTCTGCCATGACCTTGACATCGGTCTCGCCGCGCCCGAGGAGACCACCGTGGATCTTAGGGTGCAAGGTCTTGACCCGGCCGCCCATGATTTCGGGAAAGCCGGTGTAGTCCGAGACCTCCTTTATTTGAATCGACCGCTCGGAAAGAAGCTTCGCGGTACCGCCGGTCGAGAGAATCTCGACGCCAAACTCACGTAGTGCCTTTGCGAATTCGACCACGCCGGACTTGTCGTAGACACTGATCAAGGCGCGTTTGATGGGTTGCACGGGCAGACTCCAGTTGCCGAGGGAAATTCGAGTAGATCGGGGTCGACCCGGCGTGGCCGCCGGAAAAACCCCGCGCGCCCCGCCCCGGACTATTCTCGGGGGCCGTCGGTTCTCAGGTAACGCCGTACTCCCTGAGCTTCTTTCGCAGTGTTCCCCGGTTGATGCCGAGCACCTGAGCCGCTTTGCTCTGGTTGCCACCCGTGTAGGCGAGCACCGCCTCGAGCAGGGGGGTTTCCACCTCGGCCATCACCAATCGATGCAGCCCGCTGGTGTTGTGACCATCCAGCTGGTCGAAGTAATGCTCGAGCGCGGTGCGCACACACACTCTCAGCGGTTCGTTGGTCCGCGACGCGTCGACCTGCAGGACGCCGGCCCGCTTCTTGGCCTCACTCTTCTGATGTCTTGTCACGCCTGGAGCTTCCGACCCGAGCCCACCAATTCCATTGGTGATTGATCACCGAGCGGCAAATGACCCACATATCTAAGGGGTAGGTGCCGCTGGCCGCTTCTTATTTAGTGATTACCGGATCTCGGTCGGAGATTGTTCTTATCGGCATACCTACCCCCGACCGTGGCGAGGTGCCCGGATCCGCCGGGATCGCCGTCCTCACCATGCTTATGTTACTCCCAATGGTGCATCGGTTGAAACAACTCGTCGAAACCGGAATTGACACCCCCGGCAGAGACCGACCCTTCGTAAGAATCAAGTTCCTATTAGACGCAGATCTCGAGAGTCGCCATGGGTGGTGACAAAAGGGCTTCGTTTCGCTCGCGCGTCGCTCGGAGTCCCGTTCGCCAATCCAGGCATCGCCCCCGCACCTCGGCCCCAGCTCAAAGAAATTGAAACTCAAAACTGACCGCTGCCTCGTCCGGTGCCAGCAGATCGAGGGTGATCTGGGTGGGCACGTCCGGGACCATCGAGGCCTTCGCATCGAGGTCGGGACTGAGATACTGACCCGGCGCGAAAACGCGACTGGCGATGATCTGACCGTTGACGTTGAACAGCGAGAACCGGACGCGTGGATGAGGCTGGGAGAACGTGGCGGCGTTGACGATGGCGGCGGTAACGAGTAACGCACCTTCGAACTTCGGGTGAATGCGAACGTCGCGGCTGAGGACTCGAATCTGGGCGGGATCCCGGCGCGCGGGAAGCACGCAGCCGAACTGGGGACAGAACCGCTGTAACAGCGCTCGCGTCTGAGGGTAACGCCGCGCCATGTCCTCGGGCATGAACCACGCGTACTGAAAGCCGAGCACCACCAGCAGAAGGACGCTCAAGCCGCCAAAAAGATAGCGCCCTCGACGCCGCCTTGGCGCTAGCTCGATGCGCTCGAAATCGGCTTGCAGCACCTCCGGCACGGTCGGGCCAGAGGACGACGCTCGCGGCGGCGTAACCGCCTCCGGTTCGTCGGAAGGGCTCGGGTCATCCCGCTGGAACTTGGCCTCGATGCGGCTGAGCTCCTCGCCCTGCGCATCCGCGGGTGGTGGCTCGGTAGGCAGCCCTTCGGTGCGCTCGAGCTCCGCTCGCCAACCGGGGTCCGCGGCAGGTGAGCTTGCCGGCGCTTGCGCCTCGCCACTCCCGGCGATCGATTCCACCCCAGTTGAGAAAAGCGGCTCGGCATCGATGGACGCCTGCGGTGTTTCGTCTGTGGACTCAGATGGGCTAGGGGTCGGGGCCGTCAATCGCGAGGACAGGGCGGCGTTTCGGGAGATCGATTCCTCATGTGGTGCGCGGTGCACGAGCATTCGGTCGCCGTGGGTCTCCACCACGGCCGTCGGCGACACCAGGCCGTCACTGAGGTACTCCAACGCGTCGAACACGTGGTGGCATTGCCCACAGCGCACCGTGCCGTGAGCGGCTCGAAGCTGGGCGGCCTTGATGTTGAACAAGGTCTCGCACTGGGGACACCGGGTGTGCATTGCCGCGACCTAGCCCCGCCGGCGCCCGACGACCAAGGCCCACTCGTCTCGCACCACCCGCTGCTCGGTGTCGAACCAATTCGAATACCGAGCCAGAAGCTCGTCGACCTGGCTTTGCAGCACACCGGACAGCACCACCAGTCCAGCGCCACGAACGAGACTCGCGAACCGTGGCGCGAGGTCGAGTAGCGGTCGCAGCAAGATGTTTGCGATCAGAACATCGGCGGCCTCAAACTCCCGGCAGCTCACCGCGGCGATGTCGAGATCGACTTCGTTGCCGCCGGCGTTGCGAGCGGTGGCCTCCAATGCCTGCGGGTCGATATCGATCGCACCAACCCATCTCGCCCCGAGCTTTGCCGCGGCGATGGCGAGAATACCGGACCCACAGCCATAGTCGATCACACGAGCTCCACCCAGCCTCGCACCATCCAGCCATTCGAGGCAAAGTGCGGTGGTGGGGTGGGCACCGGACCCGAATGCGAGCCCCGGCTCCATCACGACCACCGCCCCCGCCTCGATTGGCGAGGCACAACCTGGGGGGCAAACCCAGAGCCGCGACCCGTATCGATGCGGCGCTAGGCTCTCCGACCAGCGCCCCACCCAATCGCATTCGGCCAGCGGCTCGACCGTAGCCTCGCTCCAAGCGAGACCGGACAGCGCGGACCGCAGTGCTCTGCGGGCTTCGTTCAGCTGGTCCCAGGTGTCGAATAAAGCCAGGACCTCTGTGGTAGGCCAAGCCGAAGGGTGCTCGGGCCCGGACTCGTAAATCGGGTGGTCTCCACCGTCGCAGAGACTCACCGACAGGGCGCCCACGTCACTCAGGGCCTGTGCGAGCCCCTCGGCCCGCGTTTGCTGGGTCGTCATTCGAAGTCTGAACCACGTCCGCGGTGGCACCTCCTCCGAAGACCGCTCCCGCGCCCTGAATCCCGACCCGGGCGGCGCGAGCGGGCGGGACGATCGCTCCTCAGGTCGCACGAGCCTCGAGCCACTTCTCGAGATAGTGGATGTTGGTACCGCCAGCGCGGAAGTTCGCATCATCCAGCAAACGTCGATGCAGAGGAATGTTGGTCTCGATTCCGTCGATGACAATCTCGTCGAGCGCGGTTCGCATTCGCGCAATTGCTGACTGGCGGCTCTCCCCATGGGCGATGAGCTTGCCGATCATGGAATCGTAGTAGGGGGGCACGGTGTAGCCGGTGTAAACGTGACTATCCCAACGAATGCCCGGCCCACCCGGAGGGTGAAAGAACGAGATGGTGCCCGGTGCTGGCGCAAAGGTTTCTGCATGCTCCGCGTTGATCCGGCACTCGACCGCGTGCCCGCGTATTGGAATCTCCGCTTGCCGGTACGCAAGCGGCTCACCGGCCGCGATCAGCAGCTGTGCCTTGACGAGGTCAACCCCAGTGACCATCTCGGTAACCGGATGCTCCACCTGCAAACGCGTGTTCATCTCGATGAAATAGAACTTACCGTCCTGAAACAGGAACTCGAAGGTACCGGCACCGCGGTAACCGAACTCGCGGCAGGCGGCGGCGCACTGTTTGCCAATCTTCGCCCGAGTCTTCTCGGGCAACCCCGGCGCCGGCGCCTCCTCGATCACCTTCTGGTGGCGGCGCTGCATGGAGCAATCACGCTCCCCCAAGTGAATCGCGTGACCGTGCGTGTCGGCGAGCACTTGCACCTCGATGTGTCTTGGCCGCTCGAGGTATTTCTCGAGGTACACCTCGTCGTTGCCGAAGGCCGCGTGCGCCTCTTGTCGCATGAGGCTGACCGAGTTGAGCAGATCCTCCTCTTCGCGAACGACCCGCATTCCCCGTCCCCCGCCGCCGGCCGCGGCCTTCACGATGACCGGGTAGCCGAGCTCGTGCGCGGTCCGAATCGTCTCTTTGCCGTCCTCCCCGAGCACCCCATCCGAGCCCGGCACGCACGGCACTCCGGCCTTCTTCATCAGGCGAATCGCGGAGACCTTGTCGCCCATGAGGCGAATCGTTTCCGGACGCGGCCCCACGAAGACGAACCCGCTTTGCTCCACCCGCTCGGCGAAATCGGCATTCTCGGAGAGAAAGCCGTACCCCGGGTGAATGGCCGAGGCGTCGGTCACCTCTGCCGCGCTCACCACGGCGGGGATATTGAGGTAGCTATCGGCGGACCGGGCCGGGCCGATACATACCGTCTCATCGGCGAGCCGCACATGCTTGAGGTCACGGTCAGCCAGGGAGTGCACCGCAACGGTCTTGAAGCCGAGTTCGCGGCAGGTGCGCAGAATTCGCAACGCGATCTCGCCCCGATTCGCGATGACGATCTTATCGAGCATCGCAGAGCTCAATAGGGGTCCGCTCACGAGCACTCGTCGCCCGGTCCGCTGTCAGGCAGTACGCGCTCGGCGCCGGGGGAACCCTCTTAGAGCGCATCGGCTACTGAAGAACGAAGAGTGGCTGCCCGTATTCTACCGGCTGAGCATTCTCGGCCAGAATTGCGGTCACGACCCCGTCCCGGTCCGCCTCGATCTGGTTGAGGATCTTCATCGCCTCGATGATGCAGAGCGTTTCCCCCATCGCCACGCTCTGACCGACGGCTACGAACGGCGGCGCATCAGGTGTCGGGGCGGCGTAGAAGGTGCCAACCATCGGGGAGCTGACGACGTGTCCATCGAAGGTCGCATCGTCGGAGGCAGGGGGCTCTTGCCCGGGGCTCGAGTGCTCGGCCGCCACCGATGCAGCTCCCGGCACGGTAACCTGCGTAACCGCGGGGCCGTGAGAGCCGGCCGGGTACCGGCAGATGCGAACGGACTCCTCCCCCTCACGAATTTCCAGCTCCGAAATACCGGATTCCTCGAGCAGCTCCACCAGCTTCTTGACCTTTCGGATGTCCATCGGTGGTTCAGTCCTCGCCTATCTTCACCGCGGCACGATAGGCAAGCTCATAGCCTTGGGCACCGAAGCCGGTGATCACGCCCACCGCGAGGTCGGAGAGATAGGAGCGGTGTCGAAACGGCTCGCGCCGGTAGACGTTAGACAGGTGGACCTCGATGAAGGGAATTCCGGTGCCCGCCAGAGCGTCCCGGATCGCGACGCTGGTGTGGGTGAATGCCGCCGGGTTGATGATGATCGCATCGACGCCCTCGGTCATGGCGCGGTGAATGCGCTCCACGATCTCGTGCTCGGCGTTGCTCTGGAAGCTCTCCAGGCGATGACCGTCGGCCGCTGCCCCGTCGGCCAGCCGACGATCGATCCCTTTGAGGTCAATCCGGCCGTAGTGCTCGGGCTCGCGAGCACCGAGCAGATTGAGATTGGGACCATGCACCACCAGGATATTCTTCATCGATGTCTGTCGATGATAATGCAAAGGATGCCGACGAGATCGCGGCATTTCGCGACAGGTTACCACAGGAAATTGCCTGTTTCGAGCGAATAGCCCGAATGGCTCCGGCTAAGGTCGGGCACGAGTCGCAGGCTTTGTGGGCAAAAAAATTCGACGGTGCGGAGCGGAGCTCCGAGCGTCAGAGGTGAGCGAGAATGCTGCTCTCGGCCTCGGCCCGCTCCAACGGTCCAAGCTTGGAGAATACCACCCGACCCTCGCGGTCGATGACGACCGTGTAGGGAAGTCCCCCGATCGAGTTCCCGTACAGACTGGCGACCTCCATTGCCTCGGCCTGCCCGTGCAGGGTCGGGTAATTCATGCCGAAGTCCTCGTGGAACCGCCGTACATTCTCGAGCTCGTCGATGGCAACTCCCACGAACTGGAGGCCGCGGGGAGCGTATTGTGCCTGCAGCTCAACGAAAATGGGGATCTCCTCGCGACACGGAACACACCACGTTGCCCAAAAGTTGATGACCAGCACCTGGCCGTCCCACTTGGAGACGGGTTGGCTCACGCCGTCGAGGTCCGGCAACGAGAAAGGCGGCCGGCGTTCCGGGACTCGCCCCGGCGCGGCGACAACCGAAGCCGGGTCGAGTGGAACCACCCCGCCGGAGAGAGCGTGGCGCGCGACTAAGTAATAGGCGGTCGCTCCCACCGCGAGCCCTCCCACTGCGGCCAGCACGACGGTCACAAGCCGCTTCTGTCTCTCCGCGCGCAACTCAGAGGTTAAGGCCACTGGTCCCGGGCTTCCAGGTCAAGGTGCAGCTTGTCCGCGCGCCGCCACGGCGGGGGCATCTAGCGGCAATCGAGCCACGATCGGTGCGTAGCACAACCCGGCATCGGCGCAGCCTTGATACCCGAGGTCAAGGTTCAGGGTGCGGAATCCATCGCCCACGCGGTTGACCTCCAACTCGTACTCCACTTCGCCATAGAACACTTCCACGTCCCCAAAGTATTCGTCGCGCTTGAGGATACCCGGCGGCAGAGTCCCCTGCACGAGCTCGAATCCGGGCGAGTCGCTCAGGGACGCCTTGAACTTATCGCGATACAGATAATACCCGTCGGCGATGTCCCACCGGGCGATGACCCTGCCGTCGTCACGGATGCGGGCGCTCAGCACGAAAGCAAGGTCGGCCGGGAGGAACTCAGACTCGCCCGAGAGCCCTAGGACATCCGCGAGCTGGGCCACCAGAGTCAGCGCCGCCGGGCGGTCGGCGCGCCGCGGCGGCGCCCCGGTGGGCGCGTCCCACTCGATCGCCTGGGTGTGGGGCGGGTAACAAAAACCGATGTCGGCACAGCCCTGGCTGGTAACCCGCAGCTCAAGTCGGCGGTCGCGCCCTTCCAGAACCTTGTAGGGAAGTGACATGGTGAACGCGCCCCGCAGGATCTGCACCTCACCGAACAGCCGGTTATTCTTCATGAGCCCCGCCGGTATGAGCGCCGAACCGAGCTCCAACCGGCCAGGCTCGGCCGCGAACCGGAATCGGTCGCGATACAGGTAGTATCCGTTCGCGACCCTCCAGTGCAGCCGCAATCGGCCTTCCTCGGGCTGCGCCGTCACCTCAAACGCCCGCTCGGGCCCCAGCAAGGCATCCGTGGGCTGGGCGCCGCTGCGTGCGGCGGGAACCGACACGAGGATAACGAGCAAGGGAACGGCCAGGTATTTCATGCTTGCATATCGACCGACTCGGCAATCCACTTGACGTACGCCGGCAATCCGGCCCGAATTGGGACACAGATGATGCTCGGAAGTTCATACGGATGCAGGGCGCAGATGGTCCTCTCCACCTGCGGATACCGAGCGACATGGGTCTTGATCTGCACCTGGGTTTCGACCACCGATGTCATCTGGCCTCGCCACCTATACGTCGAGCTCAACCCCGGCACAATGCTGACCGCCGCGGCAAGTCGTTCCTCCAGGAGCGCGCGCGCCATCGCCTCGGCGCTGTCGACATCGGGAGTATGGGTCATCACGAGCACGACAGGGCTCGGCGTTGCGGCCGGCCGCTCGAAGGCTGCGTCGATTGTTTCGTCCACCGGGGCTGCTCGCGGTACCGGGCGGCCTCCGACCTTCCCAGCGGGTTGGCTGCTTGCTACGGTGTCGCAATGACCGTGTTCCAAGTTCTACTCCTCCTGTTTCTCCTCGTCCCGCTCGGCGAAATCTACCTGCTGCTCAAGGTCGGCGGTGTCATCGGCGCGTTGCCCACCGTCGGGCTGGTGGTATTCACTGCCGTCCTGGGGGCGTTTCTCATGCGCGTCCAAGGATTGTCAACGCTGCAACGGGTACAGCGTAACCTAGACGCGGGGGAACTGCCCGCGGCCGCGTTGCTCGAAGGTGCGGTGATCCTCATCGCGGGCGCCCTGCTGCTTACCCCGGGTTTCATCACCGACGCGGTCGGCTTCGCGTGCCTGGTGCCTGCGATTCGCGCGTGGACCGTGCACCGCTTGCTCAGCCGATACGCCGGCCGCGAAGGCGGCCCGGCCAGCGCTGCCGGCGGCCGCATCATCGATGCAGAGTTCACCCGCGACGACGAGTAGCACCCAACCCGTCCGCCCGCGCCGAATCCTCCCGCCCGACCCGCGCTCAAAGGCCCGCGGGGGCCTTGACAACCCAAATTTTGCTCCTATGATTGGCACTCCTCAAAGGTGAGTGCTAACAAACAGCGCCGTGTCAATAGCGCGAGCTGGAATTTAAGTTGTTGATTTAGATGAAAACCAAGGAGAGCATGAGATGAAGATTCGTCCGTTACACGACC
Organism: Gammaproteobacteria bacterium; assembly: GCA_041594935.1. GTDB lineage: Bacteria > Pseudomonadota > Gammaproteobacteria > HK1 > HK1 > JBFHLI01. The sequence continues at coordinate 1,888 of JBFHLI010000093.1, read as the reverse complement.
GTGTCATCGTCCGGCGCAAAGAGGAGGAGCGAACCTCGCCCGGTGGCATCGTGATTCCCGACAGCGCCGCGGAGAAGCCGATTCAAGGTGAGGTCACCGCGATTGGCAAAGGCAAGATTCTCGAGAGCGGCGAAGTGCGCCCGCTCGACGTCAAGGTCGGCGACCGAGTGCTATTCGGCAAGTATTCCGGCACCGAGGTAAAGCTGGACGGAGAGGACCTGGTCGTGATGCGCGAAGAAGACATCATGGCCGTGATCGACAAGAAGTAAGTCTGATCCTTTTATCCGCCCAAGCGAATGAATTCTGAAAGAATTTTGAGGAGTATCCGATGAGTGCGAAAGAAGTTCGATTTGGAGAGGATTCTCGCCACCGGATGGTGGCAGGAGTAAACATTCTGGCCAACGCGGTGAAGGTGACGCTCGGCCCCAAGGGACGCAACGTGGTTCTCGAGAAGAGCTTCGGTGCCCCAACCGTGACCAAAGACGGTGTTTCCGTGGCGAAGGAGGTCGAGCTCAAGGACAAGTTCGAGAACATGGGGGCGCAGATGGTCAAGGAGGTCGCGTCAAAGACCTCAGACATCGCCGGTGACGGGACGACGACCGCTACCGTGCTGGCCCAGTCCATGCTCCGGGAAGGACTCAAGGCAGTTGCCGCCGGCATGGATCCCATGGATATCAAGCGAGGCTTGGATAAGGCGGTACACGCGGTGGTCGCCTCCCTCGAGAGCATGTCCAAGCCGACCAAGGACGAGAAGGCGATTGCGCAGGTTGGCACCATTTCGGCCAACTCGGATGTGGCGATCGGTGACATCATCGCCGACGCGATGAGCAAGGTCGGGAAAGAAGGCGTGATCACGGTCGAAGAGGGTTCGACCCTCGAGAACGAGCTCGACGTCGTCGAAGGAATGCAGTTCGACCGCGGCTATCTCTCGCCCTACTTCATCAACAATCAGGACAGCATGACCGCAGAGCTCGAAGATCCGCTCATCCTGCTGCACGACAAGAAGATATCCAACATTCGCGAGCTGCTCCCGGTGCTCGAAGCCGTTGCCAAGGCCGGGAAGTCACTGATGGTGATCTGCGAGGATGTGGAGGGCGAGGCCCTGGCCACGCTGGTCGTCAACAACATCCGCGGGGTCGTGAAGGTCGCCGCGGTCAAAGCCCCCGGGTTCGGTGACCGCCGCAAGGCAATGCTTCAGGACATGGCAATCCTGACCGGCGGCAACGTCATCTCGGAGGAGGTCGGCTTGCAGCTCGATAAAGCCAGTATTGATGACCTCGGACGGGCCAAGCGGGTCGTCATCTCCAAGGAGAATTCGACCATCATCGATGGCGCGGGCAAGAAGAAGGACATCGAGGGGCGGGTGAATCAGATTCGCCAGCAAATCGAGGAGACCACCTCGGACTACGATCGTGAGAAGCTCCAGGAGCGGGTGGCGAAGCTCGCCGGCGGCGTGGCGGTCATCAAGGTCGGTGCCGCTACCGAGGTCGAGATGAAGGAGAAGAAGGCTCGCGTTGAGGACGCCCTGCACGCTACTCGTGCCGCGGTGGAAGAGGGCATCGTCCCTGGGGGCGGCGTCGCTCTGGTGCGGGCGGTCAAGTCGCTCGAGAAGCTCTCGGGTGACAACAAGGATCAGGACCACGGAATCACCATCGCGAAGCGCGCGATGGAGGAACCGTTGCGCCAGATTGCCGCGAACGCGGGAGCTGAGCCGTCGGTCGTCTTGAACCAGGTGAAAGGTGGCAAGGGCAACTACGGCTTCAACGCCGCCACCGAGACCTTCGGCGACATGGTCGAGATGGGAATTCTGGATCCGACGAAGGTGGTACGAACCGCGTTGCAGAACGCCGCGTCGATCGCCGGTCTGATGATTACCACCGAGGCCATG
>JBFHLI010000092.1:0-11863 GCA_041594935.1 Gammaproteobacteria bacterium | reverse complement strand
GGGTAGTCCGATGACGGTTGCGGGCACGGGCACCGCTCGTAGCCGAGGGTGCATTCGCAGCGGGCCTCCTCGGTCCTCCGCCAAGCCAACGCCCGTGAGTCCTCGAAGGAATAGCGGGTCTTTGGCGAGTCAGCCCTCACTAACGCCGAGCTGGGTTTCGATCTCGGTCAGCAGATTCGCGTTGGCCTCGCGCGCACGGCGTTTGGCCTCAGCCGCGCGCTTCTTGATGCGCTCGATCTGCGCATCCATTATCAGGTCGCGAGCCCTACCCCCCTCACGGGCGAGTCGCTCCTGCTCCTCCTGCCACTCCTTCGCCTCGAGCTCGAGCCGGCGGTGCAGCTCCGCCTCGGCATCGCTCTGGCGAGCCATTGCGGATTGATTAACCCGGTTGGCCGCCACCGCCGCCTGGTGCACCCGTTCCGCCGCCTGCAGTTGCTGCTTCGCGTCGTTGACCTCGGCATCAATCGCCGCCATCTCCGCTTTGAGCTTCTCCCCTTGCTGAGCCTTCTTGCTCCGTGCCGCCTTCAGTTCCGCCTGGCGCAGCTCCTCCATGCGCGCCTCGGCCGCACGCCGGGTCGCATCCGCTTCCTCGCGTGCGCGCCGTGCCTGCTCGAGCGCGGCCTGAACCTCCTTGGCCTCCTTCTCGATGCGTTTTCGTTCGCGGCGCAGCTTCGCCTCATGCTCGGCCACCGTCTTGGCGTGCTCCGACTCGTACTCGGCAATGATGCGCTCTCGCTCGAGACGCAGCTTCGCCTCGTGGTCGGCCACCGTCTTGGCGTGCTCTGACTCGTACTCGGCAATGATGCGCTCCGCCTCCTCTTGGGCTGCGATGCGCGCCGCCTCCGCCGCCTCGCGCTCCCGCTGGGCCAGCTCCATCTCCTGCGCGTGGCGCGCGAACTCCGCTTCGAGCTTGCGTCGTTCCTCTCTGATCTTCTTGTCGACTTCCTCACGCAGGCGCCGTTCGAGCTCCGCCTGCTCTCTGCGTTTCTGCTCCACCTCGGTCTCGACCGCACGCCGAGAGGCCTCTGTCTCTCGCTTGATACGCCTTGCCTCATCGAGCTTGCGACGAGCGTTCGCGGTCTGCTGCTCCATCTTCTCGCGCTCTTCCCGAAGCCGCGCCTCCGCCTCTTCACGCTCGCCCCGCACCCGTTCGAGCTCCGCCGCATTACGGGCGTACTCCGCCTCGAGCTTCGCCGACTCCTCGCGCAGACGTCGTTCGGCCGCTTCCTGAAGCTGCTCGATCCGACGCTCCTCTTGCCGGCGCAGCTCCTCCGCCTCGGCGAGGGCGGCAGTCCTCGCCGTCTCGATCTCACGCTTGAGTCGTTGCGCCTCCTGGAGCGCCTCGTTCGCTTGCGCCGCTTTCGCCTCGAGTCGCTCGCGCTCTTGCGCGATGCGTTGATCGGCGATCTCCTCCGCGGCCCGCGTCGCCGTCAGAGCCTCGTCCTTGAGGCGCTTGGCCTCCGCCTCGAGTCGCTCGCGCTCTTGGCGTATCTGACCCCTTGCCGCCTCGGCCACCTTGCGCTTAGCGGCCTCCGCCTCCGTGCGCAGCCGCTTGGCCTGCGCTTCGAGCTTCTCGCGCTCGGACTTGAGCCGGCGCCGAGCGATCTCCTCTGCCTCGTTCCTGGCCTGTTCGGCGCCGGCCTTCTGCCGCAGCGCGGCCTCGAGCTGAAGATTCGCCTTGGCGAGCTCGGTGTCGAGGACCGAAGCCCGGATCGTCGGCTCGAGGGCTTCCGGCTCGGCCGAGGCGGTGGCCGGTTGCTTCTCCCCCGCGGCCGTTTCCGATCGCCCCGACTCCACTCTCGGCGAGACATCGGCGGTCGGGGGCGCACCTTTCGGGGCTGACGTTCGCGCGGCCCGCTCGGGCGCCATCGGGGTCTGCATCAGCCCGCCCTTGAGGTAGCGCACATCGAAGCCCGACTGGGTCAGAAGAAACGCTGCGACGGAGCTGCGCGCACCGGTGTCGCAATAGAGCACGTACGTCGTCTCGGGCTCGAGGTCCCGTTGCCGCAGCCGAAGCACGTTGAGCGGGATATTAAGGCTACCCTCCATACCCGACTCCTGATGCTCTTCGGGAAATCGAACGTCGAGCCAGTTCGCCCCCTTCGCTATCAGGCTCTCGGCCATCAGGTAGCTGACCGATTCGAGGACCGGGTTTCGAATCAGATCCACGAAGTCGCTCTTGGTGAGGCGCATCAGCTCCCCGTCGGTGAGCATGACGATCGAGGCGTTGCGGGTCGCATCCGAGACCAGCGCCTCTTCGCCGAAGGTATCGCCTTCGGCAAGCTCCGCTAGCTTGATGGGGTGGGCGCTCTTGGAGCTGCGCCGAATCACCTCGCAGCGCCCGGTCTGAACCAGGTAGTAGTAGTCGCCCGGCGTACCTTGCTCGACCACCACCTCGCCAGCGCTCACCGTCACCGGCTCCATGGTGGTGAATATCTTCTGAATGTTGGCGGCGGGGATGCGGGCGAAGAGTTCGGACTGCAGCAGACGCGTCATCCAGTCGCCCGACTCCTCCGACTCGATCTCGCTGACCTCGACCTCGCCCTCGATGTCGCTCTTGTCGTCCAGGGTGAGCAGCCGATCCAGCAGATGCCGATCGACCCGAAGGACCGTCACCGGACCGAGCGCCCGGGCTGTCATCTGGCGGGGCTGGAGCTGCGCCAGGGCATGTCGCGCGCCGTCGCTGCCGCCGGTCAGCTGCTTCACCAGCTCGCCGTTGGCAGAAAGCTCGAGCTCACCCGACAGTAGGTAGTAGCCCCAATTGTCGCGGTCGCCCTGCTTGAAAACCTGCTGACGCTTGCGATAGGTCAGGACCTGGGAGTGGTTGATGATCTCGTTCTGGTACTGGGGCGGAAGACCGTTGATAGGCACCAGCTTCTTGATCAAAGAACTGTACTTGATGACTGTCTTGTCCACCCTGCTGACCTATTCCGATGCTCTGGAACTGCCTCGCACCGCACCGCGACCGCCGTTGATGCCACACTCCCTAGCCAAGAGTATGGCTGCTCTGAGTGGGCTGACAACCCTCTCGGGCTACGCCACGGGTCCGCTCTCAGTCCGTTTCGGTAGTCAGCACAATCTTACCGATATGCGTGCTCTGCTCCATCAACGCGTGGGCGTCGCCGGCGCTCTCGAGCGGAAAACGGGCGTGGATGATGGGGCGTACCCGGCCGGCCGCAAGCAGCGGCCACACGTACTCGATGAGGGCATCGGCAATCAGGCCCTTGTCCTGAACGCTTCGGGGCCTGAGCGTGGATCCGGTCACGGTCAGTCGCTTGAGCATCACCGGGAGCAGGTTCATCTCCACCTTGGGACCGCGCTGCAGCGCAATCTGGACCAACCGCCCCTCGATCGCGAGGCACTTGAGGTTGCGCGGCAGGTAGTCCCCCCCCACCATGTCCAGGATTAGGTCCACCCCGCGCTCTTCGGTGAGCGCCGCGATCCGCTCCACGAAATCCTCCTCGCGGTAGTTGATCGCGCTCTCGGCTCCGAGCGCCTCGCAGGCCCGGCACTTCTCGGTCGACCCGGCGGTGGTGAACACCCGGGCCCCGCGGGCGACCGCGGTCTGGATAGCGGTGGTGCCGATGCCGCTCGAGCCGCCGTGAACGAGAAATGACTCCCCGGAGACGAGCCGTCCCCGGTCGAAGACGTTGGTCCACACCGTGAAGAACGTCTCCGGCACCGCCGCCGCCTCGGCCGGACTGAGGTTGGGTGGAGGCACGAGGCAAAGCCTCGCCGGGGCAACTGCATAGTGAGCGTATCCACCGCCGGTCACCAGGGCACAGACCCGGTCCCCGACCCTGGGCGAGTCCACCCCGGAGCCGCACGCCACGACCCTTCCTGCGACCTCGAGCCCGGGGATGTCGGACGCGCCCGGCGGTGGCGGATACATGCCTCGACGCTGCATGACATCGGGGCGATTGACGCCCGCCGCCGCGACTTCGATGAGCACTTCGCCCGCCCCCGGCGCCGGCACCGGCCGCTCGACCGGGCGCAGGACCTCGGGTCCTCCCGGGGCCGCGATCTCGATGGCAATCATCTTCTTGGGAACCGCGTTGCTCATGACTTGACCGCCTCCGCCCACTCCCGTTTCGCCGCCGCTCGGTGCCCTCGGGTTGAAAAACTTGCGCCCCCTCGGCGTATCCGCCGCCGGGCCACACCGCGCGGACGAGCCAGTCTATCGGAGGCGCCGGGTTGACGCTATTCTATGGCGATCCGCGCTCGCGCTTAGCCCGATGCCCCCTCCCGATCACGCTTTCCAGATCATGCTCCGACCCACGCAGGAATCGCGACCCGCGCCGGCGAGCGCACCGCAGGAGCCATCCCCGCGGGAGATCTTGAATCCGCACGGCGCCGCGCCGATGCTGGTGATCTGCGACCACGCAAGCCGGGCCATCCCCCGGCGCTACGCGAATCTCGGGCTCGACCAGGCACTGCTCGAGCGGCACATCGCCTGGGACGTCGGGGCGCGCGAGGTGTCGGCGCGACTCGCGGCCACGCTCGATGCACCGCTGGTGGCGGCGGGATTCTCTCGGCTTCTCATCGACCCGAATCGACAGCCGGGGCACCCCACATCCATTCCCGCGGTGAGCGAGGACATCATCATCCCAGGAAACCAGGATCTCGGGGCGGACGAGGCGCGTCGGCGCGCCAATGCCTTCTTTTGGCCCTATCACGATGCGATTCGAGACATGCTGGCAAGATTCGAGGCGAGAGGCATCTCCCCGGTGATTATCTCCGTGCACAGCTTCACCCCGATCTTTCACGGGGTCGAACGCCCATGGCACATCGGGATTCTGTGGCACGAGGACGGCCGGATCGCGGTGCCGCTGATCCGGCGCCTGCGCCAGCTCTCAGGCCTGCTGGTCGGTGACAACGAGCCCTATCATGGCGGGAACCCGGCCGGCTACAGCATTCAGGTACACGCCGAAGCGCCCGGGCATCCCCACGTGCTGATCGAGTTACGTCAAGATCTCCTAGGCGATGACGCAGGAGCGGAGTGGTGGGCGGAGACTCTCGCGGGACTTCTCGGCCAGACGGTGCGAGAGCTCGAAGCCAACAAACGGGAGGAGCCAAGTTGACGATCAAAGAACCAACCTTCACGGTCGGGGTGGAGGAGGAGTACCTGCTGGTCGACCGGGTGACCCGCGACCTCATCACCGAGGCACCGCCCACCATGCTGAGTGAGTGTGAGAAGCGGCTCGAGGGCCAGGTGACACCCGAGTTCCTCCAATCCCAGATCGAGGTGGGAACCCGGGTCTGCAACACCGTGGACGAGGCCCGGCAAGACCTATCCCGTCTGCGCAGCACCGTGGCCGAGGTCGCCGAGTCCCACGGACTCGCGATGATCGCGGCATCGACCCACCCATTTGCGATGGCGGGACGCCAGAAGACGACCAAGAAAGAGCGATACCAGGCTCTCGCAATGGATCTCCAGGCAGTGGTACGACGCCTGATGATCAGCGGGATGCACGTGCACGTAGGCATCGATGACGACGACCTGCGGATCGATCTGCTCAACCAGGTGAGCTACGTGGCCCCGCACTTGCTCGCTCTGAGCACCTCATCGCCGTTCTGGGAGGGACAGGACACCGGCCTGCGATCGTACCGCCTGGCGGTGTGGGACGAGCTCCCTCGCACCGGTCTTCCCGAGCAGTTCGACAGCTATGCCGAGTACGGGCGCCACGTGAAGGTGCTGGTCGATTCGGGGGTGATCGAGGACGCCACGAAGATCTGGTGGGATGTGCGCCCGAGCGCCAAGTTTCCTACCCTCGAGATGCGCATCTGCGACATCTGCACCCGACTGGAGGACACGATCTGCATCACCGCCCTGTATCGGTGCTGGCTGCGGATGCTCTTCCGGCTACGCCGCAACAACCAGCGCTGGCGCATGTACGCCGAGCTACTGATCGGCGAGAATCGCTGGCGCGCGCACCGCTACGGGTTCGACCGCGGGCTGATCGATTTTGGCCGCGGCATCGTCGTTCCCTATCCCGACCTGCTCGAGGAGATGATCGCCTTGGTGCGAGAGGATGCGGAGCACTTCGGATGCGTGGCGGAAGTCGAGCACGCACGGCGAATTCTCGAGCGCGGCACCAGCGCCCACCTCCAGGTCAAGGCATTCGAGGCGAGCAAAGCGCAGGGCGCCGACGACACCGAAGCTCTGCGAACGGTCGTCGACCTGCTGATCGAGGAGACGCTGCAGGGGATCTGACCGGCAGGTCGCGACGCGACGCATGCGTGCTCGCTACCGAGGTGCTGCCTCGCGCTCGCAAGGCGCTGCACTCAAGCCTCGACGGGGGTATCGGCTCGCCCTCCCCACTCGACCCAGGATCCGTCGTAGATCGCGACCTCTCGGCGTCCCAGCTGATGCAGCCCGAGAGCGAGAACGCAGGCGGTTACCCCCGAGCCGCACGTTGCAACGAGCGGGCGATCGAGGTCGACGCCGGCCGCCGCGAACACCGCCTGCAGCCGCTCGGGCGGCAAGAGACCAAGCTTGCTCGCATCGAGCAGCGCGGTGAACGGAACGTTCTTCGAGCCGGGGATGTGGCCACGGCGCAAGCCCTCTCGCGGCTCGGGCTCAAGGCCTCGGAAACGCTCGATAGAACGGGCATCGATCACCTGCTCGGTCCCAGACTCGACATTTGCGCGAATCTGTTCGAAGGCGCGTACGAGGGTGCGATCGAGGCGCGCGGTGAACTCTCGAGGCCGCGCCGCCGCCGACCCGCTCTCCACCGCCCGGCCCTCGCTCGTCCAGCGTGGCAGGCCTCCGTCGAGGACCGCCACCGCAAGGTGTCCGAAAGCCCGCAACATCCACCAAACCCGCGCGGCGCTGAACAGGCCGAGGCCATCGTAGACCACGACGCGGGTATCGTCACCGAGCCCCAGGGATCCGGCCTTGGCGGACATCGTCGCCTCATCGGGCAACATGTGCGGGAGGTTCGCCGTGCGGTCGCAGATCTCATCGATGTCGAAGAACAACGCCCCGGGAATGTGGTGCGCCTCGTACTCGCGCCTTGCATCGCGCCCGGTCCCCGGCAGGTGATAGGTCGCATCGACGACTCGAAGATCGGCGTCGCCGAGTCGCTCGGCCAGCCACTCGGGGCTAACCAGTGCCGGCATCTTCCCCTGTCTCGGTCGAGCGGGCACGCCCCTTACCTTGCGATCTCGTGCACGAAGTCGGCGATCTCATTCACCGCCTCCGCCAGATTGTCCGCCTCGGTACGACCGGAGCGCTTTCGCGGCACGAAGCTGTGGTCACCGTCGGCGAGCCACCGCACCCGGATGTTGGGGGGAAGCCCGTAGCCCGCCACCTCCGAGATATTTCCGAACGGGTCCCGCTCGCCCTGCAGAACAAGGGCGGGAATGTCGAGAGGCATGAGGTGCGCGATGCGCAGCCGCTCCGGCTTGCCGGGAGGATGGAACGGATAGCCAAGACAGATCAAGCCAAGCACTCCGGTCTCCTCGGCGATGAGGCTCGCCATGCGGCCCCCGAGGGATTTGCCTCCGATCACGATGCGGCCCGCACTGAGCTCCCGGATCACCTCGCGCCATGCATCCAGCAGCCGCGGCTCGCGGTCCGGTGCACGCCGCTTGCCGTCGCGGCGCCGCTGCTCCATGTAGGGAAATTCGAAGCGCACGGCTCGAATGTTGCGCTCGGCCACCCCTTGCGCGATCGACTGCATGAACGCCGAGTCCATCGGGGCCCCGGCCCCGTGGGCGAGCACGAGCGTGACCCGCGCATCACGGGGGCCGTCGTACAGTAGCGGCCGAGCCGGCATCGGTATGAGTCACCCTTCGTTTAACCCACGCCTTGGGATAGAGTATACCGATCTATTACTTTGCCTAGCGAGCCGGCCGGCGCCGGCGCGGCTCGCCACCCGGGAGCCGCTCATGTCTCGACCACAACCCAAGCCGGACACCGCACGCCCGAAGCCCGACTTCGACTGGAAAGATCCTCTCGCGCTGGAGGAGCTGCTGAGCGAGGAGGAGCGAATGGTGCGCGACAGCGCGCAGGCTTACGCTCAGGATAAGCTGATGCCCCGGATCCTCGAGGCGCACCGGCACGAGCACTTTGATCCGGACATCATCCGCGAGATGGGGGAGCTCGGGTTCCTCGGCTCCACCATCGAGGGCTACGGCTGCGCGGGCGTCAACTACGTCAGCTACGGGCTGGTTACCCGGGAGATCGAGCGCGTCGACAGCGGCTATCGCTCCGCCATGAGCGTGCAATCGAGCCTGGTGATGCACCCCATCCACGAGTTCGGCAGCGCGGCCCAGCGCGAGCGCCTGTTGCCCCGGCTCGCGCGCGGCGAGCTCATCGGCTGCTTCGGACTCACCGAGCCCGATGCCGGCTCCGACCCCGCGAGTCTCAAGACCCGGGCCAGGAAGGTCGACGGCGGCTACCGTCTCACGGGCTCGAAAACGTGGATCTCGAACGCACCGGTGGCGGACATCTTCGTGGTTTGGGCCAAAGACGAGCAGGACGTGATCCGGGGCTTCGTGCTCGAGAAGGGCATGAAGGGGCTGAGTGCCCCCCGCATCGAGGGCAAGTTCTCGCTCCGGGCCTCCTGCACGGGGCAGGTTGTCATGGACGACGTCATCGTGCCGGAGGATAGTCTGCTGCCCGGCGTAAAGGGGCTGAGAGGTCCGTTCTCCTGCCTCACCCGAGCGCGCTACGGTATTACCTGGGGAGCCATGGGGGCAGCCGAGTTCTGCTGGCACGCCGCGCGAAACTATACCCTGGAGCGCGTGCAGTTCGGCCGCCCGCTCGCCGCCAATCAGCTCGTGCAGAAGAAGTTGGCCGACATGCAGACCGAGATCGCCCTGGCGCTGCACGCTTGCCTTCGGCTCGGCCGCCAGTTCGATGAGGGAAACCTCGCGCACGAGGCGGTGTCCATGCTCAAACGCAACAACTGCGGCAAGGCGCTCGACATCGCGCGCACCGCGCGCGACATGCACGGAGGCAATGGAATCGCCGATGAGTACCACGTGATCCGACACGTACTGAACCTGGAAGCGGTCAATACTTACGAGGGTACCCACGATATCCACGCCCTGGTGCTCGGGCGTGCCCAGACCGGGATTCAGGCATTCAGCTAAGCACCTTGCCGTGAACGGGTGCGGCCCGCGATGAAGTTTCTGCGCACGGTCAGACTCGACGAGTCGGACTCGCGGGTATACGACCGGGCGGCGGAGCCGGGCGAGTGGGCGGTGCCCGGGTCGTTCGCCTTTCTCGAGTGCGACCCAAACAGCCTGTCGGGTAAGGACCAGCAGGCTTTCAAGCACGGCTTTCTCGGTACCCGCACCTTCGGCTGGAGCACGCTCGTCGAGATCGCGGAGATCGAGGACGACGAGTACCAGCAGATTATCGACCGCCTCGCCGCCCACCTGATCTCGCACTACGGCGCCCCGCACATCGCGGCCGCACTCCCGGCAGCGGGCGAGGAGGCGGAGTACGCGGCGAGCATCTGTCAGGGACAACCCCACACCCTGCTCGCGATTGAGCGCGAGTTCGGGGAGGACGGCATCGTCGAGAGCCTGAAGGTGATTCGACCCAGTGCCGCAGACCACGCCGAGGTGAAACTCTGGCAGATCACCCCGGACGGGGCAGACTGAAGTCGCCCCGCCGCCGCGACTTGCCCCCGAGATTCATCCCGGTTTCTCGACGGCGCCGACCCCCAACTGGGAACGCAGAAGGCCGTTTCGCAACCCGACCTCCACTAGCCGCCGGCACTGGCCCGCGTCGAGCTCGAAGGTACGCTCGTCGACCGTCTCGCGCATGAGATTGACGGCACCGCTGGTGTGCTCGGCGCTATCGCTCAGCACATGCACGAGCTCGTGGGCAAGGCTCACGCCCGGTGGCGACGCGCTCCGCGTCATCCAGATGGTATCGGCGAGCTCCGGGCGGGTCCGGCTGTTCGAACGGCCGATCGCCTCGGCATCGAAGCGCATCGGCTGGAGCGTGTCCTGAACGAGGAAGATGCTCGGCCGAGCCACCGGGACGGCTCGGACCAGGCGACGGGCACTCGCCTCGAGGTAGAACTTCATCGGCTCCGGCACGGCCACGACCACCTGGTCGAAGGCCGGGATGTCGACCCGGCAGGGGGCCAAGATCTTCGCGACACGATCGATCATTGACGGAAGCTCTTGCGCCGTCCAGCCGGTACCCTCGAGCAGCACCAGGCTGGGACGCAACTCCAGGCGGGACGACTCCGTCTGCGCACGCTCGATCCGGATCGTCGACTTCACCTCCACCGCGGTGCGCGCGGCGGGACAGGCGCCCCGCTCGAGCCGATCGGGCTCGGGCAGAACTCCCTGCAAGAGGAACGGCGCCGGGGTCGCGAGCGCAAATATCGCGCGCTTGAGCTCCGGCGCCCGCCAGTCGGGATTGGCCGCGAGCAGGCAAACTGCGAGCGCGGACACCCGCACTGCCGCGTAGCTCGAGCCCGAGGCAAGCTGCACCCGCCCGTGGAAATCGGTCACCAGAACATTCTCGGCCGCGACGCCGAGGTGCACGCGGCTCGATCCCCAATTCGAGCCGGGGGCAGGCCGACCCGCATCATCGATCGACGTGACGGCGATGAGATTTTCGAGGCGCAAGGTGGCGGGAAAGACTGGCGACTCATCGAGGTCTCGCCCGTCATTGCCGGCCGACACCACGAACAGCATCTCCGGATGGGCCCGCGCCGCCGACTGAAACGCCTCCCAGTCGTGCCGATGGCGGCTGCCCATCGACACGTTGACGATCCGCGCGCGGTTCACGGCCGCATTCTCGATCAGTGCGCTCATCCGGCTCATGTCCGGGCGTGGGTAGCGGTAGGGTAGGAGCAACGCCATCGGCGCCTCGGAGAGAAGCAGGCTCGCGGTACGGGTTCCGTGACGCTGCGGAAAGAACACCGATCGCGCCGGGTTTGCATCGAACGGGCGGTCATCCATGTCCCAGAAGTCGTAGCCCAACGCCCGTCCGTGCTCATCGCGCAGCAGGCGTTCCCCGATCGCCGGCAAGAGATAGTTGACGCCGGCATCCACGATCGCCACCGGCACGCCCTCCCCCGGACTACCGGAGGGCACGGGAGGATTGAGGGGCTCGCTCGCCTCGACTCGGTCGAGCGTCCCGGCGAGCCGCTCGATGCGCACCGCTTCGCCCTGCGCCGAGTAGACGAGCCGACGCGCGGCCCGCGTCTGGCAATGGCCATCGAGGGATATCATCATCAGCGGCACCAGCCGCCCTGCGACCCGGGCGCTGTACTGCGCGTTAAAGCGGTGCAACCGCCCCCCCGGGGCGAGCTCGACGAGCAACAGCTCGTCACCGGCGGAAGTCTCGAGACGGCGCCTCCATCCCACGTCTCGACCACCGATCTGCACCGCCGAGGATTCGACCTCACGGGCATCCGCAAGCGGCTCGGGAACCTCGGCGAGCGTCGCCCGGCCCGGCGAGCAGGTACCGGCGAGCACCGATGGCAAGAGCCCGGCGGGATCGGGCTCCGAGGCGGGGCACGCGAGCGCTCCGGCGAGCCCGAGCAAACCCGGCACAAGAAACCGCATCGCTGAGATCCTCCGGCTAAGCCCCCGCCGTGCCGGCGCGGCCCAAGACACCCGGCAGCTTGCCGAAACCAGGGAACTCTCACAAGCGTTCGTGGCCAAGCCGAGTGCCCTGGGGCGATAATGCAAGCATGTCGAGCTCGCCAGCATTACCCGCCCTCTACGAGCTGGTGACCCACCGACGCCTCGATAGTGCGCTTGGCGAGGCGCGGCGACTCGCAGCGGCGGGCGCCGAGGAAGGCACGCTGGTGTGGGCCGAGGAGCAGACGGCGGCGCGCGGGCGCAGCGGTCAAGACTGGGTCTCGCCCTCCGGCAACCT
>JBFHLI010000091.1:0-12127 GCA_041594935.1 Gammaproteobacteria bacterium | reverse complement strand
GCCTGCAGGTAAATAACGAGATCCGGCGCTGGAAGGCGGTCGACGACGTGAGTGTGGACCTGCTCGTAGAGGCTCAGCTCGTCCCGGTTGAGGGTGAGCTCGGCGAACAGGCGATCTTTATCCATCATGAAATCCGCCACTCGCAGCGGACTGAAGAGATCGGCCTGGCTGAGTCGGCGCAACTGTTCGGCGCGCTGCATGAGGAAGAAAAGCTGAGTGGACAACGCATGGGCCCGCGGGCTCTCGTAGAAGCCCGGCAGGAACGGATTGCCGTCCGCACCCTCGAGCAGAAGCTCTCCGCCGAGGTCGCCGGCCAAGCGCTTGGCGAGCGTGGTCTTCCCCACCCCAATGGGCCCCTCGACCGCCACGAAGCGAGGATCCAGGCCCACCGGCACCTCCGAGCGCCGCGCCTAGGCGCGCTCGCCGACGACGCGCTCGAGGTCGTCCGTCGACAGGCCCGCGAGCAGGCTGGCGACGGAGCCTTGGCCGGGGATCATCAGCTCCGGCGCAATCTCGTTCAGCGGGTGCAGCACGAATGCCCGGTCCCGAATTCTCGGGTGCGGAATCGTGAGCAACTCGGTCTCGATCTCGATGTCCCCGTAGACGAGAATATCGAGGTCGAGTGTCCGTGGACCCCAGCGCATCCCCGTGCGTCGACGGCCGTGAAAGCCCTCGATCGACTGTAACGCCTCGAGCAGCGAATGCGGCCGGAGCCGGGTCGCGAGCGCCGCGACCGCGTTGACGAAGTCCGGTTGCTCCACCGGCCCAACCGGCGGGTTGCGATATAGCGACGACACGCGGATGCACCGGGTGTGCGCGAGCTCGCCGAGCGCACCGAGGGCGCTCGACACCTGGCGCACCGGGTCCGCGAGATTGCTTCCGACCCCGATATAGACCTCGACCACCTCGTCCCCGGTCACGCTTTCCGCCGTGCTCACGCGGGTGAAGCCCGGCGTCGTCGGCGACGCCGCGGGCCTCGTCGGGTCGGACTCCGCTCGACCATCCGGCTGCGCCCGGCCGGCTCCAGTTCCTGGAGCTCGGTCCACCATTTGACCGCCTCGGCGAGACGCTCCTCACCCGCTTCGTTGCGCAGCAGGAGAAAGTCATACGCAGCCCGGAACCGGGCCCGCTCGAGCAGCGCCACCGCCCGCTTTCCGCCCGGGCGCTCGAGTCGCGACTGCATCATCCAGATCTCGCGCGCCATCAAGGAAAATCGACGCGGGAAGGCCACCCGCTCGCACTGCTTCCCGACCACGTGAGCGCTCGCGGACTCGACCGCTTGGGCCGGCGACAGTCCTCGCTCGCGCTGATGGCTCGCGTTCGCGCACAGCGGCGCCCACAGCAGGGCCGCGAACAGGAAACCCGGCGTGACCGGCTTCCCATCCCGCAAGCGCCGATCGGTGTTGGTGAGCGCCTGCTCGATGAACTCCGTTACCCCCGGCTCGCCCAGGTGCTTGGCCGTCTGCGCGAAGAGCGCCTTGAACACGTCGTATCGGCACAGGCAGTGGAATGCGCTATGCGCATGACCCGACATGAAGATCTTCAAGGTCTCGTCGAACAGTCGGGCGGGGGGGATATCGGCGAGCAAGCCCGAGAGCGCATGGATCGGTTTCTCGGTATCGGGATGGATCTCGAAGCCGAGCTTGGCCGCGAATCGGATAGCCCGAAGAATCCGGACCGGATCTTCGCGGTAGCGCTGCTCCGGATCACCGATGAGGCGCAGGGTCTTGGCCTCGACGTCATCGATTCCACCGGTGAAGTCGATCACCGAATGATTGCCGATATCGTAGTAGAGCGAGTTGATCGTGAAGTCGCGGCGCCACGCATCCTCTTCCAGCGAGCCGAAAACGTTGTCACGCACTATCCGCCCGTCGGGACTCACATGACCGCCGTCGTGCTCCGGGGCATGCCCGGCCCGGAAGGTTGCCACCTCCACCACGTCTCGTCCGATGCGCACATGCGCGAGCCGGAACCTGCGTCCGATGAGACGGCACCGCGGAAACAGACGTTTGACCTCTTCCGGTTCCGCCGCGGTGGCGACGTCGAAGTCTTTGGGGTGATGCCCGAGCAAGAGATCGCGGACGCCGCCCCCGACCAGATAACTCTCGAAGCCCGCCTCGAGCAGCGTTTTCAGTATCCGGATGGCGGGCTCGCTGATGTCCGCGCGCGAAACTGCGTGCGATTCATCGGGTATCACACGAGGGTATGATCTGTCGGGGCGGGTTGAGATGGCGGGAGCTGCGCACACTTGAGCGAATCAATCGGCTGCGTATAATACCATTCCTTTCGCGACGGTCTAGCTTCAAAGCAACGCTCCCTTCGTCTAGTGGTCCAGGATACCGCCCTCTCACGGCGTAGACAGGGGTTCGAGTCCCCTAGGGAGCGCCAATCGCTCGAATGTCATACCTCAAGGTTGCGTACGGCGCGTGCTTGTGCCGGCTGCGGCCTCGGAACCGAGCCGAGACTTGGCAGTTATCGCTCGATGCGTCGATCGGCGCATCACCCTTACGGAGCTGGTAGTGGTCGAATCGCGATCACGTACTCGTCAACGGGCGACCCGCCGATCAGATGCTCTCGTATGATTCGCTCGAGTACCTCCGGGGTGCAGTCGTGGTACCAAACTCCGTCCGGGTAGACCACCGCAATCGGGCCTTGCTGGCAGATCCGTAGGCAATTTGCCTTGGTCCGGTAGACGCTGCCGTCCTCCGTCAGACCAAGCTCACTCAGACGACGCTTGAGGTAACGCCAGGACTTGAGGCTCGCCTCCTTCCTCGAGCACTTGGGCTCGGTCTGATCGGCACACAGGAAGATATGCCGACGGATCTTTTGAATTCGCAACTCCTCCACCTTGCGGGCAAGGAATCCAGATCGGTCGATAAGGCCTGCTTTCCTACGGCTCAAGACGAACCTCCGATTCGACCGTCCAAAGAGACACGGGCAATGCTTTCAACCTGAATCCAACGCCTGGTCAATTGAGCAATCAGGCCAGTAACAATCGCACGACGCGGCCGGGATGCGCGCCATCAACCATCCGGGTAGCGGGGTTGGGATCGGTATGGACAGAACAATCGTTCGCTCATGCCGCGAGAAAAGGCGGCGTAACTGGAATCCTACTGCGGCATGCGATTCTAAGTGACCCACCGCCGGTGTCAATCGAATCGGTGATTGACCATCCCGATTGCGCATGAGCCAACATGAGTCGATCCGTGGCCATTATCGCGCCGCGCACCATGGAGCTCGAAGTCCGGGCGGGCACCGGACCAATACACAACGAAGGCGACCGCGTCACGCTCGGCGCGGGGCTCGGGATCTCATTCGTGAAGAGGGAGAGGTAAGCCGCCCCGCAAAAAATGCACTGACCCGCTACCCCCGCCACGCACGAAGGCACAGCAACGCCATTTTCGTGCGGCTTGTCCCGTTGTAGGGTTCACCGGCGACCCCTGCGCTGCGGCCGGCCGCGCGGGTGTCCCGGATTGGTCAACCCCCACGAAGGCTCGTCGCCAGATTCCGAGGAGGACGGCCCGAGTAACGGGTTTGCGCTCGGGATCGTTCGCAGGATGTAGTCGCGGTAGCGCTCGAAATCCGCTTCGGTACGATCGATGTTCGACGCGCTAGCCTGCGCCAGCTCGCGTGGCTTCGTGTCGATCAGGTGTGGCGTTATCAGCACCACCGTCTCGGTGTTGATCGACTGCTGGTCGGTTCGAGAGAACAACCCTCCCACCACCGGGAGATCGCTCAGTCCCGGCACCCCGCTGCGGCTCTCGCTCGCGGTGTTCCGGATCAGGCCGCCGATGAAGATCTTTTGCCCGTCCTCGGCCAACATCTGGGTGGTGACCTCGGTCGTGGTGAGGGAAGGAATGCCGTCGGTCACGGTGGCCGAGCTGACCTCCGGATGGATACTCAGCAACACCCGGTTCGAGCGATCGACGGAGACGCGGACCTTGAGAATCACGCCCGATTCGATGAATTCGACGCTCTCGGTCGTCACCTGATTGATGGTGGTGGTCACCCGGTAGCCAGTGCGGTCGCCGATCACGACCTCCGCCTCCTGATTCTCGAGCACGAGGATCTTCGGCGTCGAAAGCGTTCGCACCCTCCCCTTGCTGCTCAGAGCATTGATGAAGACCTCGAAGTCCGGCGTCACCACCTCCGCGAACAGGCCCGAGATACCCCTCGGTGCGAGGCCCTGAGCACCGAGGGCGCCGAGCCCGCCTTCGAGGGAGAAGGGCACGGTCCAGTCGATGCCGTAGATCTGGCCCGAATCGAGCGCGATCTCGAGAATCTTGGCCTCGATGAGGATCTGGCGCGGCTCCACGTCGATGTCCGCCACCATCCGTTCGACCCGGTCGAGGAACTCCGGCAGATCCTCGATAACGAGCAAATTACGCACGGCCAGGGTCGTGATCTTGCCGAAGCGCGAGAGGTGCTTAGTCAACAGCTCCGCAACCACGTTCGGATCGCTGTACTGTACCTTGATGGTGCGGATCTGCGTGTTGCCGCCGACGAGGTCTTTCCCCGCATCCTCGCGGGACACGATCATGTAGACGCCACCGCCCTGCTCCACGACATAGCCCGCGGCCGCGGCCACCGCGCGTATCGCCTCCTCGACCGTGAGCTCGTACAGGCTCACCGAAACCGAACCCTCAACCCCCTTGCTCAGCAGGATATTGATTCTGGCCTGCCGCGAGAGCATTTCGAAGACCTCCTCGATCGGAGTGTCACGCAACGAGAGGGTGATCCTGCCCTGAGGCCGGTTGGACCGAGGGGCCGGCGGCGTGCCCGCCATCAGATACTCCTGCGCTACCCACCCGAGCGTGCCCTCCGCCGAGCGGATCTCTTGCCACCTCGCGCTGCGACCGAACACGGTGACGGCAGTGCCCGGTGCCAGGCAATCAACCGGAGCTGCGTCGATGGACGGTAGGCGCCTGACGTTGAGGCAGCCACGAAGGTCCTCGCGAACGAAGTGAGGGGCAGGCTCCAAGGATTCGCGGTCGAAATCGACCGGAGGGGGCGGGCCCGTCGACGTGGCCACGAGCGCCTCGAGGTGCCCCCCCGAGACCCAGCCGAACCGGCCATCGGCAAGCGCGACCTCGCGCCAAGGCCCGCTGCGACTGACGACGTCAACCGGCGTGTGTGGGGCCAGGCAGTCGATCGGCCGGCCGTCGACCGAGGCAGTCAGCCTGACGTTGAGGCACCCGCGCAAGGACCCGCTGACCGAGTGGGGGGTCGAATCGAGAGCGGTCGGACCGGGCACGGCCGGACCCGCGGATGACGCCCCCGCCGCTTTCACGGGCTCGAGGTAACGGCGCGAGGCCCAACCGAGTCGCCCCCCTCCGAAGCGGATCTCGCGCCAGCCCGGTCGGTGCGCAATCACCGTCAGCGCGGTCCCCGGCGCAAGGCAGTCGATCGCGGGGGAATCGATGCTGGGTCCGCGCCGCACGTTGAGGCAATCTTGCACGGAATCTCGCACGAAATGCGAACCATCGGGTACCGCCGCGTTCGGGAGCTCGATGGCCTGCGCATCGGACTGGGCCACGCTCGCAAACGGCGCCAGCAGCGTCAGAAGCGGAAGGTAACGCCAAATTTTTGACAGATCTGCCACCACCATCCTCGGGCAAGTCCGTTGAAACGCGGCCGCGCGGCTGGACTACAAGCTAATCCGTCATCGTCAAAGTACGGTGAGCTTCGCCCTTCTCGAACCGCGCGGCCCTCTCCTTCACCTCAACCAGGGTGAAGCCGTCGAGCTGCTCGCCGAGCGTCAGGATGATCCCATCCACATTGACCAGCGAGTGCGGTCCCGCCACCGCGGTGGCCCTAAGCTTTCGGGACCAGGCGATAGAAACTTCCGGGACATCGGCCGGCACGGGAGTCGATGGGGTCGGCGCAGACTCCAGCAGTCTTGGCTGCTCGAAGGGATCATGCAAGATCGGTGCCGACTCGCCGGCGACCGACATCCCGCTCGCAACGAAGAGACCGATACCCGCGGTCACCAGGGTCCGGGTGAGCGCCCGCATCATCAGCTCGACCCGCGGGCCCGGTACGAGACCAGCCGTAGATTCATCCGAAGCCCATCGGTCTCCGGCCGTGGCTCGAGGAGAAACTGCTTGACGACCAGCGGGCGCAGCTCGCGCTCGGCATCCTCGAGCCATGCGTAGAGATTGAGGTACCGGCCCGCCACCTCGACGTCGAAGGGCACCTCGGAGAACGCGAGAACCTCGCCCGTCTCGCCCGGATTGACACTCACCAGACGTACGCCGTGGAGAACCGAAAGGCGGTCCAGCTGAGTGATGATATAGGAGACCATCTGACTCCCGGGGAGATCGACCCCGTTGCCGTAAAGCGTGTCGCGCAGCGCTTCGATCTTGTTCTCGAGCGCCCCGATGCGTTCGTCGTTGGCCCGGTCGCGCTCGGCCTCGAAGTCGCGCTGCGACTCGCTGCGAGCCTGGTGAAGGCGGTCGAATTCCGCGATGTCGAGCTTGAAGAACCACGCATACGCACCGAGAACGGTAATCACGAGACCGCCGGCCAGCAGCAACAGAATCACCCGTGGCTCAAACTGCGCGAGCAACCGGTCGATCACGAGCGCTCCCGTGCACCACCGACCACGACCGCAAGGTCGAAATCCACGACCGGCGGCGTCGCATCGACCTTACTCCGGGTGGTGAGCACCTTCACGTCCTCGATGAAGGGCTGGCTCGCAAGCTCGCGCACGAAGCCGGCGAGAGCGGTGTGATCCGAGGCTCGTGCCTTGACCTCCATGTGGGTGCGTACGCGCCAGGCGCGCGCCTCGGTGCCCGCCTCGGCCTGGGGAATCATCACGAAGTAGCCGGTCCCGGCCGTCGGTGTTGCGGCGGTGACGAATTCTCCCGCACGCATGAATTTCCATTCGAGGAACCACACCCCGGCGCCGAGCGCGCGGTCGATGGCGAGAAATACCTCCTTGACGGGCGGACCGTCGCGCAACCGCTCGAGCACCGCCGCGCGCTTGGCCAGCAGTGCATGCTCGCGTTCCAGCTGCTCGAGATAGGCCTTCTTCTGAAGCACTGAGCCCATATCGGTCTCCAGCCTCTTCACCTCCGAAGCTTGCGCGTCGATGCTCGTGGCAAGGAATGCCTTTGCCGCCACCATGCAGACGATGGCCGCGGCGTAAGCGATCGCGAACTGTTTGATCCAGCGCCGCACGCTGCGCCGGTTGCGGTAGCTGGCCGGAATCAGATCAATGTCGGACATCAGCCGGGTTGACGCAGGGCGCAGCCGGTGGCGATCGCGATGCCGGCAATCGGATCGAGGTCTTGGACGACCGCGGCATCACTCCTCGTGAGAAAGGCCGCGAACGGGTCCAGCACCAGCACCGGTAGCGAGAAGAGACCATTGAGGAGCCGCTCGGCGCCGGGCCAGCGGGCCACGCTGCCGAGCAAGTACACCCGGTCTATGGACGCGCCCCGGGTCTGGGAGGCGGTGTAGATGACCGCCTTGCTCACCTCTTCCGCGAGCTCGAGAAAGCGCGGCTTCACGATTTCGCCGATCGTCTGCGAGATCTCGCGGGACCGAGAGCCGTCGTCGCCGAGCGCGGCCTCGGAGCGCAACGCCGACACCCCGTAACGATAGAGCAGCTGTCTCGCCTCCTCCCGCGAGACGTCGAGGCTCTTACCCAGCTTGTCCGCGATCTCGGTTTCACCAAAGGACACCTCGCGGTCGAGGTTCAGGCGCCCGCCCGAGAAAACGGTCAGGAAGCTACGGTCGCGCCCGAAGTTCAAGGTGAGGACGTTCTCGTCCTCGGTGAGGTCGCTCACCGAGGTGACCAGGCGCTGGATCGCCATCGGGCCGATCTCGAGGGCCTCCACCTCGAAGCCGAGGGCGTGCAGCAAGTCCAGGTACGCCGCCACCTGCTCGCGACGCGCGCAGGCGACGAGTGCCGTCCGCTCGCCTTGCGTATCTCCCCGCGCCTCGACCGGGAGATAGTCGACCACCCACTCCACGGCCTGACCGTCGAGCCGCTCCATCGCCTGTCTCAGCACGACCTCCGGCTCGCTCGCGTTCGCGGCCATCTTGTACTGCACGAGCATCAGCTTGACGTCCTCGGCCGGAAGGCAGGTGACGACGCGCTTGCCGATGAACGGTTTCTCGGCCAATCCTCTGGCAACCAAGCGTCTCAGGTCCCGCGGCGACTCGAGTAGGCGGGCGCGGTCCATCGGATAACGGATCGAGACGGCGGCCCGGATGCGAGGTCCCTGCTTTCCGTAGGTCATCTGCAGCATGTGGAGCTTCTCGTGACTGAGCTCGAATCCGATCGGGCCGTGGCGCTTGCCGAGCCGTAGGAAAGACGAGCGAGCACGGCGCCCAGCCGGGAGGGCAACGGCGCTCGAGGTTTCGAGAATACTGGCCACGATAGATCGCTTCTCCTCTCAGCCGTCATGGGGTCCATTCGCGGGGCGGCGGGTTCGCTCGTCCGACGTGGATCGCGCGCTGGGAACCCCTTCGGGAGGGACTCCCTTCATCTTATCGGGCGCCGCCCGCGAATCTTTATTTGCCGGCGGTCACGTAAAGCCCGGGCCCCCGGCTGCCGACACCCTGTCCTGGCGAACCCCGGGCGGGCAACGCAGGCCATACCGGGAGCGCCCATCCTGACCCCCGCAGCGGACATGGACCATTCGATGCGAAAGATTCTGGTGGTGGAAGATCACGAGCGCCACCGCGAGCTGCTCGCGAGACGGCTGCGGGCACGCGGATTCGAGGTCATCGAGGCGGAGAACGGTCTCCGGGCTCTAGAGCTCGCCGAGGCGGAGCTGCCCGGCATGGTTCTGATGGACCTCAAGCTGCCGGACCTGGACGGACTCGCCGTCGCCCGACGCTTGCAGGAGGCGCACAGCACGCGCGAGATCCCGATCATCGCCGTCTCGGCTTGCGACCTGCGGGACGAGCAGGCGATAGACCTCGAGGCCGGCTTTGTGGACTTCGAAGCCAAGCCGCTCAGCTTCCAGCGCCTGTTGCAGAAGATCGAAAGGCTGTGCCGCTGACGTTACCTCGCTGTCGCCCTCGGCGCTGATCCCCATCCGGGGCGGCGGCCGGGCCGCCGGGGATCCCGGCGAGCGCCATTACGTGTCGCGTCGAGGGCATCGACTTCAGTTGTTGACGCAGATCTGTACGTTATCGAACCAGACCCGGTCACCACCGCCGAGATCCGGAGATCCGAGAAAGCGGATGCGGGTGTTGGGGGCGATGTGCGCGGTGATGTCGTAGCTTGCCGACTGGTAGCTCGAGTCGTCCCCGTCTTCGAATCGGTCGAGCTCCGTCCACGAGGCGCCGCCGTCGCTGGAAACCGCCACCGACACGTAATCCGCGGGGTCGTCGAGACTGTGGCGTCGATAATCGAAGCTGAGGGTGGCCGAGCTGTAGCTGGAGAGGTCGGCCTCGCGCTCCACCCCTTCGCCGCCATTGTCGTTGTTCTGGACCCGCAGCTGATAGTCGCTCTGATCATCGGCGACGGCTTCGTCGCCCGCCCCGGGTCCATCGGCCTCGTTGATCTCCAGCCAGTCGGTGGCCCAGTCGCGGCTCCCATCCGAGCCCGAGTAGCTATCGGCATTGAATTCATCCCGGAAGGTGCCGGCGCAGCTCTCGCAAAGCCCCGCCGCTCCGCTGCCGCATTCACATCGGTACGTGATCACGAGTCGTGGTCGGCGTGACGGATTGCCCTCGTCACCGCTGAAAAAGCGCTCGTCGACGCCGCTGCCGGCCCCGGCAAGAGCGAGGCCGTCATTGGCGTAGATGCCGGCGAGCCATGCCGCTACCAGTGCGGTGACCTGCCACTGATAACGCGCCCCGGTGGTCGGCCCCACCCCGATGGTGTCCACCGGCTCGGCTGCGAGGTCGCCGCCTGCCGCCGCCCACGCTTGTCCGGCGCTGCGCTCGTTCCAGGAGCCTTCGGCCTCGCTCCAGCTGCCAGTGACGCGATGCACGCCTACCGGCCGCGGCGCGCCGCTCGCGTTCTTGAGCTCCAGCTCGAGCACCGCGCGCTGCACCTGGACCTCGGGGGGAATTGCCGTGAGATCGAACCGGAGCAGTGCACGTCTCTGCTCGCTCTCACCATCTTGACCGCGCACATGGAGGGTGTTGCGCGAGCCGTTCGTCTGGGCCGGGTTGCTCTGATTGAGATAGGTATCCACGCCGCCCGGTCCACCGGCCCGCAGGGTGAGCCCGATGGGGGACTCGTAGACG
Organism: Gammaproteobacteria bacterium; assembly: GCA_041594935.1. Lineage (GTDB taxonomy): Bacteria > Pseudomonadota > Gammaproteobacteria > HK1 > HK1 > JBFHLI01. The sequence goes on along the minus strand of JBFHLI010000091.1, from coordinate 1,912 downwards.
CGCACTCGGTCCCGGGTGACGGTCCGGCTGACCCCGCTTGCCAGGGTAGCGGTCGCGGCCACCGTGACCGGCGAGCCGTTCGAGGGATTGAAGCTGGCGCCGTACGCGTGCGCTCCGAACGCAGTCGTCGGCAACGTGTAACCGGTGCAAGCGCTGTCGTTGGCGACCCAGAGCGCATGGCTCAGGGCGGCCTCGGCCACGAAACGGGCCATCGTATCCTCGCCCTCGCGCGCGGCCTGGTCCACCCCGACCGCGGCCTCGCGGCCCATCAGAAACGCGAGGGCGGCGACCAGCGCGAGGGTGAGCACCACCGGGAGAAGGACGAAGCCGGACGGCCGACCCGGCGGGGAACGGGTATTCACCGACCGCCCCCGACGCGTACCCGGGTGTTCAGCCTGACGGTCTGCCCGCTCGGACCGGCGAGGACGAGGGTGAGGTCCACCAGGACGCTGCGACCCTCCCCGAGGGGGATCCGCTCCACCCGGAACCGCGCGACCCTTTCGGCAATCGGAGACTCGATGAAGTCCCGGCCGGTGACCCCGCCGCCGCCGTCCTCGTCCCACGGCACCGGCAGCCGTTGCACCAGGGTTCCCGATCGCAGAAAAAACACCACCGGATCGAGCCAGTCCTCGTTGACGGCGCCGTCCTCATCGTCGTCATGCGGATTCCCCTCGTCGATGAGCCCGTCAGCGTCGTCGTCCACGCCAGCGATTCCCGGGGCTCCGTCGCCGTTGTTGTCGGCGGGCGGGTCCTCGTCGAGGTTATTGTCACCGTCGTCGTCGATGCCATCGATCGGATCTTCATCGGGGAAGCCGGAGCCCTCGTCGTCGTCGCCGTCGGAGAAGAAGAAGCCCTCGTCGATGAAGCCGTCGCCGTCGTCGTCGATGCCGTGGATCCCAGGGTCGAAGTCGTTGGTCACGTCGCCCGGCAGGTCCTCGTCGATGCGCCCGTCGCGGTCGTTGTCGGCATCGGGGGTGCCGTCGCCGTCGAGGTCCAATGAAGGATCGACGGTGAGCGCCAGCACCGCGCTCGCGAGCGTGCTGCCGGGCGGCGGCGGCGATGGGGGCACCGTCTGCTCGCGGAGGTTCTCCGGGTAACCGGTCGATGGATTGTCGTCGAGCGGCACGAGAAGCCGGGTCGCGCCGGTGACCGCGCGGGTCATCTGCTGCATCGCGAAGCGCGCTTGCTGCGTGAGGTCGTCCCGTTCGCTTGCGTGCGCTCGCGAGTCGAGCCCCGCGCTCAGCATGCCGGACAGCGAGACCGTCAGCATCGCGCCGATCACGAGCGAGATCGCGAGCTCGACGAGGGTGAAACCCTTGCTCCGACCGGCAGTTCTCCCCCGCATGCTACCGCGCTTTCGAGGACTTCGATGGCGCGGCGCAACGAGCTGGGTTGACCGGGGCGAGAATGGAAACCGGGGGCTCATCGAGGTGCTGATCTGCAAGTCGCGACCCGCTACCGGGTGGTGAGCGTTTCCATCGCACGCGAAGCACCCTGCACCTCGACTCGCATCCAGAGCAGGCCTTCATCGGCGCCGGTGAAGGGGTCCCCGTCGCCGTCGGCATCGTCGGCGTCGTAACCGGCGAGAAGGACCAGGCGGCGGCTCTCGGTCGCGGGAGGATCCGAGTACCGGCTCGGCACTAGGGGGGAGCCCGCCTCAGCCGCGGCCAGCTCGAGGGTGCCGAACGGCTCGGCCAGCGTCTCTTCCAGCTTGGCGAGCAGTCGCTGGTGAGCGATCGCCTCTCGCTCGTAGATCCCGGCACCGAGCACCCCGCTCTGTACCGCCTCCAGCGCCGGGACCAGCGTCACCGCGATCAACACCGTGGCCACCAGCACCTCTACGTAGGAAATGCCCGACTGCCGAGCCCGGCCGTTACCGCTACGAGCCGTCAACGAACCGTCACCCGGCCGG
>JBFHLI010000090.1:0-12364 GCA_041594935.1 Gammaproteobacteria bacterium | reverse complement strand
CGGCGCTTCGCGAGGCGGGGCTCGAAGTCCATCTCCAGCCGAGCGAGCAGTTCGATACCGAGGGAGTGCTCGCTCTGGCGGATCTCGGTTCGAAGTCGGTGGCGGGGTCGCAAATCGTGATCTTCCGGGGCCGGGGTGGACTCAGCGACCTCGGTGATGCGCTGCGGGCGCGAGGAGCCCGAGTCGAATACGCGGAGGTGTACGAGCGACGACTGCCTCACCCCGATCCACGGAAGCTTCGGGAAGCGGGTCGGCGGGGTGCGATCGACAGCATCGTCGTCACCAGCGGTGCCGCGCTCAGAAATCTTTTTCTTCTCATCGGCGAGCCGGATCGTGAATGGCTGGTCCAGGTTACACTCGTCGTCGCGAGTGAGCGCCTGGCCGAAATCGCATTGCAGTTAGGGCTCGCGCGCGCGCCCGTGATCGCGCGCGGCGCCTCAGATGCACGTATACTCGAAGCGCTTTTGCAGTGGCGTAAGCAAGAGGAACGCGGAGATGGCAGATAAGAAGGACCCGGCAGCGCAGTCCTCCGACGCGCCTGATGAGGCTCCTGCGAACGAGAGCGCGGCGGCAATCGAAGCGCGGCCCGAGCTCGAGCCCGCACCGCCCGATGATCCACTGACCGAGGACGCGAGCGAGCCGGAGGGCAGCGGGGCGGAGCACGAGGGTCAGGGCGCCGAGCCCGATGTGGCGCCCGCCGCCAGGCGCAGGAGCCCTTGGGTGCTGGTGCTCATCTTGCTGATCGTCGGCTTCGCGGGGGGAGTTGGCGCGACCGCCTACTGGGCGTGGCGTGAGGCAGGTGAGATCAGGAATCAGATCGCGGCGGTGCAGGGCAAGACGGCGGCTCGCGTGCAGGGATTGATCGAGGATTTCCGACGTTCCCAGGCGACCGTGATATCGAATCTGGAGCAACGCATCAGCGACTCGGACCGCCGGGTCGAGGCGGTTCGCACCGACCTCGGGTCGTTGGGCAAGCGGCTCAACGAGGTCACGGAGACCAAGCCGACCGGGCTCGCCTTGGCGGAGGTGGAGCATCTGCTGCGAATGGCTCAGTTTGCGATCGCGCTTGAGCGCGATCGTGACTTCGCGGTGCGCGCGCTGTCCCGGGCGGAAGTACGGCTCATCGAGCTCGGTGCGGAAGTTTATCGGCCGGTGCTCGAGCAGCTGGCGTCGGATCGGGACGCTCTCGAAGCGGCGCAGGTGCCCGATCGCGCGGCCATCCGCGGAGCCTTGAGCACGTTGGTCGCGCGCGTGCCGCAGCTCGCAAGCGAGACTGCGGATCTCACCCCAAAAGTGGAAGCGCCGCCCGCAGAGACCCGTCGAGAGGGCGGCTGGTCGGCCTTTGTGGGCGCGGTAACCAAGAATCTCAGCCAGTTTGTGGTCGTCAAGCAAGCGGCCGGCGCGCGGGCACCGTCCCTGATCCCCGGCCAGGAGTTCCTCGCCCGTGAAAATCTCAAGCTGGCGCTAAGCAACGCCCGATCGGCCGCGGTCCGCGGCGCCAACGCCAACTACCGCGCAAGCCTCGTCGAGGCCCGCTCCTGGCTCACCGACTATTTCAATGTTTCGCTGGAGCCGGCCGCCGGCATGTTGAGCGAGATCGACCGGTTGTCGGATATTGACCTCGAGCCCGAGCTCCCGGACGTGAGCGCGTCGCTCGCACAGCTGCGATCTCTGGCTGCCGTGGGGCCGGCGCCCTCGCCGCCTTCGTCGAGCGATGAGAGTGAGATCTCGGCCGACGGTCCGGATTCGGACACGCCGGAGGCGAGCGCCGAGGTAGGCTCGACGGGACCGGTCGAGCCTGAGGGTGAGTCAGCGGTCGAGGTCAGCCAGTGATTCGCCTGCTGGTCACCCTGCTCGTGTTGGTTGCGGCGGTTTGGGTTGCCAAGTACTCATTCGATGATACCGACTACGTGGTGATCGGCTACGGTGAGTGGGTAACCCAGACGAGCTTGACGGTTTTTGTCGGTCTTTTGGTGGTGACATTCGTGCCCTGCTATCTGTTGGTGCGGGCGGCCCTCACATTATGGCGTGGTCCCCGCTCGCTCAAGGCGTGGCGCGGAGATCGCAAGTATCGCAAAGCGCAGGAGACGCTTGCCCGGGGACTGACGGCGCTGGCGGAAGCGCGATGGAAGGAGGCGGAACGCAGGTCCATCCGCGCGGTGGAGCTCGGCGCCAACTCGCTGCTCGGCTATCTCACGGCGGCGCGCGCGGCCCAGGCGCTCGGTGAGCACGGGCGGCGCGATAATTATCTGCGCGCGGCAAGTAGCGCCCGACCGAGCTCCCCGGTGGCGGTGGGCCTCACCCAGGCTGAGCTGCAGCTCGACGATCAGCAGCACGAGCAGGCTTTGGCCACCTTGTTGCAGCTACGCTCGCAGGCTCCCAGCAACGCCTACGTGCTGACCCAGCTGAGAGCCTTGTTCGAGTCGCTCCGAGACTGGCAGAACCTATTGGAACTAATCCCCGTACTGCGCCAACGAAAGCTCGTGAGCCCGGAGGACGCGGATGCGCTGGAGCTCAAGGCCATGTCGGAGCTCCTGATTGAGTCCGCCGCCGCGAGTGATACCAGCGCCCTGTCGTGGCGCTGGGAGTCTGTCCCGAAGAGTAAACGCCTGCTCCCCGAGGTGCTCGAAATCTATACCGAGCTCATGCTCGCGCGTGGCGAGCCGCAGGCCTGCGAGGCGCTGCTTCGGGCCTCACTCGCACGCGATTGGAACGATCGGCTCGCTTACCTGTATGGCCTGGTCGAGGGCGCCGACCCCAAGGCGCAGCTCAAGCAAGCGGAGGGCTGGCTCCGGTCCCACCCCGAGAATCCGGATGTCTTGCTCACGCTTGGACGACTCAGTGCGCGCAACCGGTTGTGGGGGAAGGCGCGGTCCTATCTGGATGCGAGCATTGCAATCGAGCCCCGGTCCGAGTCATACAAGGTGGCGGCGGACTTGCTCGACGACCTCGGCGAGGCCGAGGCGGCCGCGAGCTACGCGCGCAAGGGACTTGCCCTGGTGAGCGCTCGGGGGCGTTACGTCGATGAGCTCGCCGTGCGCCCCGACGCGGCGGACTCCGATCCCAAGTCGCGGAACGAATCCGCCGCCCCGGACGTGGCTCTTCCGCTCATGGGTGAGGCTGACGCGAGGCAGGGCTGACAGCGCTCGTGCGGGTTGCCCGGGGTCGGGAACCTCCCGGCCGCGGAGGGTTGGCGATGACTGATGTTGTTCAACGAGAGCTCAAGATCGTCAACAAGCTGGGGCTGCACGCGAGGGCCGCGGCCAAGTTCGTCTCGCTCGCGGCCCGGTTCGAGTCCGAGGTGCTGGTGCGACGCGAGGACCGGGAGGTGAACGCAAAGAGCATCATGGGGGTGATGATGCTGGCGGCCGCCAAGGACTCGATGATTGAGATCGAGGCCCGCGGGGTCGATGCTAGCGATGCGGTCGCACAGCTCGAGGAGCTGATCAACGACCGGTTCGGAGAGGACGAATGACGTTCGCTCTGCAGGGGATCGGCGCATCCAAGGGCATCGCCATCGGCAAGGTCCACGCAATCGAGCGTACCCAACCGGAAGTGCTCGAGTACGCGTTGCCGAGGAAGTTCGTAAGAAGTGAGATTGCACGTTACCGGCGCGCGCTCGCGAGCGCCAAGGCGGAGCTGCGTGCGGTCAAGCAAAAGATTCCCGAGTCGGCCGCATCGGACGTTGCCGCGTTCATCGATACTCACCTGCTGATGCTCGAGGATTCGGTCCTGACCAGCGCACCCATTGACATCATCAGGCAACGACATTGCAACGCGGAGTGGGCGCTGAGAATGCAGCGCGACGAGGTTGTCAGCGTCTTCGAGGCGATGGATGACGAGTACCTACGCACGCGTAAGGATGACGTGGACCACGTCGTCAATCGAGTGCTGCGTGCACTGTTAAAGCCCGCCAAGGCGACCAAGAAGGCTCGAGCCCGAAGTCTGAAGGGTCGCGTCGTGTTCGCCGACGACCTGACACCGGCCGATACCGTTCTGATGCAGCATCAGGGGGTGTCGGCGGTGGTGACCGACTTCGGCGGACCACACTCGCACACCGCGATTCTGGCGAACAGCCTGGGGATTCCCGCGGTGGTCGGTCTGCATGCAGCTTGGCACTACCTGCGCGACGACGAGCTGGTGATCGTCGACGGACGCCAGGGAGTGGTCATCGTCGAGCCCACCGACGCAATGATCCGCTTTTACCGCAAGCGCCAACGCGAGATCGCGCGCTACCGCGGTGCTCGCCAGAAGCTGCGCAAGGCGGCAGCGGTCACCGTCGACGGGGAGCCGGTCGGCCTGCAGGCGAACGTCGAGTTGCCGGAGGACATTAAGGCGGCGACGCAGATGGGGGCGGAGGGCGTCGGGCTCTATCGCACCGAGTTCTTGTTCATGAATCGAGAACGGCCGCCGGACGAGGAGGAGCAGTACCAGACGTACGCAAAGGTGGTCAAGGCGCTGCGGGGCGCTCCAGTCACGATTCGCACCATGGACCTCGGGGCGGACAAGCAGGTCGACGGGGCGCGTCCGGGTGCGCCCGCGACCACCAACCCGGCGCTCGGAGTGCGCGCGATCCGCCTGTGCCTGAAGGAACCACAGCTATTCGTTCCTCAGGTGCGCGCGATCCTGCGTGCCTCTGCCCACGGGCCGATCCGCTTGATGATCCCGATGCTCTCCAGCGTTCAGGAGCTGAGCCAGGTCACTGACATCATCAAGCAATGCCGGATCGAGCTAAGAAACCAGTCAGTGGAATATGACGAGGCCATCAAGATCGGGGCGATGATCGAAGTACCGGCCGCGGCGCTGTGCGCCGATCAGTTTGCAAGGGCGGTGGATTTCCTCTCGATCGGGACCAATGACCTGATCCAGTACACGATCGCGGTAGACCGCGTCGACGACGAGGTCAACTACCTCTATGACCCTCTCCACCCGGCAGTTCTGAAACTGATCCAGATCACGATTGGTGCCGGTCGGAAGGCCGGCATTCCGGTCGCAATGTGCGGCGAGATGGCCGGCGACTCGAGATACGTCCGTTTGCTTCTCGGCATGGGGCTGCGCGAGTTCAGCGTGCATCCCAATGCGCTGCTCGAGGTCAAGCAGATCATCAACGAGAGCCGCATCGATAGAATAAGCCAGTTAACCCGTCGAATCATTCGCACCGTCACCCCGTCGCGACGGGCCGCACTGGTCGATGAGATGAATCAGCTGGACGGGCCGAAAATCTGGTGAGGATCACGGCGGGCACGCCGATCCGGCAAGCGGTTCTACCAGCTGAACAGCACCCAGCTATTTATCCAGATATTGGGCGTCAGCTCCGACCGGCGACTTTCCAGTCGGCCATCGCCGTCGGCATCGACGAGATAATAGGGGGGGAAGTCCGGATTCTTCGGAATCACCTTCACGGCCCGAAGCTCGCCGTTTTGGCGATACTCGACGACCGTCTCCTCCTCACGGCGGACGATCGTGATGTCGGGCTCCAGAGACTCACCGCTTTGAACCCTCGCGGGAATCGGCGGTGGCTCGGGGGCAGGAACGAGATCGGGCGGCTGCGTCTGCGCCGCGGCGTGCCCGTTCGCCAACATCGCCAACGCCAGAAGTAGCGGAACCCGAATTTTACCGTTAGAGATCATCGCTCAGAGCTGCAGCAGAATTTCAAGTTCCTCGTCGGAAGGCTCGAAGCCTCGATGCTCGTAATGCGCAAAGATAGCATCCACGACTTGCTGGGGTTTGTCCACCAGCTGGCACAGCTTTAGGTCCTCCGGGTCGATGGTCTGAGCGCTCACGAGGGTCGTCTCGAACCACTCGAGCAGACCCCGCCAAAATGTCGAACCTACCAGGATGATGGGAATCCGGCGGGTCTTGCCGGTCTGAACCAGGGTCAGGATCTCGGCCAGCTCGTCCAAGGTGCCGAAGCCTCCGGGTAGCACCACGTAGGCGGATGCGTACTTGACGAACATGACCTTTCGGGCGAAGAAGTGCTTGAAGTGCAGCGATAGGTCTTGGTAGGGATTCGATGCTTCCTCGTTCGGGAGGGTGATGTTAAGGCCAATGCTGAGCGACTGGCCTTCGAACGCCCCCTTGTTCGCGGCCTCCATGATGCCGGGTCCGCCTCCGCTCACGACCGAGAATCCCGCATCGGAGAGCGCGCGGGAGATTTCCTCGGCGAGCGTATAAAGGGGTTCTCCCGCGGCGGTGCGGGCCGAGCCGAATATGCTCACCGAAGGGCGGATTGCGGCAAGCTTCTCGAATCCCTCCACGAACTCGGCCATTATCTGGAACACCTTCCACGCTTCGCGGGTTAGCTCGCGGTCCTCTAGGGGGCGAATTCGCACCGATTTTGCCGATTTATGTTGGTCAGCCATGGTCTCGTTCCGGCGGTGAGGTCCGAGCGGTGCCCGCGGGATTCGGACGTCCCGCCGCCGCGTATTTACCGTGACCGATCGGGGCACGTACACTCGGGCCGAGGTGATGGCGGCTCATAGTAATGGCATGGCGGGCAGATGGTAAACATCAACAAGCAACCCAAGCCTTTGATCCTGGTTGACGGGTCGTCCTACTTGTATCGGGCATTTCACGCGATGCCGTCGCTTACCAATTCCAAGGGTGAGCCGACCGGCGCCACCTACGGCGTGGTGAACATGCTGAAGAAAGTGCTCGATGACTACGATCCGGAGCTGATCGCGGTGATTTTCGACGCCAAGGGAAAGACGTTTCGTGATGACCTCTACGGGCAGTACAAGGCTCATCGCCCGAAGATGCCCGAGGAGCTCTCCGGGCAGCTGGAGGTCATTCAGGACGTGGTGCGAGCGCTCGGGATACCCGTGCTCGAGGTCGCCGGCGTCGAGGCGGACGACGTCATTGGTACCCTGGTCACTCTCGGCAAGGAGCACGGGATCTGCTCGATGATGTCGAGTGGTGACAAGGACCTGACCCAGCTCGTCGACGACCAGGTCTCCATGGTCAACACCATGGATGGCACGGTGCTCGACCGCGACGCGGTGGAGAGAAAGTTCGGGGTACCGCCGAACCTGATGATCGATTTCCTGACTCTGGTGGGCGACAGCGTGGACAACATCCCGGGGGTGCCGAAGGTCGGTCCGAAAACCGCGACCAAGTGGTTGACCGCCTACGGCTCCTTGGATGCCGTCATGGCGCACGCGGGCGAGATCAAGGGTAAGGTTGGCGAGAATCTCCGTGCAAGTCTCGCTCACCTGCCCCTGTCCCGGGAGCTTGTCACCATCAAGTGTGATGTGGGCCTGGACGTGGGCCCGTTGGATCTCGAGCGTAAGGCACCGGATCGCGCCAAGCTGCAGGAGCTCTACGCTCGGCTGGAGTTCCGCTCCTGGCTGGCGGAGCTCCTAGAGCCGGAGTCGGGCCAAGACGCCGCAACGAGCGCCATACCAACCGACTACGAGACGATCCTGGAGCGAGATCGATTGCAGGCCTGGATCGATCGACTCTCCCGGGCCGAGCTCTTCGCGTTCGATACCGAGACTGACAGTCTCGACTACATGCGCGCCCAAGTGGTGGGCGTTTCGTTTTCGATTGAGCCCGGTGTAGCGGCATACGTCCCGGTCGCCCACGATTATCCCGAAGCGCCCGCTCAGCTCCCGCGTGAGGAGGTTCTGGAGGCACTGCGCCCGTTGCTCGAGGACCCCGCGCGCGGAAAGGTAGGTCAGAATCTAAAGTACGACATGAACGTGCTGTGCAATCACGACATTGCGCTCGCCGGGGTCACCCACGACACCATGCTCGAGTCCTACATCATGGACAGCACTGCAACCCGTCACGACATGGACTCGCTGGCTTTGAAGTACCTGGGCCATCGCACCATTCACTTCGAGGACGTTGCCGGCAAGGGGGCCAAGCAGGTCAGCTTCAACCAGGTTGAGCTCGAGGCGGCCGCCCCGTATGCGGCCGAGGATGCCGACATCACGCTGCGGCTGCATTTGCACCTTTGGCCCAAGCTGCTCGAGCACCCTCGGCTCCAACGCCTGTTCGAGGAGGTCGAGATACCGTTGATTCCGGTGCTCTCGCGCATGGAGCGAAACGGCGTACAGGTCGATGCCGAGATGCTCGCCGAGCAGAGCCGCCAGCTCGCGGCTCGGATGCAGGAGCTGGAGCGCGAAGCCTGGTCGGCGGCGGGGGAGGAGTTCAATCTCGGATCCCCGAAGCAGATCCAGGAAGTAATGTTCGTGAAACTTCAGCTGCCGGTGCGCGCCAAGACGCCCAAGGGCCAGCCTTCGACCGCGGAGGCCGTCCTCCAGGACCTCGCTCTGGACTACGAGCTGCCGAGAATCATCTTGGAGCATCGTGGTCTGAGCAAGCTCAAGTCGACCTATACGGACAGCCTGCCGGCCTGTATCAACTCTTGCACGGGCCGGGTTCACACCAGCTATCACCAGGCAGTTGCCTCTACCGGACGCCTATCATCGTCGGATCCCAATCTGCAGAACATTCCGGTGCGCACCGCCGAGGGCCGTCGTATTCGCCAGGCCTTCGTGGCACCGTCGGGTCGGCGGCTGATCGCTGCCGACTATTCGCAGATTGAGTTGCGCATCATGGCGCATCTGTCTTGCGACGAGGGTCTGCGGCGTGCGTTCGAGCACGACCAGGACATCCACCGCGCCACCGCCGCCGAAGTGTTCTCGATTCCGCCCGAAGACGTTACCGTGGACCAGAGGAGACGTGCTAAGGCCATCAACTTCGGGTTGATATACGGCATGTCACCCTACGGGTTGGCGCGCCAGCTCGGCATTTCCCGCGATGAGGCGCGTACCTATGTCGACACGTACTTCGCGCGTTATCCGGGGGTAAAGGCGTTCATGGACGAGACCCGCGCCGTCGCCCGCGATCGGGGTTACGTGGAGACGGTCCATGGTAGACGGCTCTACCTGCCGGAAATCAATTCCCGCAACCCGCAACGCCGCCAGGCCGCGGAGCGCACCGCAATCAATGCCCCGATGCAGGGAACCGCGGCCGACATCATCAAGCGGGCGATGCTCACGCTGCACCAATGGGTCGACCATTCGGAGATCGAAGCGAAGATGATTCTCCAGGTCCACGACGAGCTCGTCTTCGAGGTGGCCGAGGGAGATGTGGAGGAAGCGAGGGTGGTGATCGAGCAACAGATGACGGCCGCGGCCCAATTGTCGGTGCCGGTGGTGGTTGATGTGGGGATTGCGGGCAACTGGGACGAGGCCCATGCGTGATCTGCGCCTCGATGCACCGCAACCCCGCGGCTCGGCAGAGGTTCGTGCACTCATGTGCTAACATTAGTGAGGCTCGAGAAACTCCTCCTCAGACACCCTCCAAGAACCGCTAACCATGTTGTTGATTCCGGCCATCGACCTCAAGGACGGCAAGTGCGTACGGTTGCGTCAGGGACGCATGGACGAAGAGACGGTGTTTTCTGACGACCCTCTCGGCGTTGCCACTCGCTGGGTCGAGGCTGGCGCCAGGCGCCTACACATCGTCGACCTTGACGGTGCGGTGGAGGGACGCCCGAGAAACGCGCAGGTCATACGCTCAATTGCTCAGCGCTACCCTGACATACCGATCCAGGTCGGGGGTGGAATACGTGATGACGAGGCCATCCAAGCCTATCTGGAACAAGGAGTCCAGTACGTGATCCTCGGCACCAGCGCCGTGGCCGAGCCGCATTTCGTCGCCGACGTGTGTGTCGAGTTCCCGGGGCATATCATCGTGGGTCTCGATGCGCGCGACGGTAAGGTTGCGATCGAAGGGTGGTCGAAGCTTTCTCATCATGACGTGGTAGACCTCGCCATGCGATTCGAGCATGACGGTGTCGAGGCGATTGTCTATACCGACATCAGCCGGGACGGTATGTTGAGTGGTCTGAACATCGACTCGATCGTCACCCTCGCGCGCTCGGTGGTGGTTCCGGTAATCGCCTCGGGCGGGATCGGCGGTATCGAAGATGTTCGCTCGCTCTGTGAAGTCGCCGATGAGGGAATCATGGGTGCCATTGCAGGGCGGGCTCTCTACGAGGGTGCTCTCGACTTCGCCGAAGCGCAGGCTCTTGCCGACGGAATCACCGGCGACACCGACGAATCCTGATCTCGGGATGGCACTCGCCAAACGGGTCATCCCATGTCTAGACGTTGACGCCGGGCGGGTCGTCAAAGGTGTCAATTTCGTCGAGATCCGCGATGCGGGTGATCCGATCGAGGTCGCGTGTAGATACGACCAGCAGGGTGCGGATGAGCTCGCGTTCCTGGATATCACCGCCTCATCCGATGGGCGGGACACGATTGTCCACGTGGTCGAGGCGGTAGCCGATCAGGTGTTCATCCCGCTCACCGTCGGTGGCGGCATCCGTGTCGTCGAAGACGTCAGGCGAATGCTGAATGCGGGCGCCGATAAGGTCTGCATCAACACGGCCGCCGTGCTGAATCCTGATTTCATCGCGGAAGCGGCCGGGCGTTTCGGGTCGCAGTGCATCGTGGTTGCGATCGATGCCAAACGGGATCCGGCGGCGGTGCCCCCGCGCTGGGAGGTGTTCACTCACGGTGGGCGCCGGGGCACCGGTATCGATGCGCTGGATTGGGCACGTCGGATGGCTGAGCAGGGGGCGGGAGAGATCTTGCTCACCAGCATGGACCGCGACGGCACCCGCGATGGCTTTGACCTCGAGCTTACCCGGGCGGTGGTCGATGCGGTGACCGTCCCGGTGATCGCATCAGGCGGCGTGGGAACCCTCGACCACCTCGTGGAGGGAGTGCTCACCGGCGGGGCAGATGCGGTACTGGCGGCGAGCATATTTCACTATGGCGAGTACGGTATCTCCGACGCAAAAGCTCGCATGTGCGAGTGCGGGATAGAAGTGCGTTGAAGCCGACCCGGCAACAGGGCTCTCGGTGCCGCTATGGGCTTCGCGCCCGTCATTCGCTACCATCCATCCTGGGCATGCAAGCGCTATTCTCCACTGCGTTCTTGGCACGGGAGGCTCGATGAGTCACCGCTTGGCATCGCAGTGTCTGATTCGCGCGATCGTCGACCGACGTCGGCGCTGAGACCGCGGCCCTCTCAGCGCCAATGCCTAGCGACCTGTACTTCGAAATTGCCGGCGGTCAGATCGACGGCTCGCGCGATTATCAGGAGGACGCCTATCTCACGACCTACCTGGATGACCAGGGAGAGAGCACAAAGTCGTCCGCGATGGTCGTCATGGCCGATGGGATGGGTGGGCATGCAGCCGGAAATGTCGCCAGCAGCCTGGTCGTCTCCACCTTCAACAAGACGTTCACCCGCGAGTTCGGCCGGCGCGACGTCTCGGGCATTCTGAACGAGTGTCTCGAGAAGGCGAACCAGGCGCTCAGAGAATCGATTCGCGAAACGCCGGCTCTGGACGGCATGGGTTGCACGATGGTTACCGCCGCGCTCACCGACGGCAACGTGTGGTGGGTGAGCGTCGGCGATAGTCATCTCTACCTCATTCGTGGTCGAGAGCTCATCAAGAAGAACGAGGACCACAGCTACGGTGGCTACCTCGATCGAATGAAAGCCCAGGGGATGGACATCGAGCCGGAGCCGGGGCTTTCCAGAAACATGCTAATGAGCGCCATGACCGGTGATGAGGTAGCCGAGGTCGATTGTCCGAACGAGCCGCTGAAGCTCACCGCGGGGGACCGGGTCATCGTCGCAAGCGACGGCCTGGACACACTGAGCGAGAGCAGCATTCTACAGTTCTCGGCCTGGGCGTCGACCCCCCAGGAGTGTGTTGACTCGCTCCTAAAAGCGGTGGAAGAGGCGGGCAAGCCGCGTCAGGACAACACGACGGTGGTCGTGATCGATGTTTTGGAGCGCATCGCGGAGCCAGCGGCGCCGAGCCTACCGGAGCCGACGCAGACCCCCGCGCCCATCGAGCCGACCGAGCCAGTCGAAGCGCTCGAAGAATTCGAGCTCCAGGTGCCCACCGAGGAAACCTCCTTCCCCGGTGTCTCAGCCGACCTCATAGCGGACATTACCCCCAGCGACGAGGGCCCCGAGCGCGAGAGCCGAAGAGGCTGGCTCATCGGTGCCGTGACGGTGATGGTGCTTGGTGCCTTCGGAGCCGGTGCGTGGTTTTTTCTCGGTGCGGATGACGCTCGCAAGGAGCTTCCCGCGGAGATCGCCACCGCCCCGGGCACCGGAACCGTGCTCGAGCCGATGGGTGATACCGTCCCCGAGCCGGCGGGTGAGACCATGCCGGAGCTGGCGGGTGAGACTATGCCGGAGCTGGGAGCCGAGGCCGTACCCGAGTCGACGGGCGAGACGGGGCCCGAGCCGGGGGTCGAAGACCTATTCGAGCCGGGGGTCGAAGACCTCTTCGAGCCGGGCACCGAGGACCTCTTCGAGCCGG
>JBFHLI010000089.1:0-12437 GCA_041594935.1 Gammaproteobacteria bacterium | reverse complement strand
AAGCTCGCCCCCGGTCCCGAAAACGGCGCACTAGCAGCTTCTCCAGCTCGACAACAAACAGGACCAGGCTGCTGAGAGCGATGATTCTAATCCACGCCGCCCCATCGATCGGGCGGGTCTGGAAAAACGTCTCCATCGGGGGAGCGTAGGTGAAGGCCAGCTGAAAGCACACCACCGCCGCGATCGAGATCAGCACGTAGCGGCTTCCGAGCAGACCGTCGCGATTCAGCGCGCTGCGATTGAGATATCGAGTTGCAAACAGATAGAAGACTTCGAGCATCACGATCGTATTGACCGCAACCGTGCGCGCGGTCTCGATGGATGCCCCGTGCTCGCGCTCGAAGACGAACAAACCGAAGGTCACCGAGACCATGACGGCCGAGACGAGCCCGATGCGCCACCACAGGAAGGGAGTCAAGATCGGCTGGTCGGGGGCGCGCGGCGGGCGGCGCATCACGTCGTTCTCGGGCGGCTCGAATGCAAGCGACAGGGCGAGGGTGACCGCGGTCACCATGTTGACCCAGAGGATCTGAGCCGCCGTCACCGGCAGCACGCGTCCGAGCAGGATGGCCGCGAGAATCGTCAGCGCCTCTCCCCCGTTGGTGGGTAGGATGAACAGGATCGCCTTGCGGATGTTGTCGTAGACCGTGCGGCCTTCCTCGACCGCCTGCCCGATGGTGGCAAAGTTGTCGTCAGCGAGCACCATCTCGGCCGCCTCCTTGGCCGCCTCGGTGCCCTTCACCCCCATCGCGATCCCCACATCGGCGCGTTTGAGCGCGGGCGCATCGTTGACCCCGTCACCGGTCATCGCAACCACCTCGCCCTGCGCCTGCAGGGCGGTGACCAGCATCAGCTTGTGCTCCGGACTTACCCGGGCGAACACGTTGACGGCGGAGGCGGTCGACTCGAAGGCGATCGGGTCGAGGCGGTTGAGCTCATCACCCGTGCACGCCCGGGTGGGCTCGACCAGCCCGACCCGCTGCGCCACCGCCCGCGCGGTTGCCGCGTGATCGCCGGTGATCATCTTGACCCGGATCCCGGCCGCGCCACAGCGACCGACCGCCTCGATCGCCTCTTCCCGCGGCGGGTCGATGATTCCGACGATACCGATCAGGCAGAGATCGTCGTCGACATCGTCGAACGTGATGACGGTCTGCTCCGGCCGCACGCGCTTCGTCGCGATGGCGAGCGTGCGCTGGCCCGATCCGGCAACCGATTCGACCCGCATCATCCACGCGTTAACGTCAATCGACACGTCGGCACCAGACATCCGTACCGCCTTGCACCTCGGCAGTAACACTTCCGGGGCGCCCTTCACGTAGACTATCGCCCGCCCTTGGTGATCATGGTGCAGCGTGGCCATGAACCGATGCTCGGACTCGAACGGGATCACGTCGGTACGCGGCAGCTGCTCGGACAGCGGCTGGGGCTGGAGTCCCGCCTTCATCCCGAGCACGACGAGTGCGCCCTCGGTGGGATCACCGTCGAGCCGCCAGCCGGACGGGGTCTCACGCACCGAGGCGTCGTTGCAGAGCATGGCAGCACGGGCGACCTCCCCGAGATCCGCATCCTCCTGGGGCCTGAGGTCCACTCCGCCGCGCGTGAAACCGCCTCGCGGCTCGTAACCCGAGCCGCTCACCTCGACCGGCCCACCCGCCAGGACAATGCTCTGCACCGTCATCTCGTTGCGCGTGAGGGTGCCGGTCTTGTCCGAGCAGATGACGGTTACCGAACCCAGCGTCTCGACCGCGGGCAATCGACGCACGATGGCGTTGCGCTGGGACATGCGCTGAACGCCGATTGCGAGGGTAATGGTGATGATCGCCGGTAGGCCCTCCGGAATTGCGGCCACCGCCAGGCCGACCGCGGCCAGGAACATCTCGGTGGCGGAGTAATCCCGCACCAGGGTCCCGAACCCGAAGGCCAAGGTGGCCAAGGCGACAATAGCGACGCTCAGCCACCGCCCGAACCCCGCAAGCTGCCGCAGCAGCGGAGTGGTCAGCGGCTCGACCTTGGCCAGCAGGTCGCTGATGCGGCCGATCTCGGTGTCCCGTCCGGTGCCGGCAACGACGCCGCTCCCCTGACCGGAGGTGACCAGGGTGCCGGAGTAGGCCATCGACCGCCGATCGCCCAGCACCGCGTCCCGCGCCACCGGCCCGATCGCCTTCTCTACCGGCACCGACTCCCCGGTGAGGATGGCCTCGTCGATGCGCAGGCCGTGGATCCAGACCAGCCGCAGATCGGCCGGAACCCGATCACCCGATTGGAGGTGCACGACGTCGCCGGGGACGAGCCCTTCGGCGGGAAGGGTCACCCGCGCCTGGTCTCGACTGACCAGCGCCTGCGGCGAGAGCATACGCCGCACCGCCTCCATCGCCCGCTCTGCCTTACCCTCCTGGAGGAACCCGATGACGGCGTTGATCGCGACGACCCCAAAGATCACCCCGGCGTCGACCCAGTGCCCGAGCGCGCTGGTCACGAGCCCCGCAGCGAGCAGGACGTAGATGAGAACGTTGTGGAACTGCACGAGCAGGCGTGTCCACGGGCTGCGCGGCGGCGGTGGGGGTAAGCGGTTCGGTCCGTGACGCTCCAGGCGCCGCGCCGCCTCTTCGCTCGTCAATCCACGAGCCGACGCGCCCAGCGCGCTCAATGCCTCTTCCGGCGAGAGCGCGTGCCAGGGCGGAACGCTCGATTCGCTCGTCGGATCTGACTGGTTCATTTGCCTGAGCTCAACGGTGTGGGCAGGCAGTCTACCCGTGGAGCATGGCGAGGAACATCCGACCGGCGCTCGGCGGCGGGTTGGCCGATGAACGCCAAGGAGGCGACCTCGAAGCGTTGGCTCCAGCTCCCCGAAGGCGGAATGAAGATGGGCTCGGGTGTGAGATTCCCCACATCGATTAGACGTCGGCTCGACTAGGCTGGAACCTAGGAAAACAGAAGCGAAGGAAGAACGCCGTGTACAACGACCCAACCGATGACTGGTTCGACTGGAGGATGTCTCACCCGATGCGTCACGAGACCGGCGCGAGCCTGATTACGATCGCGGTCACCCTCGCAGGGCTCCTGCTCATCCCGTTGATGTATTGAACCGGCCATAGATTATTAGAACCATGAGAGGTAGCCCCAGAGGCTTGTCCGCGGCCCCGGCTCCCTAAGTGCGCCCGCGCTCGCGCATTCTCTTTTCCCGTCCTTCGTCGCAACCCTTCTCACGCCGACATGAGCACGCTTTCGTGCTCCCCCAAGCGGGCCGCGCTCTCCCGGTCCTTCCAGCGGTGAGTTCACGTGCTTCGAATGCGGCCTGGTAAGAGCCAGCCATTCCTTCTCCGGCCGTCCTCCGTCCCGTCACCTCGGGCCCGAACCCACAACGCCGGCTCCCGCATCCAAACGCTGTGGAGACGGTGCCGCGAAGAACTCCCCAGAGCCGGCGACCTCGAGGAGGCGTATAATCTGCCCCCGGTCGCGTCGATGCGGCCGGAATTGTATTTTCGGCCCACCCACTGGAGATAGGAATATGGCTAAACCCGTCGTCTACGGTCCGAAGTTCAGCACTTACGTCCGCAGCGTCCTGCTCGCCCTGGAGGAGAAGGGCGTCGCCTACGACGTGCAGGAGGTCAACATCCTGGAAGGTGCACACCAATCCCCCGAGCACCTCGCGCGCCATCCGTTCGCCAAGGTGCCGGCGTTCTCTCACGAGGGCTTCGATCTGTACGAGGCGGGCGCCATTCTCCAGTATGTTGACGGAGCGTTCGCGGGGCCGAAGCTTCAGCCGCAAGACCCGAAGGCGAGGGCGCGAATGCACCAGGTGATCGGAATCATCGATGCCTACGCCTACCCGGCATTCATCACCCAGATCGTCATTCCCCGGATCGTGGTCCCGATGACGGGCGGGAAGACCGACGAGGCGGCGGTCAAGGCGGCGCTGCCCGCGGCCGAGAAGAGCCTGAGCGCGCTGGAGAAGATCGTCGGCTCCAATACCTACGTTGCCGGCGATGCCTTGAGCCTCGGCGATCTCCACCTGGTACCGGTCTACGACTACTTCTCGCAGACCCCGGAAGGACGAGACCTGCTGGCCGGTGCGCCGGGGGTGCGCCGCTGGTGGGCCGGCATCAAGGACCGCCCGAGCGTCGTCAAGACCCGCCCGAAGCTCGGTTAGCAGAGCCGGATTACTCGCTCGGGGTCCGCCCCGAGCGAGGTGCGGAGCGGTCGGCCGCAAGCCCCACCTTGGATGCGGATCGGGAATCGGGGCTTGCCTCTGCGTGCCGCAGGCGCACACGGGTCGTGCGACCTCACGATTTCCCTCCCCGCCCTCGGTTCGGTGAACTCTGGACCGCAGCTGCGCCCAGCGTCCCGGAAATACTTCCGTCGGAAAGCATCGACAAACCGACCAGCCGAGGCGCCGCGGAGTGACTCCGAGCCAGACATGGTCAGTCTCGGGACTGCGGTCTAAGTGGTCAGGACCCCGATCACGATCAACACCGCGAACACCGCCATCAGCGCGATCAACGCCTTGTTCTTGCCGAGAGCGGCCGATAGCTTGGCGCTGAGATTCTGGATCTCGGTTTCCTGAGCTCGCATCGCCCACGCCATCAGATCGCCGCTAGATATGACGGCCTCGAGCTTCTCGTCGGTCATCAACGGCAGGTGCCGAATCCGCCGCTCGGTCACTTTGCGCATCGCTTCCGCGACGGTCGTCGATGCCTCTACCGATACTGGGTCAGGCGTCATGACCTCCGCCACCTCGGTGGCTCGAGGATCGCGTCCCTCGGCGACGACGCGGTACAACGCGTCGCGTTCCGAGAATATGCCCTGAACGCGATTGTCGTTGCCCAGAACTACCACCGCCCCGATGTTGCGGTCCTTCATCTTGACCGCGGCATCATAGACCGTGACATCGGCGTCGACCACGTGGACCTCCTCGTGCTTGGCATCGGCAACTACCCTCAAGGTGCTATTCAGGTTCACGCGATTATCCTCCTAAATCGAAAGCGCTTTACCGTGTCCACCGTGGTCATCGAAGTATCGGCGCAAACCGGCCTGGCAATCCTCACGGCAGCGTCCGGGAGACCACACAGAGGTTTAAAGAAACCTGAATCAGACCTCTCGTAAACCGCCGAGGAATACTATTTCTGCACACGTCGTGGCCTTCTGAATTGACGTAGGTCAAAGCATTGTGGCGAGTGGACCCGAGAATGTTAACCAGTGGGGTTAGGTTACCGTACGGTGCTGCAATATGGTTTTGCGGGCGAGCGGCAGCACCGCCGGTGCGCAACGGTAGGTTGAATTGGGAGGAAAAGCCGCATGGCAACTGACGATAAGAAACACCCTATCCTCGTACCGATCGATTTTTCGCCCCACTCCGAGGCAGCACTTGAATTCGCGATGAAGCTCGCGGAAGCGATGGAGTTGCCGATCATCGTACTGCACGTCGTGCATGATCCTGGCGAATCGCCGGGTTTCTATGCGGGCCAAGTCGAGGGACGGGGCGTTAGACGCATGGAGGATATTGCGAGCGAGATGTTGACCGAGTTCATGGAGAAATTCACCGCCGATCACCTTGAGTCCAAGGCGATTAAGCGTGCGACGACGATGCTTCGCGTGGGACTGCCGGTGACACGTATTCTGGAGGCGGTCGAGGCGGTCGATGCCAGCATGGTGGTAATGGGCAGTCTCGGGCGTACTGGCCTCCAGTACATGCTGATCGGTTCCAAAGCGGAACAGGTCGTACGCTTGTGTCCGGTGCCGGTCGCCATCGTCAAACGAGAAACCAGCAAGTGAGGCGAGAAGGGTAATGAATCTGAGCTTCGTGAACCGGCCGCGCGGGCGGTTGGCAGTGGTCGTTTTGGCCCTCGGCATGGGGGGAGTTCTATCGGTTTGGCCGGTGCTCGCGGCGGACGACGCTCAGCAAGTCGCCTGGGCCGCGATGGGGATGAACCTGTTCGGGGGACTGGCGATTTTCTTGTTCGGCATGGACCAGATGTCCGATGCCCTGAAGGCGGTCGCGGGTGAGCGCATGAAGGTGGTGCTGGCGAAACTCACCACCAATCGGTTCATGGGCGCCATCACGGGCGCGTTCGTCACCGCCGTCATCCAGTCGTCCTCGGTTACGACGGTGCTGGTGGTGGGATTCATCACCGCGGGCCTGATGTCGCTCGCGCAATCCATCGGGGTAATCATGGGCGCCAACATCGGCACCACGGTCACCGCTCAGATCGTAGCCTTCAAGGTGACCAAGGCCGCACTGCTGATGGTCGCGGTCGGCTTCACGATGATGTTCTTCTCCCACCAGGATCGAATCAAGCAATACGGCGCCATGCTCATGGGGTTGGGATTGGTTTTCTTTGGCATGGCGGTCATGAGCGATGCCATGAAGCCGTTGCGCAGCTACCAACCGTTTTTGGATCTCATGGTCACGATGGAGAATCCACTTGTCGGAATCCTGATTGCCGCCGCCTTCACGGGCTTGATTCAGTCTTCCTCGGCGACGACGGCGATTGTGATCGTGATGGCGACGCAGGGTTTCATCACGTTGCCAGCCGGCATCGCCCTTGCCTTCGGGGCCAACATCGGTACTTGCGTCACGGCGCTGCTCGCCTCCATCGGAAAGCCGCGCGAGGCCGTGCGAGCAGCTGCGGTTCACATCCTGTTCAACGTATTCGGCGTGCTCATTTGGTTGGGATTCATCGATTACCTTGCCGCATTCGTGACCCTGATTTCGCCCACCTCCGAGGGCCTCAGCGGCACCGAGAAGCTCGCGTCCGAGGCGCCGCGCCAAATAGCGAATGCACACACCGTCTTCAACGTCGCGAACACTGTCATCTTCATCTGGTTCACGGGACCGATGGCCCGTTTGGTCGAACGCCTGGTGCCTGACAAGCCGCTCGACGAGAAGGTGATCGTAAAGGCGAAGTACCTGGCGGAAGAGCTGCTTGAAACTCCAAGCCTGGCCCTCGAGCGGGCACGGCTCGAAATCGGACACATGGGAGAGGTCGTCATGAGGATGGTCGGCGAAATGATGCCGGCGGTGACGGCCGGCGATCGAGATTCACTGAAGGAAGTCGCCAAGATAGATGACGCAGTCGATATTCTGTACGGCGAGATCGTTTCATTTCTCGGCGAGATCAGCCGCAAACCCCTCAACGACAAGCAGATGAGCGAGTTCATGAAACTGATGGATTCGGTAAAGGATCTCGAGAACATCGGCGACATCATCGAGACCGACCTGGTTGCCCTCGGTCAGAAACGCATCGAGCAAGGCGTGATGGTGAGTGCGCAGACCCAGGATGTCTTGAACGCCTTGCATGCAGAGGTGTCCAAGGCGGTTGCGCAAGCAATCGACGCGGTGACGCAAGAGGATCAGCACAAGGCTCAGGAGGTCATCGCAGCCAAGCTCGACATAACCAAGCTGGTCGAGGCGGCGGAAAGACATCAGGCGAAACGTCTCATCGCCGAAGAACCGGGACGCCTGCAAGCCTACGCGGTCGAGGTCGACATCATCGAGAAGCTGCGGCGTATCTACTATTACGCAAAGCGAATCGCGAAATCCGTGGTTCCGTCGGAAATGATAGAAAGAGCGGCGTAGCCGCCGCGCACTGACTCCCAGGGCGTCCGTCACCGGGATGCCCGACCGCGGACCCAGAAGAGCGGGCCTTCCGATATGCGATAATGACGTCCCGCCGACGGCGCACTGGCTCGCAGCCACGGTGGATGTGTGAGATGAGGCGATTATGGTCAATCTAGTCGCCGCCGCGCCAGGCAGCTACGACGTGGTGGAGACGTTTCCGCGCCGGGTGAAGGAGATCACCCACCTGTGGATCCCGCTCCGCGACGGTACCCGACTCGCGGCCCGCATGTGGCTTCCCGAGGACGCGGAAGCGAATCCGGTGCCCGCGATCATCGAATACATTCCGTATCGCCAGGGGGACTTCACCGCGCCCCGCGACATGGTGCTGCACCCGTATTTTGCAGGCCATGGCTACGCGGCGATTCGCATCGACATTCGCGGCTCGGGCAATTCGGAAGGCCTGCCGCTGGACGAGTACGTCGAGCGCGAGCAGGACGATGCGCTCGACGCGCTGGCCTGGATCGCAACCCAGCGCTGGTGCGACGGCAACACCGGCATGATCGGCATCTCGTGGGGCGGGTTCGCCGCTTTGCAGGTGGCCGCCCGCCGCCCGCCCTCGCTCAGGGCCATCATCACGGTGTGCTCCACCGATGACCGCTACGCCGACGACGTTCACTACATGGGCGGCTGCCTGCTCAGCAACAACACGACCTGGGGCGGGTGCATGCACGCCTACATGGCGAGACCGCCCGACCCGGAGGTGGTCGGGGCGAAATGGCGCGACATGTGGCGGGCGCGTGCCGAGAGCGCCCCGGTTCTCGTCGCTGACTGGCTCGCACACCCGTTCCGCGACGATTACTGGAAGCACGGCTCGGTGTGCGAGGACTACGCCCAGGTCGAATGCGCGGTCTACGCGGTCGGCGGTTGGACCGACGGCTATTCGAACGCCATACCGCGCTTGCTGGCGGGATTGAAAGGACCTCGCCGGGGACTGATCGGACCGTGGGCGCACGGCTACCCGCACATCGCACTCCCCGGTCCTAACATCAGCTTCCTGCAAGACGCCCTGCGCTGGTGGAACCGCTGGCTCCGGCATGAGCCCAACGGTATCGACGAGGAGCCGATGCTGCGGGCCTGGATGCAGGATGCACGTCCGCCGTCGCCCTCGTATCAGAGCATCGGCGGACACTGGATTGCCGAGTCGACGTGGCCGCCGCGAGGCCTCGTTGGCCGTCGGTACTGGCTTAACCCCGGGCGGCTCGAAAGCTCCGCAGCAGAGCCGGTCGAGCTCGACGTATCGAGCCCGCTCACCACCGGGCTTTGGGCCGGCGAGTGGACCCCGCACGGGATCGGGCCGGAGCTCGCCTTGGACCAGAGAGAGGACGACGGGGGCTCGCTCGTGTTCGATTCCGCTCCCCTGGAGGAGGGCATCGAGATCCTGGGAGCGCCGGTGGTTGCGCTGCGGATCGCCGCCGACCAGCCGGACGGCCTGGTCGGGGTGCGGCTTTGCAGTGTCGCGCCCGACGGGCAGGCCACCCGAGTGAGCTACGGGCTACTAAACCTCACGCACCGTGACGGGCACGAGGAACCCGAAGCGCTCGAGCCCGGAGCCTGGTACGCGGTGCGGGTGCGATTGAACGACGTGGCGCAAACGTTTCCCACCGGCAGTCGGTTGAGAATCGGGGTTTCCACCTCGCACTGGCCGCTCGCCTGGCCATCTCCCCGGCGGATCACGCTGCGGATACGCGCCGGGGAAAGCACGCTTGAGCTGCCGACTCGCTCGCGATCTCGCCTCGACCGCGACCTTCCGTCGTTCGAGAAAGCTGCGATTCCGAAGCCCGGTCCGATCACCTGGATCCGTCCGGTGAGTCGCGAACGGCTGATTACTCGCGATGTCGGCCGCGGTCGCACCACCCTCACCTACCATAAGGACGACGGCGCGTACCGGCTCGATACGAGCGGCATCGAGGTAGACGCCCACGGCACCGAGCGTCACGCGATCTCGGATGATGATCCGTTATCGGCGGTCTCCGAAGTATGCTGGCGGATCGAGCATCGAAGGCCACAATGGCGCGCCGCGATCGACTGCCGAACCACGGTGAGCGCGACCGCCAGCGAGTTCACCGTCCATGCCTCGATCGACGCTTACGAAGGCGATGACAAGCTATTTTCGGTGAGCCGCGAGCGCAAGGTACCGCGTCGCCGGCTGTGAGCCCTTCCACCTCCTCCCGGGAGGCCGCTGCCAACTTGAAAGGATGCCCTCGACCGGGCGGCCCCCGATGTGACCCGGACCATCGCCGGGCCCGTCGCGATAATGGAATAACGTAAGGCCCCAGACGTTATCCGACCAAAGGGATCGAGGCCTCGTTTCGTCCGGGTTGTCGTGCTCTTGTCGCGTACGAAACCAGATGGATGGACACCGCCCTTAGCGAGTCGTCGGCCGCCGCCGGTGCGCCCCGAAAGCTGCTAGACTCCGCGCCACGCGTACTCAAGACTGGGGGGTTCACAACAGTGGGTAAGAGCAAGAAGAAGGGAAGAATCCTGGTTCCAGTAGACTTCTCTCCGAGCGCGGAAGCGGCGCTACGCTTCGCGGCCGGGCTCGCCGAAAGTCAGCGAGCCGCCCTCACCGTACTGCACGTCGTGCACGATCCCGGAGACGCCCCGGGCTCCTATAAGACGAAGAGCGGTCATCTCGGCCGGCTCGAGGATGCTGCACGCGATGCCCTCGACAAGTTCCTCGCCCGAGTGAGCGCGGCAGAGCCGAAGAGCAAAATACTGAAAAATGTCGAGCCGATGCTGGTCGTGGGTCTACCGGTCACCCGGATTCTTGAGGTGATCCAGCAGGTACGACCGCAGATGGTGGTCATGGGCAGCCAGGGGCGCACCGGGTTAAAGCGACTGATGCTGGGCTCCAAGGCCGAGCAGCTCGTGCGCCTGTCTCCGGTGCCGGTGACGATCGTGAAGACGCCCGGCAAGGTGAAGGAGGCGTCGGAATGAATGCCAACGCGATATCGAAGGCCGGGCTCGATCTGATGATGCGCAGAGGGCAGCTTGTGGGGCTGTTCCTGCTCGCTGCGGCATGGATAGCCTTGCGACCGGCGATGGCGGCGGAAACGGGGGGAGCCAGTCTCGCGTGGGGCACGATGGGCATGGAGCTCCTCGGCGGGCTCGCGCTGTTCCTGTTCGGCATGGAGCAAATGGCGTCCGCGCTGAAAGCGGTGGCGGGCGACAGCATGAAGAATATTCTCGGCCGTCTGACCAGCAGCCGCATCATGGGGCTCATCACCGGTGCATTCGTCACCGCCGTAATTCAATCATCCTCGGTCACCACCGTGATGCTCGTCGGCTTCGTGACCGCCAACCTGATGTCCCTGTCGCAAGCGATCGGGGTCATCCTCGGGGCTGACATCGGCACCACGATCACCGCCCAGATCGTGGCCTTCAAGGTAACCAAGTACGCGCTCGCGCTCGTCTTCATCGGATTCGCATTTATTTTCGCCGGCAAGAGCGAGAAGGCAAAGCACTACGGCGGCCTGATCATGGGGCTCGGGATGATCTTCTTCGGGATGGGAGTGATGAGCGATGGCATGTATCCCCTGCGGGCCTACGAGCCCTTCATCGCGCTCATGAAGGAAGTCTCCAATCCAATCATCGGCATCCTCGTTGCGACCATCTTCACCGGGCTGGTTCAGTCCTCCTCCGCCACCATGGGGGTCGTCATCGCGCTGTCGCTGCAGGGACTCATCACCCTGGAGGCGGGAATCGCGCTCGCGCTCGGAGCCAATATCGGCACCTGCGCGACGGCGGGGCTGGCCGCCATCGGCAAGCCACGCGAGGCGGTTCGGGTCGCGGTCGCCCACGTCACCTTCAAGGTGGTCGGGGTATTGGTCATCATCGGCTTCATCCCGTACTTCGCGGACCTGGTACGCTGGATATCGCCGGTCGCAGAAGCGGGGCTCAGCGGGGCAGACAAGCTGGCGGCCGAGACCCCGCGCCAGATCGCCAACGCCCACACCCTGTTCAACGTCGGCATCGCCTTCGGGTTCTTGCCTTTCGCCGCGCAGTTCGCACGTTTCTGCGAGTGGGTCGCGCCCGACAAGCCGCTCGAGAAAGTCGAGATCGCGCGGGCCAAGTATCTCGACGAGGAGCTCATCCAGACCCCGAGCCTCGCCCTCGATCGGGTGCGCCTCGAGATCGGTCACATGGGAGATCTGATCACCGCAATGGTCGGAAAGATGATGCCGGTGACGTTGAGCGGCACTCGGGAGGAGCTGCGCGACTTGGCGAACGAGGACGCCGCGGTCGACATCTTGCACGGGCAGGTCGTCACCTACCTCGGCAAGATCAGCCGGCAGCCGCTCACCGTCCAACAGACCGAGCAGTTTGCCGAGCTCATGGACGCGGTCAATGATCTCGAGAACATCGGCGACATCATCGAGACCGACCTGGTGCGACTCGGGCACGAGCGCATCGAGCAAGGTATCAAGGTCAGCGCGGCCACCCAGAAAGTGCTGACCGAGCTCCACGACGCGGTCGCCGGAACCGTGAATCGGGCGCTCCAGGCAGTGATGGAGAACGACCAGAAGGCGGCGCAGGAAGTGACCTCGGCGAAAGGGGAAATCGGCCGCCTGGTCGAAGCGGCCGCCCGCCATCAGGCGCAGCGCCTGGTTGCGGAAGAACCCAACCGGCTCGCCGCCTACACGATGGAGATTGAGGTCATCGAGAAGCTCAAGCGCATCTACTATTTTGCAAAGCGCATGGCCAAGGGCGTCATGCCAAGCGAGGTGGCAGTAAGAGCGGCGTAATACCGGGGCGCGATGAACGAATCCCTCCGGGTGCCATGAAACGTCTTTCGGTCTGCCTTGGGGTAAGGCTT
>JBFHLI010000088.1:0-12444 GCA_041594935.1 Gammaproteobacteria bacterium | reverse complement strand
GGTTGCTTACCACCAGGATCTCCACTCCTTCCACCCGCAGTACCGCGCTCGGCCCGAACGCTTCCGGCATTCCCGCCCACATCGGTCCCTCGTATACGAACCGACCGTCGCTCACCGAGACCACCTTGCCGTGCACGCGTAGCGGGGGGCCACCGAGCGCCGGCGTGACCTCGCCTCCGAGTTCGAGGGATTGGCGGTGGTGGTGACGGTGTGCAGCAATCGCCTTTGATTACGTTTCGCCGCCTCCATGAAGCGCCCATCTCGGTGTTGGTGTTGTCCAGCGCAAGCGGCGCCTCATCGCCGATGATGCAAAGCCGTCTCTCGAACGCTGCCACGTCGGCGGGCTGCACGCTGAACGTATTCGTCTCGTGGCTGAACTCACCGCAGAGCACCCGTCTCGTCATTCCGTCTCCTCGAATTGCGCCGATTGCCGGTGACTGCGCGGTCGAGGACCTTGGCGCTCGCGACCGGCTCGACCCCCGAAATCCCGTAGCGAATCCCAAACGGGCTTACTCGAGGCGGCGCGTACGGTAGAATCCGCGCGGGGGTGCGGCGCGAGTCTACCATTGCGTTCGTTCGAGACGGGTGAGGATCAACTCTTGGTAATCGGCGAAAAGGCGGCTCCGCCCGTGATTGAAGTCGAGAGTCTCGTCACTCATTACGGGCACCGCAACATCCTCGGGGGAGTGGACCTCACGATCGAGCGAGGAGAGATCTTCGTGATCATGGGGGGGAGCGGCTCCGGGAAGAGCACCCTCCTGCGCCACCTGCTCGGCCTGCGGCGCCCGACCTCGGGGCGCATCCGGGTGCTCGGGCAAGACATCAACGACATCAGCAAGAAGGAGCTGTACCGGCTGCGGCGAAACATCGGCGTCGCGTTTCAGGGCGGCGCGCTGTTTGGATCACTGAGTCTGATCGAGAACGTCGAGCTGCCGCTACGTGAGCACACCAAGCTCGATGACTCCACGATTGGCATCATGAGCCGCATGAAGCTCGAGATGATGAATCTTTCGGGCTACGAAGATCTCATGCCGTCGGAGCTCTCCGGAGGAATGCTCAAACGCGCGGGTCTCGCGCGGGCGGTGGTGATGGACCCGAAGCTGCTCTTTTTCGACGAGCCGTCTGCGGGACTGGATCCGGTCACCTCCGCGGAGCTCGACCAGCACATCCTGCGGCTGCGCGACGCGCTGCACATGACCATCGTGGTGGTCACCCACGAGCTCGAGAGCGCATTCAAGATCGCCGATCGGATCGCGGTGCTCGGGGACGGCACGGTCGCTCTCACCGGCACGGTACAGGAGGTTCGCGAGAGCGACGACCCCAGGATACGCAACATGGTCAACCGCAAGCCCCGGGATGAGCCGATCGACTCGGAGGCCTACCTGCAGCGCCTCACCCGGAGCTCGCGTCGATAGAAACGGCGCGAGCGAGGACGCCATCGGCCGTACCGATCGAATGCGTTGCAACGAGGAAACAGATATTGCCCGAATCAAGACCGACTGAGTCAATCGCGGCACCGGGGCTCATCGAGCGACTCGGCGCAAATTTCCTGTACTTCGTCGAGCAGTGCGGGATGATGGGGGCGTTTCTGCTCGAGACCCTGAGCAAGATCCTGACGCCCCCGTTTCGCCTCCGGCCCGTCCTCAAGCAGGTGCACTTCATCGGGGCACGCTCCTGGCTGGTGATTGTCGTGTCCGGAACCTTCGTGGGCATGGTGGTAGCCCTGCAGTTCTATGACACGCTGGTGCGCTTCGGATCGGTGAGCTTGCTCGGCTCCGCGGTTGGTCTGAGCCTGATTCGCGAGCTGGGGCCGGTCCTGACCGCGCTGATGATCATCGGCCGGGCCGGTTCGGCAATCTGTGCCGAGGTCGGAATCATGCGCTCGGAAAATCAGATCGACGCCCTCGAATGCATGTCGATCGACCCCTACCGATACCTGATCGCGCCGAAGCTGCTCGCGGGCATCGTCTCGCTACCGCTGCTCACCGCGATCTTCGACTGTGTGGGTATCGTTGGCGGTTACTTCGTTGGCGTTGTGCTATTCGGCGTCGGCAGCGGCGCCTATTTCGAAGGCATGGCCGAGTCGGTGGTATGGAATGACGTCGCGATGGGCATCGTGAAGTCGCTCGCATTTGGGCTCATCATCGTTTGGATCAGTGCCGGCAGAGGGTTCTTCCTTCATCGCGAGAGGGTCGGCGCGTTCGGGGCGGAGGGAGTGAGCCGGGTCACTACCAACGCGGTGGTGCTGTCTTCCATCGCGGTGCTTTTCACGGACTATCTGATCAGCTCGGTGATGCTCTGAGTGCGTATCGGCCACCGGTTGCAGCGTGACGGCCCGAGCACCGGCCAACGCTCGATCACCCCGGCGCGTTGGACCGACGGACTGCTAACATTGCGGGAGGACCAGAATTGATGGCAACCATGAAACGGATGAACATCGAGATGGTGGTCGGCATCTTCTTGATCGCCGGACTGCTGTGCCTAAGCTATCTCGCCATCCGCCTGGGGGATCTCGGCTTGTTTGAGGACGACACCTACGAGGTCAAGGCGAGGTTCGTGTCCATCTCTGGCCTCAAGGAGGGCGCGTTCGTAGAGCTCGCCGGGGTGCGAGTGGGCAAGGTTTCCAAGATCGACCTCGACGTCGAGGACTACGAGGCCGAGGTGCACCTCGCGATCGCCGCGAGGGTGAAGATTCAAGAGGACGCCATCGCCTCGATCAGAACGCAGGGCATCATCGGAGATAAATTCGTGAAAATCACTCCCGGTGGAGCGGATCAGTACCTGTCCGATGGAATGGAGATTTTCGAGACCGAGCCCGCCATCAGTCTCGAGGAGCTGATCAGCAAATACATATTCGAAAGCAAATGAAGAGAGACCAGCCGATGACGCGGAACCTGCTACTGTTCTTCTCACTCCTTGCCGCGTGCAATTTCACCGCAGCGGCAGCGGTGGGTCCCACCGACACCGTGAAGGTAACCATCGATCAGGTGCTCGTTGCGCTTGCGGACAAGACCATCGATGAGCCGTCGCGAAAGGATCGGGTGCTCGATCTGATCACCCTGCAGTTCGACTTTCCCGACATGTCGCAGCGCATCCTTGCCACCAACTGGAAGGATGCGAGCGAGGCCCAGAAAAACCAATTCGTCGAGCTCTTCACCCGTCTGCTCGCAAACACCTACTGGGTCAGGGTGAAGGACTACCGCGACGAGAAGGTCGAGTATCTGGGGGAGAAGATCGTCGACGATCGGCTCGCGCGCGTGAAGACCCAGATCGTTACGGAGACCGTGAAGATTCCGATTGACTACAGCCTGAAGCGAAACGGCGACGGGTGGCGAGCCTACGACGTCACGATCGAGGGGGTCAGCCTGGTCCGAACCTATCGCACGACCTACCAGCAGATCGCGAAGCAAGACGGCATCGACGGGCTGCTTGCACAGATGCAGGCCAAGGTCGCCGAGTCCGAAAACCCGTGAGGCGACGGCGCCTGCCTCGAGCTCTTTACTGCGTGGCCGAGCGCTCCGCCTTGTACTTGGCGATGCTGTCCTGGAGGTTGTACAGCAGACCATCTATCCCTTCGCTCTTGACGATCGCGGCGAAGGTATTGCGGTAGTTGCTGATGAGGCTCACCCCTTCGATGACCACATCGTACGCGTACCATTCCTGGTCGGTCTGCTTGAGCTTGTAGACGACCGGAATCTCGGCGGTATCGGTCACGATTGAGGTCGCGACGCTCGCCCGTTGGCCCTCGATCTTCTCTTCGAGAAACCTGATCTCCTGGTTGGTGTAGGATTCAATCCTCCGGCGGTAGGTGTTCTCGAGATACTGCGAGAAGAACTCGATGAAGTCCTGCTTCTCCTCCGGCGTCGCCTTCTTCCAGTTGGTGGCCAGTATGCTCTGCGACATTGCCTCGATGTCGAAGCGCTGCCGGATGATGGAGCCAATCTTCTCCCACCTCGCCTCGCGGTCGAGACTATCTTCGCCGAGGGTCTCGAGGATCGCCTCCACTGCCGCCTTGACCTGATCGCTTGGCCCTGACGGATTTGCCGCGAGCGCGCCGCCACTCGTGAAGCAAACCAGCATCAAGCAGCAGGTGGCTAACCGTTGCATCGCATTACCCCTGGTTCCATGACTCGATTCGAGCGCATTAACGCCGAATCCAAATACCGGGTCAAGGGAGAGGCGTTGCCCGGGTGCCCCAGGCTCGGCAAGTCAGCCGCATCTCATCGCCTGAATGCGTGGCGTTGGTGGGGCGCCTTGGTGAAAAATTCGGACTAGAGTTGCCCGCTCAGCTTGATATCGAGATAGCGGTTGACGAGCTGGATGGGTAGCTCGCCGGGCTCCACGTCCAAGCTGAGCGCCCCGCTTTCGACGATCGCGTCGTGGACTTTTCGCCGCGCCAGCAGATAGTAGTGGGTCGCAGCGAGGCGCAAGGCATCATCGAACTTCAAGACCGGTCGTGCGAGCACCGTCCCAATGACTCGCTCTCGCAAGCTCGCGAGAAGCACGAGATGGTGGCGGCGAAGCAGATCGAGCGCGCCCAGGATCTCGGCGCCATCCTCATCACGCAGGTTGGTGACGATCACGATGAGAGAACGCTTGCGCAGCCGCTGCACGATCTCAGTCGCCGCCCGCACATAGTCGGGGCTGCGTGTCGTGGGCTGAAGGTCGTAGAGCTGATTGAGAAGCGTAGTGACCATCCCCACTCCCTTGTGAGTCGGTAGATAGCGCTGGGCGCCGCCGAACGCCATCAGCCCGACCGCATCCCCCTGGCGCAAAGCGACATACGCGAGCAACAGCATCGAGTTCAAGCTGTGATCGAAATGGCTAAGCTGCTCGTCGCGCGCCATCATCCGCCGCCCGCAATCAATCAAGAACACGACCTGCTGATCTCGCTCGGCTTGGTACTCGCGAGAGATGAGCTTCAGATGGCGCGAGGTGGCCTTCCAGTCGACCTGGCGCAAGCTGTCGCCGGGCCGGTATTCTCGAAGCTGGTGAAACTCGAGACCTTCCCCCCGGCGTCGGCGCTTGCGCACACCGATTTGACTGAGGCGGTGATCCGTCGCCAGCAGCGCATACTTGGCAACCGCAGCGAAGTTGGGATAGATGCGAACCGTGTCCCGATCTCCGCAGAGGAGATTGCGGCGCCAGATGTGCAGCGGCGAGTACACCCTGAGCTGCACCGGACCGAATGCGCGCTCACCGCGCTCGCGCGGGCGAAATCGATAGCGGATCTCGGCCCAGCCACGCGCCCCGATTCGAGCCGTCTGGGGCAGATGGCGAACTTCCGCCGGCTCCGGGTAATGGTCGAAGACGTCGACCACGATTCGAGATTCACTCTCATTCGTTACCCGAACCCGGACCTCGCGCCACGCTCCGAGCGGCAGCGAGTGTGGAATCGAGCGCGCGGCCCGGGGAGGGGTCTGGCGCCACAGCGCCCACGCGTCGATGCCCGCAAGTCCCAGCAGCCCGAGGCCGGCCGCCGCCCAAACCGGGATCAGCGGATCCCACGCGACCGCCCCGATTGAGAGACCGAGCCACAGGGCGAGCAGCTGAGACGACCGCGGACCGGGTCTCATGTGCGCGGGGCGTCGACGTGATCCAGAATCGCGGCGATGATGTCATCGGCCCTCTGGCCTTCGATCTCGAGCTCGGGGGCGAGAGCGAGGCGGTGACGCAAGCACGGTCCGCACATCGTCTTGATGTCGTCGGGGGTGACGAAGTCGCGCCCCGCGATCAGCGCCCGCGCCCGCGCGGCCCGGACAAGGCCGATGCCACCGCGGGGTCCTGACCCAATCTGCACTCCCGGCCACTCGCGGGTCTTGCGCACGATGGCGACCGCGTAGTCGGCGACCCTCCGATCGACGGCCAGTTTCGAAACCACCTGCTGCATGGCGACGACCTGCGCGGGATCGAGGATGGTGTCAACGTCCGATACGTCAAGCATGTCACCCACCTGACCATCGGTCACCGCGCGCACCAGCTCGCCCTCCTCGCTCTCGAGCGGGTAGTCGATGAGCACCTTCAACAGGAAACGATCGAGCTGAGCCTCTGGCAGCGGATAGGTTCCTTCCAGCTCGATCGGATTCTGGGTGGCGAGCGCCATGAACGGCGGACTCAGCTCCAACCCCTTGCCCTCGATAGTCACCTGGCGCTCCTGCATCACCTCGAGCAGCGCCGCCTGCGTCTTCGCCGGCGCTCGGTTGATCTCATCGGCAAGAAGAAGATGGGTGAAAACCGGCCCGCGCCGGATCCGAAAGCGCCCGCTTTGCTGGTCGTACATTGCGTGCCCGGTGACGTCGGAGGGCATCAGGTCGGGCGTAAACTGAATGCGGGCGAAGCTGCCGCCGAACGCCTTCGCGAGTGCCTTGACGAGCAGGGTCTTGCCGAGCCCGGGAACTCCCTCGATGAGCACGTGGCCGGCCGCGAGAAGCCCGACTACAACCTGCTCGACGACCACCGACTGGCCGATCACCGCCTTGCCGACTTCGGCCCGGAGGCGGCCGGCAAGCTCACCGGCCTCGGCGAGGCGCTGGGACGGAAGGCCTGGGGTCATAGCTTTCTCCTCATGAGCTCGAGCCGGTGCAATATCTGCGTGAAGTGGTGCTCGCCGGGGTCGCGATCTTCAAGCGCGCTGCGCACCGCATCGGGAGAAAGCCCCGAGACAATCCCCAGTCGACGATACAGATCCGCCGACGCTGCCCAGCCCGGGTGGCGAAACTCGAGACTGCGAAGCAGGGACTCTCGCGCCGCGTCGAGCAGTGCACCCGAGCTACCGGTGCGCCAGAGCAAGCGCCCGCTCGCTTCGATGTGCTCGAGCAGCCGGCGCCGCTCGCTCGGAGGCTCGGGAAGCAGCGGCCCGAACCGCTGGCTGACCGACCACAGCCAGGCCGTGATCAAAGCCACGAGCGTGACCAGGATTGGCCACGCCTTCTCGCTCAACAGCGCCCACACCGACCGCGCCTCGAAGCCGCCCACCAGCCAGACTTCTCCGGTCCGGTGCAATTTGAGCAACGCCCAGAGGAATGCGGCGTGGTCCAGCTCACCGATGCTCTGATTGAGCGCGAAAGCGCCGTCGCTCAAGACCGTGAGCCGCCCGTTCCCGACCTCTCGGGTCAGGGCGTGGATGCCGGACGGCGCGGCGGCGAGCACCTGGGGCGCATGGCTCTCACCAAGCAGGTGATAGCGGCGGTCGAATTGCACGCGAAGCACTTCACCCGATCCCTCGAGCCGCACCTCGAGCGGATCGGTTCCGACCTCGCCCGCGATGCCGGTCGCAATCGCGCGGATGCCCAGCTCCGCGAGCAAGAGATCTTCGCCCCGGTCCCTGCCGCTCGCCGAGGCTACCATCACGAGGTGGCCTCCTGATTCCATCCATTGCCGGATCCCCGCGATTGGCGGTGCCGGCCGGGTTTGCCTCGAAGCCAACAGCAGCACCGTGCCGAGCCTCGGTGGCGGTCGAGACAGACGGCGTGCCCTCTGCGTCTCTAGGCCGAGCTCCCGCAGCACGAGCTCGGCGGCTAGCAAGGGGTTGAGGCGCGCTTCCGGGGCGGGCCCGAGGTCACGCTCGTAGGCAACCCGGTCGAAGCTCGACCAGAACCAGACCGCGATCAGAGCCACGCCCGTGAGCCCCACCAGCAGCCCGACGAAGGCCGGCCGCACCCTCATCGGAAGCTACCGAAGTGGCGTTGCCAGTCCCGACAAAGGGCTTGCGCCACCTCGCTCGACGGGGCCCGCGCCGCATAGGCGATGGCTTGCCAGGTGCGGGTGAGGGTGTGGAAGTACCGGGCTACCTCAACGTCCGCGCACCCGACGACAGCCCGTAGACATTCGTCCTCGGTCGCACCGGAGGAAAACTCGAGCTGCCGGTGGGTTGCGAACCGCTCGAGAGCGCCGCGGTACAGCAGACTCAGGCAGGCGCGTCGTTCACCCCGCTGCCAGCTCGCCCAAGCAACTGCCACCGTGTCCTGCGGCAACCCTCGCGGCGGCCGATCGTGCCCGACCGCCATGCCCGGCGCTTCCCCGGACTGGCGGATCCGAGCCGCGCCGGAGAACCATCTCAGCCATCGGTCCCGGTAAATTACCAGCACCGCGAGGAGCCCGAGCGCGAGCCCCCAGAGCACCAGCTCGGAGAGCACGGCGGCACCTCGTCCCAGCGTGCGAAGCAGCTTCAGCCAGACGGGCTCATCGGGTCCGGCTTCACCTTCCAGGGGCCCGAGCTCGCCCCGATAACGAAAGCGGTACGCGGTATGCGACGAGCGGAACGGCGGATTCGACAGGATCTCTTCAACCTTCGCCTTGATGGCAGGTGCGGAAAGGTCTGCGCCATCGTCCTCTCCCCCGACTGCGCGGACCGACTCGCCGTAGGCCGCGGCTGCAAGTATGAAGACCACGACCACGCCGAGCCGCCGGCGGATCATGCCGCTCTGCCCCCGGCCGGACCGGACAGTCGGTGCGCCATGCGCCGGAATTCGATCTCGATATCCCACCCTTCGAGCACCGTTCGCCGATTCAGGTACAGACCGAACCCGCCCGCCACGTACAGCGGCTCGATGATCCCTATCGCCACCACGTAGAGCATATTCGTCAGTCCCTCGAGCCACTTCGGTGGACCCTCGCCGAACCACCAGCCGAGCCAGTTTAGGGTCGGTTGCTCTGGCGTCATCAAGACCAGCAGCCCGACCAGGGTGACGAATACCACGAGCTCGAACTGCAGGCACGTGAAGGTGAGCCAGGCGGCCGGGCTTCGCGTCTTCTTCTCCATCACGCGCCGTCTCGCGCGAAGGGTTCGCCCACTCAGGCCCT
The DNA here is from genome assembly GCA_041594935.1 of Gammaproteobacteria bacterium. Lineage (GTDB taxonomy): Bacteria > Pseudomonadota > Gammaproteobacteria > HK1 > HK1 > JBFHLI01. The sequence continues at coordinate 3,642 of JBFHLI010000088.1, read as the reverse complement.
CCAGCTGCCAGAGCGCCAGGTTGAAAGACCGCGCGGTGTCCCATCGCAGAACGGTGAGCGCCGGCAACCATCCCTGTCGAAGGATGCGCGGCAATGCGCTCAGGGTCTCCAGGGGCCGGGGTACGCGGCCGAAGACGGCCCGGCTGAGGACATGCAGCAACACGCGATCGAGAAAGGGCTTGAGCCACCACATGATAAGCAACGCCCACCCGAACCGCCCCCAGCATACGAGGTGAACGAGGATTGCGATCGTGGTAAGCGTCACCACCCACGGGACGTACAGCGGTGCCAATTGCTCCCGGGCGAGTCGAAACCCGAGATCGACCGATTCCCAGTGATTGCGGGGGCGAATCCTGACCCGGACGTCATCGAGGTCCACGCGAGCGTCCCAGCAACAGGAAGTACGCGCCGACCAGCACCCAGCACCCCGCTCCCACCGCATACTTTAGTGCGGCCGGCACCGTGGTCGTTGAGGACCAGAATGCTTCAACGAAGGCGGCCAGCACGAGCATCGCGACCATTCCGTAGACGATCACCACGCTCTCCCGGGCGGCCTCGCGCAACGCGCGCCGGCGGGTGAGACGCCCGGGCGCGATCAGCGCGAGGCCGAGCTTGAGCCCCGCCATCCCCGCCAGAACGATGGCGGTGAGCTCGAATGCGCCGTGAGCGATCACGAAGGAGAAGAACGGCTGCGCAGACCCCGCGTTCATCAGGTGCCCCGCGACGGCGCCGAGATGGACGCCATTGAAGGTGAGAAAGAACAGGCTGCCGAGCCCGAACAGAAGACCCGATGCGAAGGTTCTGAAACCGATTCCGATATTGTTGTGGATGTAGTGGCCAAACATCATGAAATCGGAATCGGACCCGCGCTCGCGGCCCCAGTGATCCGCATCGGGGCGGTACATCTGCTCGAGACGCACGACCTCCTCGGGCTCGAAGACCGCGTAGACCATGTCGGGGGACTCGAGCACGACGACCGCCATCGCCGTCATCGGCAGATACAATACGACGGCCGCGAGCCAGAATAGGCGCGCCTCGATCCGTACCCTGGCCGGAAACCGGATTGCAGCGGTGTCCGCAACCCGCGACCAGATGCCGGCCCGTGTTTGGTACAGGTGCTGATGACCCCGGAGCACGAGGCTATTCAACCGATCGCAAAGGTTGGTCGCATAGTCCCGGTCCCGGGCGAGGGCAAGCTGCTGGCAGAGTCGACGATACCGCGCGGGAAATTCCTCTACCCCGGCTGCCGCCGCCGTTCGTCGCGTCCGCCCCGCTCGCTCCCACCCGCCGAGCAACTGTTCGAAGGCTGACCACTCCGACTCGTAGCGGCGCTCGAATTCCTGCTGCTTCATCGCTCGCCCCGGAGCCAGCTCGCGATCTGATTGAGTCGCTTCACCGCAAGCGCGCCCTTGGCCCCGGTCAGCGGCTCGGCGATGCTCGCGAGCTCCCGAGCTCGCGCCGGCGAGAGCCCGGACGACCGCTCCGCAAAGCTCAAAACCGCTAGCTGCTCCTCGGTTCGCAACATCACCGGCGGCGCCATGGGCGGCACCTCGGGTCGAGCGACGGTGCCTGAGGGTGCACCGGTGTAGACGACGATGGTGCCCGCCGCAAGGTCACCGAGTCGCTGAAAGTCCCGCGTGAGCAGCATGGCAACGAGCCCGAATCCATACGCGAAGGGGAGGAAGTCAACCACCCGTAGCAAGTTCCTCACGACCGACGTGGACCATCCCACCGGCACCCCGGTCTCATGCAGCACGCGGATGCCCAGTGCGCGCTTGCCGGGGGTTTGCCCCGATGACAGGACCTCGAAAAGCACCGGGTAAGTCCACTCCACCAGGAACAGCGCGAGCAGCGACAACCCGATTCCAAACTCCCCCAGATAGGGCAGACTCGAAGCGCCGATCAGATATCCCAGGCAGCGCAGCAGGAAGTCAATTGCCCAGGCCAGCGCCCGCACGACCGGACCGGCGACGGCAAGCTCGAGACTGACGCCCTCGGGCGTCTCGATCGCTATGAAAGTATCGAGCTGCGAGCGCGAACCGCTGCCGCTTAGGGAAACGAGGTTCATCGCGGGACTTCACTCACCCGCGTTCGTTCGAGCTAGCTGCAGTTGCCACCGAAATCCCGACGCCGAACGCGAACGCCGGGCGGCACGGCGACGCGTTCGGATGCGAGCCGGGAGCAAGAGAAGTCTGGTCGAGGTGCATGCTTCCAAGGTAGTTGGATTCACCGCTCGGGCCCAGCCCACCGACACGCTAAGCGGGAGTGACGATTCGCCGGTCCGGCGCAATCCCGGACGCCTTGTTCATCGGCAAGCCATATTCTAGTCTTCTGGAGGGGGGCCGTTTCTATCCTGCGCGGATGATTCGGGCTTGGATTACTTGCGGCTCAACGCTCGAACGTCAGCCGCGAGGGCCGATGGATTCGAGACTCGCGTGACCACCCGAGCGGATTTCGCGAGTCTATGGAGACCGTATGGAAGTCTACATTCTGATGGGGATCTGTCTGCTCACGTGGGGGGCTACGGTCGGACTGTTCACCTTCATCATGGATTCGAAGGAGAACGCGTTCGTATTCGGCAGTCTGGGCGGATTGTTGCTCGCAATCGCCACCGGGGGGGCTTACTACGTTCACTTGGCTTCGTGGTAACGGCACGCGGCGGCCCTCGGTCGAGCGACGGGACGCACCGATAGCTCCACCCGCGCATTTGATGCCGGGCTAGCCTTAGGCGGGTCTTCGGGTGCTTTCGACAGGAGGCGCCAATCGTCGGCTGTTGATATCAACCGCCCGCAGGATTTCAACGATGGAATCCCGCGGCAGCCCTTCTTGCATCGCCCAGCACAGCACATCGAGGTTCTCGGCCCCGTGGCGAATCCTGTCCAGCACGCGATCAAGCAGGTTACTCTCGATCCCCAGCTGGTCCGACACGATCCCGAAGCACTCGGGACCGAACTCCTCGTAGCGCGCCTGCCCGCGCAGATGCTCGACGAAGCGACTGCGGTAGAAAGTCAGCCAGTGGCTTCGCGCCCACTCGCGCGCCGCGTGCGGCCCGACATCGTAACCGGCCTTCTCGCTCTCGAGCCACCGATGCTCCTGAATGGCCTTTCTTGCTTCGTCGTAAATGCGATTGCTGTCCATCTCTCGTCAAATACCCGCTTAACTATTGATTAGACCGCGATCCGAGCCAGTGATTCCAACTGCGAACGAAAGCACGCAGGCTCGGCGAAGCGAGACAAGACCACCGGAGATCGATCTGGATTTACCCTACGAGACCGCTCATGCCGAATCGCGAAGTTGTAGCCCGCCGGTCTTGGCGCAGCCGCCCCGCAGACACGGTACCATGATCCCTTCTGACTCCCCTCTTCTGCCAGTTGCCCAGACTCTCCCCCCCGAGGCCGGGCTTGCGCTCGTTCTATCGGCATTTTATCCGTAACCAGTCCCTTTCCACTAGCTATTTGTTCAACCCCATCGAAGGCCCCCGTAACGGGCCGCCCGCAGGTGGTGTCGGCCACCGCTGCGCAAGCCTTTAGCCCCGAGCGCCGCGCCCCCAGCAGGCAGCGAGCAGGCGGGTCGCCTCAATCTCGTCGACATCCGACCACGCCCGGTAAGCATCGGCGACCGCGAACCCCCAACCACCGCGTC
>JBFHLI010000087.1:0-12500 GCA_041594935.1 Gammaproteobacteria bacterium | reverse complement strand
GTGCCGCCGCGAACCCCCCGCGCCGCATTCACGCAGCCGTCGCTCGCGTAGGCGAGTCGCATGGCCCCCCCGACCGGTCCGAACGTCAGACGGCAGGCGGGTGCCCCGCGAAATTGCCCCGCGCCCTCGGTGTCCGCGGCGAGACGCCGCTCCCAGACTCTGAGCGGATACTTGAGCTCGGATGCCTCGACGCTGTCCAGGGTCCACATGCCGGCGGTGCAGGCATTGCCCATCGTCAACCAGGCGTCTTCGCGGGGCCCGGCCGCGCCGCCGGTGTCGGCAAGCGCCAGCTGATTCACGTAGGACCGGCCCCGATGGCGAGGGTCCCGCCCGGAGATAACGGCACCGGCCGGCCCTTCGATGGCGCCCACCTCGGCCATTCCCAGGTCCGGAGAGAGACTGGCCATGGCCCGGTGGACGGCGTTCACGACCCGGTCGGCGAGGTTGGTGGTGGCGACCGAGCAGCTCGCTTCCCGTGGGGGCACCCCCACCACACAGCCCTCGCGCAGGCACACCCGCACCCGTCGGATGCTGCCCGCATTGGCCGGGACATCCCGCCCGATGCCGTTGAAAACCCCGATGAGGGCGGAGGCGCGCGCCGTCGCCTCGCTCAGGTTGAGGCCACATGGCAAGACGTCGGGATTGTCTCGGAGATCGACGGTGATCGTCTCCGCCGCCGGATCGATGGCAACCCCAGCCCGCACCAGGACCCCGTCCGCGGGAGTGCCGGGAAACGGGTCGTGGCGACTCTCGCCGTGCGCAGTCCCAGCCGGGAGGCCGGCAATGACATCGCGCATCCGCTGCTCCGAGCGATCGAGCCAGGCCGCCGCGAAATCCACCAGCGGGCTCCAGCCGTAGTCGGCGGCAAGGGCCCGCAGCTCAGACTCCCCGGTGCGCGCGGCGCCGATGAGGGCCAGCAGGTCACCGCGCCACTGCTCCGGGGCGCGGATGCGCGCCATGCCGATGCGAACGATGTCCTCGACCAGGCGATACTCGCGCTCGATGTGGACCGCGGGAAAGATGAGCGCCCCTTCTGCATAGATGTCGGGGGCCTCCGCCATGTAGGTGGTCGGCCTCGCATTGCCGATATCGGCCTGGTGAGCCTTGGCGAGCACCGTGAAACGGTGCCCGCCCGCCTCGTCCACCACCGGCACCAGGACCGTGAAATCGGCCGCGTGGGTACCCCCGAGATGAGGCGAGTTGTGCAGGAAGGCGTCGCCGCGGCGCAGCTCCGGGTGCAGCACCGCCATGCTGCGCGCCATCGCATCCGCGCCCGCCATCACGTGAATGGGGATGGTCTGCGCCACCGACAGCAGCTCCGCCCGCTTACTCAGCACGCAGCAAGAGCAGTCGTGACCGCTGCTGATGACACCGGAGCGCGCGGAGCGCACCAGGGTATGCTGCATCCTGCGCGCGATGCTTTCGAAGCGCCGCGCCAGCACCGAGATGAGGACCGGGTCCATGCGCGCTATCCCGAGGAGCCGCGGGGAGCGGCAGCCGCGCCACCGCCCCGTAGCATCTCCTCAGGCGGGAGCAAATTGACGGAACAAGAAGACCTCCCCGTTCGGCGCCAGACCCGGCTTGATCTTGCTTCCGTAGATGTAGGCGTTCGCCCCGTGGGTGATGAAGATGTACGCGCCCGATTCCTCCATCATATCCTGCATCATGACATAGAGGTCGTGGCGGCGCCGCGGGTCGGTCTCGCGCAGCGCTTCCTCGTGCAAGCGCCCGTACTCGGGGCTGTTCCACCGCTCCCAGTTCCATTCGCCGATTTGGTCCGGCACGAACCACGCGGTGGCCCAGTACGGGTCGGGCGCCATGTTGTAGCCGTTGTAGATCAGCTGCAGGTCCTTCCAGAACTCGCCCTCCGCCTCGATGCCGAGAATCCAGAAGGTGCCCGTGTCCTGTGCGTCGATCTGCAGCTTGACTCCCACCTCGGCGAGGTGGGCTTGTGCGACCTGACAGACACTCAGGTGATCGGTCTTGTTCTGGGTGGCGATCTTCAGAGAAAGCCCGGATCCGTGCCCGGCCTTCTCGAGCAGCTTGCGGGCGGCGTCGACGTTGCGTCCCCGGTAGATGTTGGTCGGCCGGTGGCCGATGAGGCCGGGCGCGATGATCCCGGTCGCGCGCTCCGGCACCCCGAAGTACGCGACGTCAATGATCTCCTCGACGTCGATCGCGAGCTGAATCGCCTTTCGCACCCGCGCATCGTCGAGCGGCGGGAAATCGACGTTCATGCCGATCCACTCGTAGCGCAACGGCGGGCGCTCGATGAGGTTGGTGTTGGCCGGCATATTCTCCTTGAAACGACCGACCGAGCTGACCGCAACCTTGGTGATGTCGAGCTCCCCGGCCTGGAAGCCGATCTCCGCCGTCTTCTCGTCCTCGATCGGGAAGATGTGGATCTCGTCGTAGGCGGGCTTTGGACCGTTCCAGCCGGCGTGCCGATCGAGGATCATCTTCTGCTTCGGCGTCCACTGCTTGATCTTGTAGGGACCCGAGGTGGCGGGGGGGGTCACGCTGAACCGCTCACCTTCGAGCTTCTCGACCGCCTTCTTGCACACGATGGTCCCTGAGCCGTAAGGAAGGGTGCTCCAGAACAGGGGCGCGAACGGCTCGTTGAGCACAATCACCCCGTTGTACTTGTCGACGATCTGCACCTCCTTGAGCGCCGCCCAGTCGACCGCGGTCCAGGACTCCAGCCGTGCGTGACGCTCGAACGAGTACTTGACATCCTCGGTCGTCATCTCGCCGAACCCGTTGGTCCACATGATGTTCGGCCTCAGCTTGAACGCCACGTGGGTGTCGTCGACCACGTCGATCTTCTCCGCGGCGTCGAGCTCCCATTCCCACGCCGTGCCGGGCTTGAAGTTGACGAGGCGGTTGAATATCGCCTGCATCACATTCTGGTCCGCGGTCGCGGCGGGATTGATCGGGTCGATATTCTGGATGTCGGAGTTGCTGCGGGCGCGCAGCACGGAGGTGCCCTGGGCCAAGACCTGACCACTCGAGAGCGCGAGACCGGTCGAGAGCGCTGCCGTGGTTCCGAGAAAATGGCGCCGGGAAATTCTCGCCGAGGCTTGCTCGATGAGACGGTGAGTCAGGTTTTTCATGGAATCCTCCTCCGCTTATTTCTTAGATGGTGTGTTTTGGTCGGGCGGGTGACTGCGATTGTATGCGGCGAGCGTAGGTTGCACCAACTCGCGTATTACCCGCACGCTGCAATCGGCGCACTCAGAGGCTGTCGCGGATGCGCGGGTCGAGGACCGCGTTGATCAGGTCGGCGATGACGGTCGATACCACGAGAAACACGGTGGTGACGAGCACCGCCCCCATCACCACCGGATAGTTCCGATTCATGACCGAGTCGAAAATCAGCTTTCCGACCCCCGGGCGCGCGAACACGATCTCGGCGAAAACCGCGCCCGAGAGCAAGCTGCCGAGGCTGATCCCGAGCAACGCCACGGTGGGAATGATCGCGACCTTGAGCGCATGGCGAAAGACGATCGCTCGCTCGGGGAGCCCGTACGCGCGCGCGGTACGAATGTAGTCCTCGCCGAGCACCTCCAGCATCGAGGCGCGAACCAGACGCGCCAGATAGCCGACCCAGCCGAGACCGATCGCGAAGGACGGGAGCACGAGATAATAGAGCCGGCTGAGGATGTTACCGCTCTCACCCGCACCGATCGCGGGAAACCATTGGAGCTCGACCGCGAAGAGCAGCAGCGCATAGATCGCGATCACGAACGAGGGGATCGCGATGAAGCTCACCGATACGACGCCGGCGATCTTGTCGACGATACCGTTGCGGTGCACCGCGGCGTAGCATCCCATCGGCACCCCCACCAGGATCGGCCAGGCAAGCCCCATGAACACCAGGGCCAGGGTGTGCGGCAACACCTCGAAGACGATCACGGTGACGCTGCGCCGGCTCCACACATCCTCGCCGAGGTCGCCCTGAAGGGTGTTCACGAAGAATCGAATCAGCTGGATCGGGAGCGGCTGATCCAGCCCCATGCGCGCGCGGAAGGCTTCCTTGATCTCGGCGCTCGCCCGCGGACCAAGCGCGATCACGGCCGGGTCGCCGGGAACCAGGAAGATCATGCAGAACAGGATCGTGATCGCGAACGAGATGATCACGGTCGCGAGCAGAAGACGTTTGATCGAGTACTGCAGCACGAGTGCGCCTACGCGCCCGGGGCCGACGCCGGGCTGAGGACCAATACCCGACTCGCCGCCCAGACGCAGCCCCGGGCCGAGCGGCGCGGGCAATCGGAGGCGTGAACCCGGACTCTCGGGCTTGGTCTAGGCAGCAAGGTACCCCTCCTCGACCGGATAATGGCAGCTGAGCCAGTGGCCTTCGTTCACCTGCGTGATCGGCGGGGGCAGCTGCCGGCAGCGCGGCCGAGCGAACGGACAGCGGGGGTGGAATTCACAGCCGGTCGGGCGCTCGAGCAGGCTGGGCACCTCGCCGTGGAGCTCGATTTCCTTGAGCACCGCGTCCGGATCCGGCTCCGGGGTCGCGGATAGGAGGGCCAGCGTGTAGGGGTGGCGCGGATTCGCGAAGACCGCCTCGGTCGGACCCTCTTCGACAAACCGCCCGAGGTACATGATCGCCATTCGATCGGCGACGTGGCGCACGATGCTGAGATTGTGGGTGATGATCAGGATGCTGATGCCGAGCTGTTTTTTCAGCCCCCCGAGCAGGTTCAGCACCTCGCCCTGAACCGAGACATCCAGACCCGCCGTCGGCTCGTCCGCCACCAGCAGCTTGGGCGACAGTGCGAGCGCTCGTGCCACCCCGACCCGACGCGCCTGGCCGCCGCTCAGCTGGTGCGGGTAACGGGCCGCGATGTCGCTCGATAGTCCCACCACGCTCAGCAGCCGCCGGGCCTCGGAATCCCGATCGACGCCCTCGACGCCGTGGATCTTGAACGGCTCGGTGAGCAGCGATTGCACCGACAGCCGCGGACTCAATGACCCGACCGGGTCCTGGAACATCAAGGCCATGTGGCGCCGGTGGGTCTTCAGGGCCCGGTCCGAGAGACCGCGAAGCTCCTCGCCGCGAAATCGAATGCTGCCGGAGTCGACCTTGACGAGCCCGGTGAGCGCGAATGCGAGGGTGGTCTTGCCGGAGCCGCTCTCGCCCACCAGCGCGTAGGTCTCGCCTTCACCGATCCCGAACGACACACCGCAAACCGCCTCGATGAAGGAGGGGCTCGTGCGCTTGAGTCGCGCCAGCCACGGGGTTCTCGCCCGAAAGCGCACGCGCAGGTTCTCGACCGTGAGCATCTCAGCCATCGACCGCGGTCTCGGTCTCGAGGTGGCAGCAGGCGTAATGCCCGTCGCTGACGCGTCGGCGAACCGGGATCTCCACCCGGCAGGGCGAAAACGCGCGCTCGCACCGATCGGCGAAGACGCAGCCTGGCGCGAGCTCGACGAGATCGGGAATGTCCCCGGGAATCGTTGGCAAATGCTCGGTCCTGCGCTTTATCCTCGCCGGGTCGCATTCGAGAAGCTTCTGGGTGTAGGGGTGACGGGCATCGTGAAAGATGTCGCGCACGTTGCCCTGCTCGACCACCTCGCCCGCGTACATGACGCTCACCTCGTCACAGATCTCCGAGATGATCCCGAGGTGGTGAGAAACGAACAGGATCGAGCAGCGAAAGCTCCTTCGCAGCTCACGCAGCTGGTGCAGGATCTGGATTTCCAGGGTGGCATCGAGAGCGGTCGTGGGCTCATCGGCGATCAGGAGCCGGGGCTCGGACTGCAGCGCCATGGCGATGGAGATCCGCTGGATCATCCCGCCGGAGAACTGATGCGGGTACTGATCGAGCCGGTGCTCCGCGTCGGGAATACCCACCCGGGTCAGCATCTCGGCCGCGCGCCGGCGCTTCTCGGTGCGGCTCAACCCGAGCCGGTGCTGGTAATCGCACATCTGGGTGCCGATGGAGAGCACCGGATTCAGGGTGGTCATCGGGTTCTGGAAGATGATGGACACTCGATCACCGCGCAGCGCGCGCACCTCACGGGGCGAGAGCCGTAACAGGTCGCGGCCCTCGAGCTTGATCGCCCCGCCTTCAATCGTGGCATTGTTATCGAGTAGCCCGATGATGGCCGCAAGCAGCGTCGACTTGCCGCAGCCGCTCTCGCCCACGATGCCCACGATCTCGTCCGCGGGCACCCGCAGGCTCACGTTGCGAAGCGCCCTCACCCGACCGCGCGGGCTGGAGTAGCCGACCGAGAGATCGCGCACCTCGAGCACGTTGCCGCTCACCCGTACCTCCTCAGCTTGGGGTCGAAGGTGTCGCGCAGCACCTCGCCGAGAAAGGTGAACCCGAGCGTGGTCATGATGAGGGGGATACCTCCGGCGATGATGGGCCAGGGGCTATTGCGGATGAAGGCGTAGCCATCGTTCAGGATGGTTCCCCAGCTCGGCGTCGGTGGCCGCACGCCGAGGCCGAGGAAGCTCAGGCCCGCCTCGATGGTGATGACGACCGGGATGTCCATCGAGGCCAGGATCAACATCGGCCCGAGGACGTTGGGGAGCATGTGGATCGACAAGATACGAGCCATCGATGCGCCCATCGCCCGCTCGGCCAGGATGAAAGGACTGTTCTTGAGGCTCTGCGTCTGCGCCCGGACGATCCGGCCGTAGTTCGGGATGGAGATGATCACCACTACCAGGATGACGGTGTTCACGCTCGGCCCGAGCACGGTGACGATCGCGAGCGCGAACATGACGGTCGGAAAGGAGCGCAGGGTATCGAAGAGGAGGATGAGCGCGTTATCCAGCCAGCGCGGCCCGAATCCCGCCAGCATGCCGAGCCCCACCCCGAACACAAGGGCGAGCGACACGCAGAAGAGCGCCACCTCGAGCGCGATTCGCCCCCCCATGATCACCCGCGAGAAGAGATCCCGGCCCAGCTGATCGGTGCCGAGCAGATGCTCCCAAGACGGCGGCTCGAGCCGGGCCCGCGGGTTGATGGCGATGGGGTCGAACGGGACGATCAGGTCCGCCAGGATGGCGCTGCCGGCCATCGTGAGCACCAGGGCAAGCCCGAGGCAGCCGAGCGGCTCGCGCAGCACCCGCGCAAGCCCCTGCCAGATGGTGCGCCACGCGCTCGATGGCGCCAAGACGGTTGCCTCGGTAGTCAATCACGTCTCCGTGGGGCCGGACTTTCACCGGCGGGAGGGCCGGCGCATAGAATCACAGAGCGAGGCGACTTGTTCAAACTGGCCGTGCGGCTGAACGGTTGGGCGGCGACTCCGCCCAGCCGAGCTGCGGCCGGCGCCGGCAATCCGGCTGTCCCGCGCGACTTGCCTGAATTAGACTCCGCCCGAAGGGGAGCGCAGTCCGGGTACGGATCGGCTGGGCCTCGCCGGCCGCAGGCTATCTTCGAGGACACCGTCGCCCCGATCGACCATGCAAGCTCGCCACGACTTCCCGCATCGCATCCACGAATTTGAGAACGAGTGGGTACCGCTTGGCGACGGCACCCGGCTGGCGGCGCGGATATGGCTCCCGGCCGATGCCCGAACGCGGCCGGTTCCGGCGATCCTCGAGTACATTCCGTATCGCAAGCGGGACTTCACCGCCATCGGCGACGCGCTCACTCACCCCTACTTCGCCGGGCATGGGTACGCCAGCGTCCGGGTCGATATCCGCGGCAGCGGTGATTCCGACGGCCGGCTGCGCGACGAGTATCTCGGGCAGGAGCAGGACGATGCGCTCGAGGTGCTGCGCTGGATCGCGAGCCAGGAGTGGTGCACGGGGTCCGTCGGCATGATCGGGATATCGTGGGGCGGCTTCAGCGCGCTCCAGGTCGCGGCCCGCCGCCCGCCCGAGCTGAAGGCGATCATCGCGGTGTGCGCGAGCGACGACCGTTACGCCGACGACGTGCACTACATGGGCGGGTGCGTGCTCAACGACGGGGTGAGCTGGGGCTCTGGGATCTTCACCGTCATTCCGCGACCTCCCGACCCGATGCTGGTGGGTGAGCGCTGGCGCGAGATGTGGCGCGAGCGTCTCGAGAACGCCACCCTGCCGCTCGCGACGTGGCTCTCGCACCAGCACCGCGACGCGTACTGGCAGCACGGCTCGGTCGCCGAGCACTACGATGCCATCGCCTGCCCGGTGTTCGCGGTCGGGGGGTGGGTCGACGGCTACTCCAACGCCATCCTGCGTCTGATGGAGCGACTCGAGGTCCCCCGGCGCGCCCTCATCGGACCCTGGACGCATGTCTATCCCCACTTCGGGATCCCGGCGCCCGCGGTCGGCTTTCTGCAGGAGGCGCTTCGATGGTGGGACCAGTGGCTCAAGGGCGAGGAGCGCGGCATGACGGAGGAGCCGCGGCTGCGGATCTGGATGCAGGAACGCATTCGACCCCACCCGAGCTGCCCCCAGGGAGCCGGTCGCTGGGTGGCGGAGCCCGAGTGGCCGGTGCGGGCGTGCACGGCGCGGTCGTACGCGCTCAATCCGGGTCGCCTCTCGCCAGAGGCCGAGCCCGAGGTGCGCATCGGGCTCCGGTCTCCCTGCACGACCGGGCTCGCCGGCGGAGAGTGGTGCCCGCTCGATGGCAGCGGATCGGGCCCGGAGTTCCAATCTGACCAGCGCGAGGACGACGGCAGGTCGCTTTGCTTCGACAGCGCGCCGCTCACCGAGCGCCTCGAGATTCTCGGGGCGCCGGTGGCCAACCTGATGCTCGCGGCGGACCGGCCCTGTGCCCAGCTCGCGGTTCGCCTGTGCGACGTCGCCCCCGACGGTACCTCGACCCGGGTCACCTTCGCGCTGCTCAACCTGACTCACCGGGAGGGCTCGCAGCGCCCCGTGCCGATGCGCCCGGGCGAGGTCGCCCAGGTGAGCGTGCGCCTCAACGACACGGCGTACGCCTTTCCGCCCGGCCACCGGCTGCGGCTCGCGCTCTCCACGAGCTACTGGCCGATGGCATGGCCCTCGCCCGAGCCCGTGACGCTCACCCTGGTCAGCGGCGCGAGCGGGCTCGAGCTGCCGGTGCGAGTGCCCCGGCCCGAGGACCGGTGCCTGCGGCCCTTCGACCCGCCGGAGAGTTCGCCGGCGCTGCGCGTGAGCGAGCTTCAACCGGCGGAGCCGACCCGTCGCATCGAGCACGACGTCGACAGCGGTGAAACGGTGCTCACCCACGCCGAGAATCGGGGCACCCGACGCCTCGAGGACATCGACCTCGTCATCGGCAGCACCGCCACCGAGCGCTACCGGATCCGAGAGGGAGAGCCCGCCTCGGCCCGAACCGAGATGGAGCGAAGCGTCACCTGGGCCCGCGGCGAGTGGCGAGTGCGGCTGGAGACCCGGCTGGTGCTCTCCTCGACGCGCGAGAACTTTCACCTTGCCGCCACGATCGAGGCATTCGAGAATGAGAAGAGGTTCCTGGAGCGTCAATTTGACGAAACGATCGCGCGCGACCTCGTGTAGCCGGTTCCGGGCTCGAGGTCGGCATCGGCGGTGGTCGTGCCCCGCGGCCCCTCCATACGCCCCCCGAGGAGATTGAATCGCCGATGGCGCGGGATGCTCGCTACGACGTGCTGTTCGAGCCGGTGAGCCTGGGCCCGGTCACCGCGCCCAATCGCTTCTACCAGGTCCCCCATTGCACCGGCATGGGTTACGCGATGCCGCAGACCCTGGCCGCGATGCGCGAGGTCAAGGCCGAGGGCGGCTGGGGGGTGGTGTGCACGGAATACGCCTCCTTGCATATCACCTCCGATGATGCGCCGTACCCGTCGTGCTCGCTGTGGGACGAGGACGACGTGCGGGTGATGGCGACGATCGCCGAGGCAATTCACCGTCACGGCGCCCTCGCGGGCACCCAGCCCTGGCACGGCGGGCTGTATGCGGCCAACAAGCTCACCCGCGAGCTGCCGCTCGCGCCGAGCTCCCAGCCCATCGCCTACCTCAACCCGGTGCACGCGCGTGCGATGGATCGGCGCGACATTCTCGAGCTGCGCCGCTGGCAGGTCGAGGCCGCCGAGCGGGCGCGGCGGGCGGGATTCGACATCGTCTACGTCTACGCGGGCCACGCCTACCTGCCGTTCCAGTTCATCGCCCGGCGCTTCAATCAGCGCAGCGACGAGTACGGCGGTTCGCTCGAGAACCGCGTGCGCCTGTTGCGCGAGATGATCGAGGAGACCAAGGAGGCGGTGGGCGAGACGTGCGCGGTGGCGGTGCGTTTCGCGGTGGACGAGCTGATGGGCCCGGGCGGGGTCACCAGCGACTCCGAGGGGCGCGAGGTGATCGAGATGCTGGCGGAGCTGCCGGACCTCTGGGACGTGAACGTGAGCGACCCCAAGAACGACTCCGGAAGCTCGCGGTTCTTCGAGGAGGGCAGCCAGGAGCCCTACATGGCCTGGGTGAAATCGGTCACCAGCAAGCCGGTGGTCGGCGTGGGCCGCTTCACCTCGCCCGACACCATGGTGTCGCAGGTTCGCCGCGGGGTGCTCGATCTCATCGGCGCAGCACGGCCGTCCATCGCCGACCCGTTCCTGCCGAGAAAGATCGAGGCAGGGCGTATCGACGATATCCGCGAGTGCATCGGGTGCAACATCTGCCGCGCGACCTTCAAGGGCTGCGTGCCGATTCGCTGTACCCAGAACCCGACCATGGGAGAGGAATGGCGTCGAGGGTGGCACCCCGAGCGTCTGCCCCCGCAGGCATCGGCGAAGGCGGTGCTGGTGGTGGGGGCGGGCCCGGCCGGCCTGGAGTGCGCGCGCGCCCTTGGACAGCGGGGCTACCGGGTCAATGTCGCCGAGGCCGAGCGCGAGGTCGGGGGGCACATCACGGCGGCGGCCAGGCTACCGGGGCTCGCGGCCTGGGCCCGGGTTCGCGATCACCGCGTGCAGCAAATCGAGAAGACACCGGCGGTCGAAGTCTACCCCGAGAGTCGGCTCACGGCCGAGGACGTCTTGGAGCTCGGGATCCCCCGCGTCGTCATCGCGACCGGCTCGCGCTGGCGCCGAGACGGGGTGGGGCGAAGCAATCGCTTCCCCGTGACGGGCTCGGAGCATGAGCGCGTGCTGACTCCCGAGCAGGTCATCGCCGGGGCCGAGCCCCCCGGCCCGGTCGTCATCTTCGACGACGAGCATTACTACATGGGCGGCTGTCTCGCCGAACGGCTGCGCGCGCGCGGTCTCGAGGTCACCCTCGTGACTCCGGCCGCGGAGGTGTCCCAGTGGACCCAGTGGACCGACGAGCACTACCGGGTCGTGCCCCGGCTGATGCAACTCGACGTGTCGTTGCTCGTATCGCAAAACCTGGTCGGATTCGACGGCGAGCGGGTCGAGCTCGCCTGCGTGTTCAGCGCCCGGCGAACCGAGCGGCCTTGCCGCAGCCTGGTGATGGTGACCTCGCGCGCCCCCCAGGACGGTTTATTCCACGAGCTGACGGCCGATGCACCGGCCCTCGCGGCGGCCGGCATCGAGTCGGTGGTTCGGATCGGGGACTGCGTCGCGCCGGCGACCACCGCCGACGCGGTGTTCTCGGGCCACCGCTGCGCACGCGCGCTCGACGCCCCGCCTTCCCCCGACGTGCCCTTCGCCCGCGAGCGCCCGGTGGTGGGTCTTCCCCCTTCCTCCGGGAGCACGCCGGCGTGAGCCGCAAGACGCCCCGGCGAGGGCGGCGCCCGCGGCGCGAGGTAGACAGCGGAATTCGCCAGGCGCCGTGGCGGCGCCTGGTCAACCCATATCGTCCGATCGAGGTCCTGAGCGCGGACGAGGTGGAATCAGTCCATCAGGCATCGCTAGGGGTGCTGGAGAGGTTCGGCATCGAGTTCCTGAGCGAGGACGCGCTCACCGCCCTCGAGCACGCCGGAGCCGACGTCGACCGCGCCAACCGGCTCGTGCGCTTCGACCGCGGACTCGTCGCGGAATGTCTCGCCACCGCCCCGACGGAGTTCACCCTGCACGCGCGCAACCCGGAGCGAGACGTCGTCCTCGGAGGGAACCACATCACCTTCGACTCGGTGGGAGGTCCGCCCAACTGCTCCGACCTAGACGGCGGCCGGCGCATGGGCAATTACCGCGACTTCTGTAATTTCGTGCGGCTTGCGCAGAGCCTGAACGTGCTTCATCTCATCGGCGGCACGCCCATCGCCCCGGTCGAGCTCGACCCCGAGACGCGCCACCTCGACTGCTATCACGCCTTCATCACCCTCACCGATCGGGTCTGGCACACGATCGGGCTCGGCCACACCCGGGTGGCGGATGCGATCGAGATGCTTTGCATCACGCGCGGTATTGGCCGCGACGAGCTCGCCGCATCTCCGAGCACGTTCTCGGTCATCAACGCCAACTCGCCCCGGCGCTTCGACGGCCCGATGCTGGACGGGTTGATGGAGATGGCGCGAAGCGGTCAGGCGACCTGCGTCACCCCCTTCACTCTGGCCGGCGCGATGAGCCCGATCACCCTGGGGGGGGCGCTCGCGCAGCAGAACGCGGAGGCGCTGGCCGGCATCGCGCTCGCCCAGATCGTG
>JBFHLI010000086.1:0-12562 GCA_041594935.1 Gammaproteobacteria bacterium | reverse complement strand
GCGTTCTACTGGCGGGCCATGGACCACTGGTTGGAGGAGGACGAGGAGGTGTTCGTGCACCCGCGGGACCCCCGCACCCGGGTGGAGGTGGTGAGAAGCGAGCGGCGGGTGGAGGTGTTGCTGGCCGGCACCGTGGTGGCGGACAGCTGTCGCGCACAGTTTCTGTTCGAGACTGACCTACCCACCCGCTTTTACCTGCCGCCCGAGGACGTTCGAGCGGGTGTCCTGATCGCGAGCGACACGCGCACCCGGTGTCCTTACAAGGGGGAGGCATCCTACTGGAGCGCGGCGTGGAACGGCCGCCGGGCGGAGGACCTCGCCTGGACCTACGCCGACCCGTTGCCCGAGTGTGGTCGCATCGGTGGCCTGGTGGCGTTCTTCAACGAGCGGGTGGACGAGATCCGGGTGGACGGCGAGCCGGTGTAAGTCCCGCATCCCGGCCGGCCCCGGACCGAGCCGGGACGGCGGCGCCTCGACCCGCGCAACAAACTCGTTGGTGGTAAGGACCGACGGCTTCCTCGAGATCCGCAAGATCGGGATTCGATGCCGAAGGTTCGGGTGCTCCGCAATCGAGCATGGCAGGAGCCCGGTGACTCCGGGTCCCTCAGTCACCCAATGCGCTGTCCGCGGTGTCCGGTGAGTCCTGGCCCGCGCGGTTACCCCTGACCGGGAATCGAAATTCACCTGATTGATGCATTGCCGGATGATCGGTGAGAGAACCCCAACCGGAAGAGAGCTCCCCGAAACGTCGCTCCAGGCGTGATTACAGCTTCCAGACGCGCTACAGTCTCGACCGCGAGGTGCCGCCCACCAGCCTCGGCGAGTCCACGCCAATGACAGCGTCGTTACGAGTTCTTGCTTGCCAGATCGAGGTGCCGCCGATGCGGACGGTCGCTGACCGGGATCGCCATCTGCGCCGGTTGACCGAGACGATCACCGATCGGCTCGCTGCTCACCCCGCCGACCTGGTCGTGCTCCCCGAGCTCTCGAGCGTGCACTACGGGCGCGAGACGTGGGAGCGACTCGATGAGTTCGCCGAACCGCTCGACGGCCCGAGCTTCTCGTGTCTAAGCGACGTGTCGCGGCGATTCGGGAGCCCGATCGTCTATGGCATGCCGCGCCGCGGCGACCAGGATTACCACATTGCTCAGGTGGTCATCGGAAGCGGGGGTGAGCTCGTCGGTTATTACGACAAGCTGCACATGGCTCAGTTTGGGGCGTCCGAGGAGAAGTCGTACTTCCGGGCCGGCGACCACCTGCTCGTGTTCGAGCACAACGGCCTCACGATAGCCCCAATCATCTGTTACGACATCCGGGTGCCGGAGCTCATGCGCCTTCTCACCCTCAGCCACGGCGTCGATCTGGTCCTGCACTGCGGCGCGTACGCGCGCGATGAGTCTTTCGCAAGTTGGCATCCGTTCGTCGTGTCGCGGGCGATGGAGAATCAGATCTACCTGCTCAGCTTGAATCGAGCCGGAGATGACTATGGCAGCTCGCTGTTCTGCCCGCCGTGGGTGAGCGAGGAGACGCCCGCCATCGAGTTTCCCGAGCACGACGAGGCGCTGCGTTACCTGGAGGTGGACACGAGGCGTATCTCCCAGGTCCGCGAGCGCTACAGTTTCCTGGGCGATCGGTTTTCGGACTACGGGGCGCTGGATGTCCAGCGGGCGCGAGCCTCCGGGGGCTCTTCGGTCGGCGGGGGTGCGGCATGACTGCGGCCCCGCGCACCGCATCGGGCTCCGCGAGCTAGAAAGGTACGAGGTGCGAGGCCGGTCTAGAACCGAAGCGCGGCTCTGCATTGGGTTTTCGTTCTCGGCCTCGAATCTGCCAGAGCGCGGTCGCGGCGGTGGCCGGCTGCGCTTGCGGTGCGCTCGGCGTATCGGCCAAACTGCCTCCCGCCAGCGTTCTTCATTCCAGGTCCAGTGAAGCCCGAACCGGTTCAAACGCCAGATCCCCGGTCCGTCAGGGTCCGCGAGCGGCTCGTGCGCATCGCAGAGGATCCCAACTTCCAGCGGATGATTATTGCGCTGATCGTCTTCAATGCCATCACCCTCGGGCTGGAGACCTCGCAGACTGCCACCCAGACCGTCGGGTCCCTTCTGTACGTGCTGGATCGAAGCATCCTGGCCGTATTTGTGATCGAGATCGCAATCCGGCTCGGCGCCTACGGTTGGCGGTTCTTCCGCGATGCCTGGAGTGTGTTCGATTTCCTCGTGGTCGGGGTCGCCCTGCTGCCGGCGACCGACACGTTCTCGGTTCTCCGGGCGTTGCGCGTGCTGCGGGTGCTCAGGCTTCTCTCGGCCGTGCCCCGGATGCGGCGCGTGGTAGAGGCGCTGCTCTACTCGCTGCCGGGTCTCGGGTCGGTGGTCTCGATCCTGCTGCTCCTCTTCTACGTCGCCGGCGTCATTGCCACCAAGTTGTTCGGTGCGGAGTTTCCGGACTGGTTCGGGACGCTGCCTCGAAGCGTGTACTCGCTGTTCCAGATCATGACCCTGGAGAGCTGGTCCATGGGGATCGTCCGCCCGGTGATGAACGTGTACCCCTACGCCTGGGCGTTCTTCGTGCCTTTCATCCTGCTCGCCACCTTCACCATGCTCAACCTGTTCATCGCGGTGGTCGTGAACGCCATGCAAAGCAGTTACCACAAGCTGGAGGCGGAGGAGGCGAAGACCGCGCACGAAGAGCGCGAGACCATGCTGGCGGAGCTCCGCGCCCTGCGCGTCGAGGTGGGGGAACTGGCCGAGAAGCTCACCGGTCGCCGCACCGGGGAGGATGAGCCTCGGCCTTGAGGCGAGGCTCCTCGCGCCCCATCGCCGTCGAGGTCGAGAGGGGGCGAGATGATCCTGATCTGGAACGCGATACCCGCACGCGCCTCGACAGGGTGCGCCTTATCGCTCCGGATGATTCCCCTTCCGGCATTACTATCGGGTTTCCATGCGCCGGATCGGTCGCTGCGCGGAGTCACTCAAGCCGGACCGCCGGGCGTCCCGCGGCCCGGCGGCTCATCCGTCGTAGCTCGGTCCGCCGTGGTTGCGATGCCAGGTGCGCACGAGGTGGCGGCGCCTCCCGGGGTCCGGGTAGTCGTCGAATGCACTGCGATAGTGCGCGACGTCGACGTTGTTGAGGTACTGAAGCTGACCGCGTTCGATGGGACATTCGACCCAGAATGCCGGGTCTTCGGTGATCGACTGGAAGGCAGTCAGCGCGGCGTCCAGCTCGTCGTCGATCGTCTCGCCCGCCAGATCATGCCCGGTTCTGACCAGACCCGGATTGGCGCGAACGCGAAGACCGTCGGGTCCCAGATAATACATCGGCGCGCGGGCCACCCGGGGCGCGCCCGGTGCGTGCTCGGCCTGGCGATCCCAGAGCATGGGCCGGTAGAGCCGGGGAAGCAGGTGGGGGCTAAGGGTGAGCATCCGGTCGTGCACCGCGGTCATGCTGCAAAAGCGGCTCACGCCGCCGGCGCGTGCGGGGTGGAAACAGAGCAGCCCGACGTAGTCGGGCGGGGCGGCGCCGAACGCGTTGTCGGTGTGAAAGCAGAGCTCGACATTGGTGTACGAGCCGCGCACTCCGTAGCCGTGGCGCTGTCCGGTATCGGTGACGTCGTAGAGCATGGTGCCATCCCACTTCTGGGCCACCGGCCGGGCAATCAGGTGACCCAGCGCGAGGAACAGGCGCTTGGCGGCCTCACACTCGATGTCGTCCACCGGAAATCCGTCCACGATGGCTACCCCCATACCATGGTCCAGGCGTTCACTAACTTGGCGCATGGCCGCGCGAAGGCGGGGGATCTCGAGCGCCGGGCCGGCGAGGGAGTTTCGCAACGGCTTGCCGCGGGGCTGCGCGGCGGCCCGATGCGCCTCATCGATCTCGTCGGCACCGAGGGAGACGAAGCAGTCCCGGATGGTCACATCTTCATGCCGCCAGCCGCGCCCCCGGTCACCGATGGGCGAAACGTAGGCTGGCGTTGCCGGCGGTCCGACGTCGATGATGTCGCCAACGCGTCGCTCCTTCACGGCGATGTGCTCCATCGGATGGCCGCGCCATCACACCATCTTACCTCCTCCGGATAGCAATCACTCGGGGGTCGTGACATCGAGGGCCGCAGGCGCGAGGGTGCCGACGTCAGCGCACCCCCGGCTGCGGCGATCGTCCTTGATCCGCCCCGCACACGCCGATGCCGATCCCTGGGTCTTCTTTGTGTGCGGTGCATACGTTAACCGTGCGCCTAAACACTTCACAATCGGATAAGGCACCGTCGAGCGTCGGCGATCGGGATCGTCGTTTGTAGGCCGATGCTGACATGGTTACCGTAGATTGCGCTATAGTTGAGCTAACTCCATGTAATGGCGCAGTTTCTCGGGTTGACAATGTCGTTCAGTTGCCGAACACTGCCGACCCACTCGAGATCCCGTCGATGACCTCGTCCCACCTTCAGCCTGCGCTCAGAACTTAGCTTGAGAATGATGACTTACTCGGCACGACCGACCGCGCCCGGCCAGGGCGGGCGATGAGAGTACTGGTGACCGGGGCGGCGGGCTTCATCGGCGCCGCCCTCAGCGAGCGATTACTGGGGCGCGGCGACGAGGTGATCGGGCTCGATGACCTCAACGATTACTACGATGTCGAGCTCAAGAAGGCGCGCCTGGCGCGGCTCGAGCGGCATTCGAGCTTTCGATTCACCAAGCTCGACGTCGCCGACCGGGCGGGGATGGCCTCGCTCTTTGGCGCGGAGCGCTTCGCGCGCGTCGTGCACCTGGCCGCCCAGGCCGGGGTGCGGTACTCCATCGAGAACCCGCACGCATACGTCGACAGCAATCTCGTCGGGTTCATCAACGTGCTCGAAGGGTGCCGGCATAACTCGGTGGAGCATCTCGTCTACGCATCCTCGAGCTCGGTCTACGGTGCCAATACCCGGCTGCCGTTCTCGGTCCACGACAACGTGGACCACCCGGTGTCGTTGTACGCGGCGAGCAAGAAGGCCAATGAGCTCATGGCCCACGCCTACAGTCACCTCTACCGCTTACCGACCACCGGCTTACGGTTCTTCACCGTTTACGGTCCATGGGGCCGGCCTGATATGGCGCTGTTCGTGTTCACCCGTAACATCCTCGCAGGCGAGCCCATCGACGTCTTCAACTACGGCAAGCACCGGCGCGATTTCACCTACATCGACGACATCGTCGAGGGAGTGGTGCGGGTGTTGGACCAGGTGGCCGAGCCCAATCCCGAGTGGAGCGGGGATACCCCGGATTCGGCGAGCAGCCTCGCCCCCTACCGGCTCTACAACATCGGCAACAACGAGGCAATCGACCTCGAGCGCTACATCGAGCTGCTCGAGGCGTGTCTCGGACGCAAGGCGTCGAAGAACCTGCTGCCGCTGCAGCCCGGTGACGTGCCGGACACCTTTGCCGATGTGAACGCTCTGGTGGAGGATCTGGGCTATCGGCCGAGCACGCCGGTCGAGGTCGGCATCCGCCGCTTCGTCGATTGGTACCGGGAATACTACGCCGCGTGATGGCGACGCATCGCAGAAAACCCTCGGTGGTCGGTCTCGGATACGTCGGGCTGCCGGTGGCGGTCGCCTTCGGCATGCAGGGTCCCACCATCGGCTTCGACATCTCGGCCGAGCGGGTCAAGGAGCTCGAAGCCGGCCATGACCGGACGGGGGAGGTCGACGGGCCCGCTCTGGCGCGCGCCGATGTGCGCTACACGAGCAACGCGGGCGATCTCACGGCGGCGGATTTTCACGTCGTCGCGGTGCCGACGCCGGTCGACAAGGGCAAGCACCCCGATCTCACCCCCGTGCTTGATGCCTCTCGAACCGTGGGCGAGGCGCTGAAACGGGGGGATATCGTCGTCTACGAATCGACCGTCTACCCGGGGGCGACCGAGGAGGAGTGCGTGCCGGTGCTCGAGCGGGTGTCGGGCTTGCGGTGCGGGCGCGACTTCCACGTCGGCTACTCCCCAGAGCGCATCAACCCGGGCGACCGCGAGCACACGTTCTCCAGTATCACCAAGGTCGTGGCGGGGCAGGATGCGAGGACCCTCGATATCGTGGCGAGCGTCTACGATTCGGTGGTGGAGGCGGGGGTGCATCGGGCGTCGTCCATCCGGGTTGCCGAGGCGGCTAAGGTCATCGAGAACACCCAGCGTGACCTCAACATTGCGCTGATGAACGAGCTCGCGCTGATCTTCGGGCGATTGGGGATCGATACCGGTGATGTGCTGGCGGCCGCCCGGACCAAGTGGAATTTCCTGCCGTTCTCGCCGGGCCTGGTCGGCGGGCATTGTATCGGGGTTGACCCGTACTATCTCACCTACAAGGCCACCATGACAGGGTATACGCCGCAGGTGATCCTGGCCGGCAGGCGCATCAACGACGATATGGGGACCGTCATCGCGGACCAGGCGGTGAAGCAGCTCATTCGCCAGGGTCACAACGTGCGCGGCAGCGTCGCCACCGTGCTCGGATTGAGCTTCAAGGAAAACGTGCCGGACCTTCGAAACACCCGGGTCATCGACATCGTGCGCGAGCTCGAGGACTACGGAATGACCGTACAGGTTCACGACCCGCTGGTCGATGCGGTGGAAGCGCAGGCAGAGTTCGGGATCCAGTTGACCGCCTGGGATGCGCTTCGCCCCGCGCAGTGCGTGGTGCTCGCGGTGGCGCACCAGGAATACGTCGCCGGCGGCTGGGAGAAAATCGCCAAGTGTCTCGCGCGCCCGGGGGTGGTGGCGGACGTCAAGGGGGTGCTGCCCCGCAAGGACATCCCTGAGGAGGTAGTGTTGTGGAGGCTTTAGCACCATTGCGGCATCGCGCCGGGTCCGTGGTTCACGTTAGCGGCCCGGGGAAACTCCAGCCCCATCACCCGGGAGTACATCTGCCATGAACGTCGTCATGCTGGGGGCCGGCTACGTCGGCCTTGTCTCGGGTGCGTGCTTCGCGGAGTTCGGCGCGTTCGTCAGGTGCCTGGACGTCGACGCGGACCGAATCGAGAGCCTCAAACGCGGCGAGATCCCGATTTACGAGCCGGGGCTCGACGACCTGGTCGAGAGCAATGTCCGGGCGGGGCGCCTCACGTTCGACACCGACATGGCCGCTGCGATCGGGGACGCCGACCTCGTGTTCATCGCGGTCGGGACGCCGACCCGGCGCGGCGATGGCCACGCCGACCTCACCTTCGTGTTCGCGGCGGCGCAGGCGCTTGCCGCGCATCTTCGCGATTACACGGTGGTGGTGGACAAGTCCACGGTGCCGGTCGGGACCGCGCGCCAGGTGGCGCGCGTCATTCGCGAGACCAATCCGTCAGCCGAATTCGATGTTGCCTCCAATCCGGAGTTCCTTCGCGAGGGGGCTGCGATCGCCGATTTCATGCGTCCCGATCGAGTCGTCATCGGGGTCGAGACTGACCGGGCGGAGGCGCTGCTGCGCGAGCTCTACCGGCCGCTCAATCTCATCGAGATGCCGATTCTCGTGACCGGGCTCGAGAGCGCGGAGCTCATAAAGTACGCGTCGAACGCCTTCCTCGCGACCAAGATCAGCTTCATCAACGAGATCTCGGCGCTCTGTGAGGCGGTCGGAGCGGACGTGCACGCGGTCGCGAAGGGGATGGGGCTCGACGGTCGCATCGGGCGGAAGTTTCTCCACCCCGGGCCCGGCTACGGCGGCTCGTGTTTTCCCAAGGACACCCTCGCGCTGGTTCGAACCGCGCAGGAGCACAGCGTGCCGTGCCGGATCGTGGAATCCGTGGTCGAGGTGAACGCGGCCCAGCGCGCGCGCATGGTGCGCAAGATTCGCGACGCTCTCGGGGGTGACGAGGCGGGCAAGACGCTCGGGGTACTGGGCCTCACCTTCAAGCCCGAGACCGACGACATGCGCGATGCCCCCGCGCTCGCGATCCTGCCCGCGCTGCTCGAGAAAGGTGCCCGCATCCGTGCGCACGATCCCCAGGGAATCGACGAGGCGCGCAAGCTCTTGCCGGCGTCCATCGAGTACTTCGACGATATCTACGAGACGATCGAGGGGGCGGATGCGGTTATCCTGCTGACGGAGTGGAATGCCTATCGGGGCCTGGACCTGGAGCGAGTGCTGGAATCGATGCGGGGCAGGGTGTTCGTCGATCTGCGCAATGTCTATGAGCCGAGGCGGATGCGTGAAGCGGGTTTCGAGTACACTTGCGTGGGGCGGTAGCGCCGGTGCAGGCCTGGTACTTAATCTACAGCAAGCCGCGCCAGGAGCGCCTCGCGCTCGAGAACCTCGCGCGCCAGGGCTACGAGGCCTACGTGCCGATGATGCGCAACCGGCGCCGGCGCACCGGTCGGCGGATCACGGTGGTCGAGCCGATGTTTCCGCGCTATCTGTTCGTGCACCTGAACGACCAGACCGACGACTGGGGGCCAATCCGATCCACAATTGGTGTAGTTCGGCTCGTTCGCTTCGGCTCGAGCCCCGCAATCGTGCCCGATGATCTCGTCCAGACCCTGCGCACCCAGCAGGACGAGTCCGGCCTGCAGGTTCTTCCCGAACGCGAATACCACGCGGGCGAACGGGTGCGCATCAGCGGTGGCCTGATGGCCGGGTACGAGGCGATCTTCCAGGCCCGTTCCGGCAAGGAGCGCGTCTTGCTGCTGCTCGACATCGCGGGCAAGGCGGCGAAGGTCCAGGTCGATGCCGACGACATCGAGCCGGCGTCGTCGCGGCGGTGAGTGGAGGCGATGGCGCATTCGATCGAGGGAGAACCTCTCGGTTCAGATGAATGCGCGGTGCCCCGGCTGAGCTCGCTTCTTCTCCCACCGTGATCTGAGGCTGACCGATGGTGCGACGCCGTGCGCACGGCGAGGGGTCACATTGATGCACGACACGTCCGGCGGCCTCGATTTGCGCTCTCGCGACTCAATAGCGAGGTGACCGCCATCAACTTCGCGCTCGTCACGGGGGCATCGGGCTTCATCGGGCGTGCCCTGTGCCGGCATCTGCAAAGCCGCGGGGTTCGGATTCGTGCCCTCATGCGTAATGCGCAGCCCGGTCCCTGGGAGGAGGTGACCGCGGTGGAATTGGGGACCGAGGCACTACCGCCGGGGGTGATGAGTGAGGTCGACACCGTGTTTCATCTTGCCGCCAAGGTCCACGCGCTCGATGAGGCGGGCGATGACGCGACGGTGTATCACCGAGTTAACGTCGTCGCCACGGAGTCGCTTGTCGCCGCCGCCATCGAGGCGGAGGTTCCGCGCTTCGTGTTCTTCAGCAGCGTGAAGGCGATGGGCGAGGGAGGGGAGGTGTGCCTCGATGAGACGTGCGCGGCACCACCCGAGACGGCCTACGGGGCATCGAAGCTCGCGGCCGAGCAACGGGTGCTGGATGCGGGTCGTAGCGCGTCGCTGCATGCGATCGTGCTGCGGTTGCCGCTCGTCTACGGCGCGGGTGTCAAGGGCAATCTCGCGAGCATGCTCGATGCGATCGCCCGCGGTCGGTTTCCGCCGCTCGCGGGTATCGATAACAAGCGCTCCATGATTCACGTCGATGACGTTGTCGAGGCGGCCTTCCTCGCGGCGCGCTCTCCCACCGCCGCCGGTGAGACCTACATCGTCACCGACGGCCGGGCGTATTCCACGAGCGAGATCTACCGACTCATGCGAAACGCGCTCGGGCTTGGAGAGCCCGGCTGGAGCGTTCCCCTGCCGCTGCTGGAGATGATCGCGAAAGCAGGGGACGTCATCGGCCGCGCGCGGGGCCGGCGCTTTCCGATCGACTCCGATAAGCTCTCGAAGCTCACCGGATCGGCCTGGTTCAGCTCGGCCAAGATCGAGCGAGCCCTGCGATTCAAGCCGAGGCACGATTTGCAAAGCGCATTGCCAGCGATGGTGGAGGAGTATCGGTGTCAACGTGTGAGCTCGCGGACCGGTGACGGAGATTGACGGCGGCCGTGGGTCCGTCCTCGAGTCGGTCGCTTGCAGGTGTTACGGTGTGTCGTCGGGCAGGTTTTCTATGCGGGCGTTGGTGGCTGCACTCGGGGCCACGTGGAGACGCCCGGGTGACTGATCGCTCGATGCCGATCCAATCATCGCAATCGAGATGAGCGCAGCGCTGATCGCGGCCGCCTTCCTGATCTCCGCGGTGCTCACGCGGCTGTTGCTCAGCACCCGGTCGAGTTTGTCGATGCTGGATATTCCAAACGAGCGCTCCCTGCACGACACGCCGGTTCCGAGCGGCGGGGGCGTCGCGATCGTCACGGCGGTGTTTTCGATCGGCGCGGTGGCGGCCGTGACCCACGCGGCGCTCATCCCCGTCGCTTGGATCGGGCTCGCGGCCGGCGTGGTGGTGGTCGTGTCCTTCGCGGATGACCGCGGGTCCATCCGCCCCGTCTATAGATTCGGTGTGCATCTGCTATCGGCGGGAATCCTGGTCGGCGCGGGACTTGCACCCGACCAGCTCGTCTTGCCCGGCCTCGCGCTGCCGTGGCCCGGTGCGCTGAGCGTGACATTCACGGTGCTCTTCGTCGTGTGGATGATCAACCTGTACAACTTCATGGACGGCATGGACGGATTCGCGGCCGGGATGGCGCTGATCGGTTTCGGCACCTATGCGATCCTGGGATGGCATTCGGGCAACCTTGCCTACAGCGCTTTCAGCCTGATCGTCGCCGCCGCCGCGGCCGGATTCCTGCTCTACAATTTCCCGCCCGCGCGGATCTTCATGGGCGACACCGGCTCTTCGGTTCTCGGGCTCCTGGCCGCGGGATTCACCCTGTGGGCGGACCGCGAGGGGATCTTCCCGCTGTGGCTCGGAATCCTCGTGTTCTCTCCGTTCGTGGTCGACGCGACGGTGACGCTCATCAGACGTGCGATCAGCCGCGACCGCGTCTGGGAAGCCCACAAGACCCATTTCTATCAACGTTTGGTTCAAGTCGGCTGGGGTCATCGTCGCACCGTGCTGTGGGAATACGTACTGATGATTGGCTGCGGACTCTCGGCCATCGTCGTGGTAAGGGCCGAGCCGTTCCTGCAGTGGTCCCTATTGTTCGTGTGGGCGCTTGCATACGTTATACTCATGCGCTCGATCCGGGGGCTCGAGAAGCGAAGGGGAGGCGAGTGATGAGCGTGGAGTGGCTCGGTCGGCTGCGATCCCGCACCGGTGCATTCGTGCACGACCTCCTGATGGTCCCGCTCGCCTGGTTTGGGGCGTACTGGGTGCGCTTCAATCTAGGCGAGATCCCCGAGGACATGCTGCTGAAAGCGGTGGCGGTGCTGCCGGTGGTGGTGGTCGTGCAGGGAGCGGTGTTCTGGTACTTCGGCTTGTACCGGGGCGTGTGGCGATTCGCCTCGATTCCCGATCTGGTGCGAATCCTGCAGGCGCTGATTATCGGCATCTCCGCGACCGCGCTGCTGATTTTTCTAATCTATCGGATGGAGGGAATCCCGCGCACCGTCTTCCCGCTCTACGGACTGCTCTTGCTGACCTTGCTGGGCGGCCCCCGGCTGCTGTATCGCTGGCTGCGAGAGCACCAGCTCTACTCGGTTGCCGAGCGCAAGGTGATGGTCGTGGGAGCAGGGCAGGCGGGCGAGATGTTGGCTCGAGAGCTGCTGCGGGATCGAAGCTACGGATTTCGCCCGGTCGCGTTCGTCGACGATGATGACGAGAAGCGAGGGCGCGATATCCACGGAGTTCGCGTGGCGGGCAACTGCGAATCGATCCCCCGGGTCGCGAAGGAACGCGGCATCGAGTTCATCCTCCTCGCGGTGCCGACCGCGAGCGCGCGGGAGCTGCGTCGCATCGTCGAGCTGTGCGAGCAGACCGAGGTCCCGTTTCGGATGCTGCCGAAGATTCAGGACCTGGTGGGCGGGCGAACCGCCATTCAAGAGCTGCGCGAGGTGTCGATCGAGGATCTGCTCGGGCGCGAATCGGTGTCGCTGGACTGGGGCGCGATCAGCCGCGCGATCGCCGGGAAGACGATCGTCGTCAGCGGCGGCGGCGGGTCGGTCGGCTCCGAGCTCTGTCGCCAGCTCGCCGAGCTCAATCCGCGTCGCCTCGTGGTGTTCGACAACAGCGAGTACAACCTCTACTCGATCGAGATGGAGCTTCGCACGCGGCATCCGAAGCTTGAGCTGACCGCGAGGCTCGCTGACGTGCACGACCGGGTCGCCGTGAACGCGCTGCTGGCCGAGACGCGGCCGGATATCGTGTTCCACGCCGCGGCGTACAAGCACGTCCCCATGCTCGAGTCGCAGGCGCGCGAGGCGGTGCGAATCAACGTGCTCGGGACCCGCAACCTTGCCCTCGCCGCGGTGGCAAACGGGGTCGGGGCGTTCGTGCTCATCTCCACCGACAAGGCGGTCAACCCGACCAACGTGATGGGCGCAAGCAAGCGGGTGGCGGAGTCGTTCTGTCAGAACATGGACCGATTCCATCCGGAAACGAAATTCATCACGGTCCGGTTCGGCAATGTGCTCGACTCGGCCGGCTCGGTGGTGCCACTGTTCCGCAAGCAGATTGCGGCGGGCGGCCCGGTAACGGTGACCCATCCCGAGGTCCGGCGCTACTTCATGACCATCCCCGAGGCCT
>JBFHLI010000085.1:0-12719 GCA_041594935.1 Gammaproteobacteria bacterium | reverse complement strand
GGTTTATTCATCATCTCCTTGCTCCCCTCCTACCGCCCGATTTTGTTACCCCATACGTTACCCGAGAAGCATTGCTAATGCCACCGATAGCATCCAACTAGTTGTTTTCATTGGTGGGCCGTGCAGGGATCGAACCTGCGACCACCTGATTAAAAGTCAGATGCTCTACCGACTGAGCTAACGGCCCGTGCGAAGCTTGGAGGGGTCGGAATCATACCGCAGCGGGCGGGTGGAGCAACCCTGGACTGGCTCGAGTCTGATGACCCGTAGGGAAGCCCGATGGACCTCAGCTCGTGGTGCGCGAGTCCGTCTTTCGTCGGCGCCTCGCGCGCTCCGGACGACGCACGGCTCATCTGCCGTGGCTGCGCCTGGGAGTTCGCCGGCGGCTCGCACCTGCCAGCGTGCGGGCAAGGTAGCGGTAGAACTGGGCGATGGTCGCCTCGAATGGGCTGAGGGGGCCCCGCGCGGCCTTGCTCGAGCGCATGACCTTGGCGAGCTCGGTGGTTGCGCGCGAGTCTTCCTCATTAACCCTGAGAATCAGCTCGCGGCGTTCTTCGGCGAGGTCGGGAAACTCGGCCCGCACCTCGGGGGATACCAGGTAGCCGCCGAGCACCTTGGTGTTCTCGGGCCCGTCGGGTCTGAAGCTGAGCCAGTTGTTTGCGTTCGGGCGCATCGCCATCGTGAACGCGGGAAACACGTACACCATGTAGCCGGTTTCGAGCTCTTCCTCGGTGAACGAGTCGAGCCGGCCCCTGGGGTTGAAGGGGTGGCCCGTGGTCTTGAAAGCCTCGTCGATCGCGCAGCGCTCGTGGGCGAACGAAAGGTCGGCGGGCGCGGGCGGCAGGTAGGTGTTTCGCGCCGGCAGCTGCTTTCCGACCGTCGTCTTGTGCAGCCCGACGTGGTGGTAGTACTCCATCGAGTTCTCGGCCGAGAGCTTCCAGTTGCCGGCCCACTCGGACTCGTAACGCATGATCTCGACCTGCTGTCCGACGCGGTAGTTCTCGATGTGTTGCTCCAGGGTCTTCATGCGGGGCGCAAGCGGCTCCGCGTCGTCGTCCAGGTTGGCGAACAGAAACCCGCACCAGCTCTCCAGGCGATACTCCGGGAGCCGGCACCGATCCTTTCGAAAGCGCTTCGACCCTTTCATGTACGGAGCCGCGACGAGACGCCCGTCCGTGGCGTAGGTCCACGCGTGGTACGGGCAGACGAATCGGCTGGTGCGACCCGCGCCGGTGACCACCGGCATGTAACGGTGGCGGCATACGCTCGAGAGGGCGCGGACCTGGCCCTCGTCGTCGCGCACGATGACGAGTGGGTCGCCCAGGAGGTCGATGCAATAATAGTCGCCCGGCGCGGCGACATCCTCTTCGCGGCCCACGCACAGCCACTCGCGACGGAAGATGCGCTCGACCTCGAGCCGGTGGAGCTCGGGCGACAGATATGCGTCCGGCGGCAGCGACTCGCAATCGGAATCGTCCCGCGAAAGGTACTCGGCGAGAATTCTGAGCAGGGCTTCGAGCTTCATTGGCGGTACGTTCCTTGGTCGAGATTTCAGCGTCATCTCTTCATTCCGGTCAGCCCGCACGGCTCGGGTCTCGGACCCCGAGGCGAAGGGACCTGCCACCGGCCCTGGCGCCTCCAACCCCGATCTTGCCGCGCCCCGCCGGTTAGGGTCCTCATTGCCGGGCTCGCGCGGCGAGGGTCTCACGGTGTGCGATGTAGAGGGCGGCGCCGGCGATCATCGCACCGCCGAGCCACAGCCAGGCACTCGGCACTTCCCCGAAGAAGAGATAGCCGAGCAAGGCGACGAACGGCAATCGCGCATAGTCGAACGGCTGCACCGCGGAAGCGTCTGCCTTAGCGTACGACCGGGTGAGAAGTATATGGGCAACCGCCGCTACCAGCCCCAGGCCGACCAGCAGTGCGAACGTGCCGGGGCTCGGCCAGCGCCAGACGAAAAGCGCCGGGATGAGGGAGAGCGGCGTCATGAACAGGTTCATGTACAGTACGACGGTACCAGGGTGGTCGAAGCCGGAGAGCCGTTTCACGATCAGGGTGGAGCCGGCCATAAAAAACGCCGCGAGCACCGGCAGCAGCGTGATGGGTGCGACCTCGGTGAAGCCGGGGCGAAGGATCACCAGGGTGCCGAGAAAACCGATCACGGTTGCGGTCCAGCGCCGCACCCGCACCACCTCGTGCAGGATGAGAGCCGCGCCAACGGTGGAGAACAGCGGTGCGGTGAAGTTGAGCGCGACCGCGTCCGCCATCGGCAGCAGCGCGACCGCGGTGAACCAGCAAAGCATGGCGCTCAAGCCCACCACCGCCCGCAGGACGTGAGTCCCGAGATGGGCGGTCCGGAGGCTGCTCGGTCCCATCTTGAGCGCCCACGGCACCATGAACAGGAAAGCGAACAGGTTGCGGAAGAACGCAATCTCGATCGGGCTCAGATCCTTCGCGGCGAGGCGAACCAGGAGATTCATGACCGAGAAGCAAAACGCCGCGCCAATCATGTAAAGCGCACCCTGCACCGGCAACGGCAGTCGCGCGAAGCGGGCAGCGAAGCGTCCGGTGGGCGGATTGGCGATGGGAAGGCTCCATGGGTTCGATGGCAACTCGCGCGGATCGGCGTCCCGCCCGGTCTCGAGGGCCGCGCTCGCCCACCCGATCCGATTCGCCGCCCGCTTCTATACTAACCCCTTCTGCGAGCGGACCCGGCCCGAGCGATCGCCCCCGTCATCACGCGCGCCCGGACGTCCTTCGCACGGCCCCGGCAGGAACGGCGACGCCCGGTGAGCCGGGTGTCCGGGAATGGAGCCCGAGCCCCCGGCGCGGCGACAATGGCGGGGTTGAAACCCCGGTCCCGAGCCCTTATGTTCAACGCCCGTCGAATGATTGCCGGAATAACTGTCGCGATGCCGATCTACGAGTACCAGTGCAAAGCCTGTGGACACCATCTCGAGGTGCTCCAGAAGGTGAGCGACCCACCGTTGAAGACCTGCCCGAAGTGCAAGAAGCGGACCTCTCTCACCAAGCTCGTCTCGGCCGCCGGATTCAGGCTCAAGGGCACCGGCTGGTACGCGACCGACTTCAAGGACAAGGGCAAGAAGCCCCCCGAGAAGAAGGCCGATGGCGCGAACGGCAAGTCGAAAGACAGCACCGCGTCGGAGTCTAAGGGCAAGGAGTCGTCCTCGGAGAGCAAGTCCAAGGACAGCACCGCGCCGAAGTCCACCACCCCCGATTGACCCCCTCCCCTCGGTTGCCCTCGGGCCACACTAGACCGTAACATCGGCGGCTTGCTGATGCCGGGGTCGATTTCCATGCGCACCCACTACTGTGGTCTCGTCGACGCACGCCTCGTCGGCGAGCGCGTGATCCTTTGCGGCTGGGTGCACCGCCGGCGCGACCACGGCGGCGTGATCTTCATCGATCTGCGTGACCACGAAGGGCTCGTGCAGGCGGTGTTCGACCCCGACACTCCCGAGACCTTCCGCATCGCAGAGCAGGTGCGCCCCGAGTACGTGCTCAAGATCGAGGGCCGGGTCCGGCCGCGGCCCGAGGGCACCGTCAATCCGGAGCTTCCCACCGGCGAGATCGAGGTTCTCGCCGAGGCGATCGAGGTGCTCAATGCGTCCGAGACGCCGCCGTTCCAGATAGACGAGGAGGACGTCAACGAGGAGACCCGGCTACGCCACCGCTACGTGGACCTGCGGCGACCGGTGATGCAGGCGCGACTTCGAACCCGAAACCGAATCACGCGAACGCTGCGAAGCTTCCTGGAGGAACAGGGCTTCGTCGACATCGAGACCCCGATGCTCACCCGGGCCACCCCCGAGGGCGCGCGCGACTACCTGGTGCCGAGCCGTACCCACCTGGGGGCGTTCTTCGCGCTGCCGCAGTCTCCCCAGCTCTTCAAGCAGATGCTCATGATGTCGGGGATGGACCGCTACTACCAGATCGTGCGCTGCTTCCGGGACGAGGATCTGCGCGCCGACCGACAGCCCGAGTTCACCCAGCTCGACATCGAGATGTCGTTCATGGACGAGGAGTCGATCACCGCGCTCATGGAGACGATGGTGCGCACGCTCTTCGGCGAGGTGCTCGGGGTCGACCTCCCGGACCCCTTTCCGCGCATGGGTTACGCCGAGGCGATGCAGCGATTTGGCACCGACCGGCCGGATCTTCGTAATCCGCTGGAGATGGTGGAGGTCGGCGACCTGCTGCAGGCGGTCGAGTTCAAGGTCTTCTCCGGTCCCGCCAAGGATCCGCAGGGCCGAGTGGCGGCGCTGCGATTGCCTCGAGGGGGCGATCTTCCCCGCTCGACGGTGGACGACTACGGGCGCTTCGTCACCCGGTACGGAGCGAAGGGACTCGCGTATATCAAGGTGAACGACGTCGCTGCGGGCCGTGAGGGATTGCAGTCGCCGATCGTCAAGTTCCTCACCGACGACGCCGCCGCCGGCATCATCGACCGGACCGCGGCCATCGACGGCGATCTGATCTTCTTCGGCGCGGGGAAGGCACGGCTCGTCAACGACTATCTCACGGCGCTCAGAAGCCGCCTCGGTGAGGACCTCGATCTCGTCGCGCCGGGCTGGCAGCCGCTTTGGATGGTGGACTTTCCGATGTTCGAGTGGAATGAGGGCGAAACGCGCTGGGAGTCGCTGCACCACCCGTTCACCGCCCCCACCGTCGACGACCCCGCCCGGCTCGAGTCCGACCCCGGAAACTGCCTGTCGCGCGCCTACGATCTCGTGCTCAACGGCACCGAGCTCGGCGGCGGGTCGGTGCGCATCCATCGTCGGGACCTGCAGCTCGCAGCGCTGCGTGTGCTCGGCATCGACGAAGCCGAGGCCCAGGCCAAATTCGGGTTTCTTCTCGATGCGCTACGCTACGGGTGCCCGCCCCACGGGGGGATCGCGTTTGGCCTGGACCGCATTGCGATGCTGATGAGCGGTGCAACCTCGATCCGGGACGTCATCGCGTTTCCGAAAACTCAGACCGCGAGCTGCCCGCTCACCCACGCCCCCGCCCGCGCGGACGAAGCGCAGCTGCGCGAGCTCGGGATTCGTCTTCGGAAGCCAGCCGGCTGACCGAGCGAGCCTCGCTCAGTGCACCGTCCCCGAGGGGGAGGCCGCCACCGCCGGGGAACGAGCGTGTCCCGGTGAGGCGTGATGGCGCCACAGGCGCCACCCCTGCGCGGTGAGCCGATAGACGTTGGTCGCGATCACCACCGCGCGCTCGGCGAGACCGTCGCCGAAGCGGATGTTCTCGTGGACGCAATGCACGCTCAAGCCTGCTTCGGTCGTGTACTCGCACTCGGAGAGGTGGAAGCGCATCTCGCCGGAGCTCTCGAAGACCGCCCTCCAACTCTGCGCGACCGCCGAGCGCCCCTGCAGCCGGGGACCCATGGGGTGGATGCAGCTGATGGCGTCGTCATCGGCCCAGACGCGCATCATCGCCTCCAGGTCGCCGTGCTCGAACGCACGGTAGAAGGCCGCCTCCGCCGCTTGCGCCGTCTCGAACACAATCTCCTCCAAGTTGGCCGACGGGCACCGATCGAGCCTTTTCGGCGAGCGGGTCGATCGGCAACCGGTACCGAGCGCCGTGACCTCTTCCGATCCGCCCTTCCGTGATACCGCTCTCAGATGCCCTCCACGGGACTATCCCGTTCCGCCGCGGATGACTCGAGGGAGGGATCGAGCTCGCACTCGAGCCACTCGTCTTGAAAACCGAAGCTCTCCAGATCGTCCATTCGCTGGGGATATAGAACCCCGTCGAGGTGGTCGCATTCGTGCTGCACGACCCGGGCGTGGTAACCCTCGACCTCGCGCTCGATCCGCTCGCCGCGCGCGTCGCACCCCGTGTACCGGATGCGAGCATAGCGCGGCACCCGCCCCCGCAGCCCCGGTAGGCTCAGGCAGGCTTCCCAGTCGTAGCTCTTGGTCGCCTCGAGCGGAGTGAGGATCGGGTTGACGAGCACCGTCCAGGGGATCGGGGGGAGTCCCGGATCGCGCGGGTGCCGGTCCATACCGAATACCACCACCCGCTCGCTCACGCCGATCTGCGGCGCCGCGAGACCGACCCCGCCGGCGGCGGCCATCGTCTCCCAGAGGTCCTCGACGAGCGACGCCAGCTCCGCGGTGCCGAACTCACGCACCGGCTCGGCCACTCGGCGAAGAACCGGATTTCCCATCTTGAGCACACGCCGCTCGGCCACTTCGGTCTCCCGTTGGGATGCTTACGTCCTGGTGATAGACTCTGCCGCAAGTTCGTGGCGGAAGACAATGATCAGATATGGCCGGGCACAGCAAGTGGGCCAATATCCAGTATCGAAAGAACGCCCAGGACGCAAGGCGTGGCAAGCTCTTCACCAAGCTCATCCGGGAGATCATGATCGCGACCCGCGTTGCCGGGCCCGACCCGGGTGCGAACGCACGGCTGCGGGCCGCGATCGAGAAGGCCTACGGCGGCAACGTGCCCAAGGACACGGTCGAGCGGGCCATCAAGCGCGCCGCCGGTGCACTCGAGAGTGAAAACATCGAGGAGCTGCGCTACGAGGGTTACGGTCCCGGCGGGGTCGCGGTGATGGTCGATTGCATGACCGACAATCGCCAGCGCACCGTCTCCGAGGTACGTCACGCGTTCACCAAGACCGGCGGTAATCTCGGCACCGACGGCTCGGTCGCCTATCTGTTCAGCAAGGTCGGGCAGCTCAGCTTCGGGCCCGGCGCGGACGAGGAGCGTATCCTCGAGGCTGCCCTCGAGGCGGGGGCGGAGGACATCGCCACCAATGCCGACGGATCGATCGACGTCATCACCTCGCCGGAGCGCTTCGGAGCGGTGAAGGACGCGTTGAGCGCGGCCGATCTGGAGCCCGAGCAGGCGGAGGTCACGATGCGCCCGGCCACCAACGTCTCCCTGGAGTTGGATAATGCCCGGCAGATGCTGCGTCTACTAGAGATGCTCGACGACGCGGACGACGTGCAGCAGGTCTACTCCAACGCTGACATTTCGGAGGAGATACTGGAGCAGCTCGATTGATGGAAGCGCGCCGGGGCGCGGGGCCGGCGGACCCCCCGGAACCCCGAGGAGGGAGACTGAACCGACCTCGACTCGAGCCAGACTGCATCGAACGCGACTCCGAGCGGGGGATTCTGCCGGCACTCGCGTTCGCTCGCGGCCGGTGAGCACGGTCCGGATCCTCGGCATCGACCCCGGCTCGCGGATCACCGGCTTCGGAGTGGTGGATTTTCACGGCACCCAGAGCCGGTACGTGGCGTGCGGGTGCATTCGCGCCGAGGGCGAGAACCTCGCCGCAAAGCTCGGCATGATTTTCGAGGCGGTGCAGGAGGTGGTCCTGACCCATGGCCCGCAGGAGATGGCGATCGAGCAGGTATTCATGCACCGAAATCCGGCCTCCGCGCTGAAGCTTGGTCAAGCAAGAGGGGTCGCGATGCTCGCGGGGGAGCGCAAGGCGCTCGACATTCACGAGTACACCGCCACCCAGATCAAGCAGGCGGTCACCGGGATGGGAAGGGCCACCAAGGAACAGGTGCAGCATATGATCAAGGTGCTACTCGGCCTGTCGCAGACCCCGCAGAGCGACGCCGCCGACGCGCTCGCGGTCGCGCTGTGTCACGCCCACACCCGCAGCACTCTTGCCCAGATCGAACGATCGCGCCGCTGGGGGCAAGCGTGATCGGGTGGGTGCACGGTCGCCTGCTCGCGAAGCACCCGCCGCAGCTCCTGCTCGACGTGCGCGGCGTGGGCTACGAGATGGAGGCCCCGATGACCACCTTCTACACCCTGCCCGAGGTGGGCGAGGAGGTGAGCCTGTTTGCCCATCAGCTGGTACGCGAAGCGGCCGAGCAGCTCTACGCCTTCGCTACCGAGCGTGAGCGAGATCTGTTCCGCATGCTGTTGCGGGTAAACGGGGTGGGCGCAAAGCTCGCGCTCACGATTCTCTCGGGGATGGATGCCGCGGCATTCGCACGCTGCGTGTCGGAGGGAGATACCGCGAGCCTCGCCAAGCTCCCGGGCATCGGTCGGAAAACCGCCGAGCGGCTCGTGGTCGAGATGCGCGACCGGCTCGACCATACCCCGATCGCCGCCCCAGCCAATCATCCGAGCGGGCCCGGCACCCTCGGCCCACCCGCCGATCCGGTGCGCGAAGCGGTGGGGGCGCTCATCTCACTCGGCCTCAAGCCTCAAGAGGCAAGCCGCCAGGTGCAGGCGATCAGCTGCGAGGGTCTCGCCTGTGAGGAGATCGTGCGCCGGGCCCTGCAGACCCTGGTGCGATAACCATGATCGAGTCGGAGCGGCTGATCACCCCTCTCCAGGGCCCGCAGGATCGGAGCCTCGACCGCACCGTGCGCCCGCAGCGCCTCAGTGAGTACATCGGGCAGGCGGCGGTTCACGAGCAGATGGAGATCTTCATCGAGGCCGCCAGAGCGCGGTCGGAGGCGCTCGATCACGTGCTGATATTCGGCCCCCCCGGCCTCGGCAAGACGACCCTCGCCCACATCATCGCCAACGAGCTCAAGGTCGGATTGCGTCACACCTCCGGACCGGTGCTCGAGCGCCCCGGTGACCTCGCCGCGCTGTTGACCAATCTCGAGCCGCGCGACGTGTTGTTCATCGACGAGATGCACCGCCTCAATCCGGTCGTCGAGGAGATCCTCTATCCGGCGATGGAAGATTTCCAGCTCGACATCATGATCGGCGAAGGGCCAGCCGCGCGCTCCATCCGGCTCGACCTGCCGCCGTTCACCTTGGTCGGCGCCACCACCCGAGCCGGCATGCTGACCTCGCCGCTGCGCGACCGTTTCGGGATCGTGCAGCGCCTCGAGTTCTACGATCAGGACGCGCTCACCACCATCGTCTCCCGCTCGGCCGGTATCCTCGGAGTCGGGATCGAGGCGAGCGGCGCGACGGAGCTCGCGCGACGCTCTCGCGGCACCCCGCGCATCGCCAATCGCCTGCTGCGTCGAGTGCGCGACTTCGCGGAGGTCAAAGCCGACGGGCGCATCTCGGGCCCGGTTGCCGAGCGTGCCCTCGACATGCTCGATGTGGATGAGGCGGGATTCGATCTGATGGACCGCAAGCTGCTACTCGCGATCATGGAGAAGTTCCAGGGCGGACCGGTTGGGGTGGAGAATCTCGCGGCCGCGATCGGCGAGGAGCGCGACACGATCGAGGACGTTCTCGAGCCGTTTCTGATTCAACAAGGGTTCCTGATGCGCACCCCGCGAGGACGGGTCGCGACCCGAAATGCGTGGCTGCACTTCGGACTGCCCGCGCCGGCGGCGAGCCCGGCCGCGCGTGAGCTCGACCTGTTCAACGACGAGAGTGGCTAGCCCGCTCGACGGTGCGCCGGGTTGAGTTCATGCGCCTATCGAATACCCACTTCACCTTCCCGGTCCGGGTCTACCACGAGGACGTCGACGACGGTGGGGTCGTGTATTACGCGAACTATCTCAAGTACCTGGAGCGTGCCCGCACGGAGTGGCTGCGCACCCTCGGTTTCGACCAGCGCTTCCTGAAGGACGAGAGTAGTGTCCAGTTCCTCGTCTCGCGGGTTCACATTGATTATCTTCGCCCGGCGCGATTTAACGACCTGCTGGTAGTCGGTGTTAAGATGGCGCGTTGTGCTCGGGCGAGCATCGGACTGGTTCAGGAGGTTTGCCGCGAACCGGAAGAGGTTCTCGCAAGTGCCGAGGTCAGGCTCGCCTGCGTCGACGCGGCGAGCTTTCGTCCGACCGCAATGCCAAGGTCTCTCTTGACGGAGCTAAAGCGTGACCACTGACCTATCTCTGTTCGACCTGGTCGTGAACGCGAGCACTTTGGTGCAGCTCGTGATGCTGTTGCTGCTCGTGGCCTCGGTGATGTCCTGGACCATGATCTTCCTCAAGCGGCTTGCAATCCGACGCGCGCGCAATGCCGCCGACGACTTCGAGGAACAGTTCTGGTCGGGTAAGGATCTGGTGACGATTTACAACCGGGTCAACGAGCCCAAGCACGACGCGACCGGGATGGAGCTGATTTTTCTATCAGGGTTCAGGGAGTTTGCGCGATTGCGCAACCAGTCAGGGGTCGAATCGAAGGCGATCCTGGAGGGAACCCAGCGGGCCATGCGGGTGGCGCTCAGCCGGGAGGTGGAAGATCTGGAAGTGCATCTGTCGTTCCTCGCCACCGTCGGGTCGACGAGCCCCTACATCGGGTTGTTCGGCACGGTGTGGGGCATCATGAACTCCTTTCGCGCGCTCGGCAACGTTCATCAGGCAACGCTCGCGATGGTAGCGCCGGGAATCGCCGAGGCGCTCATTGCCACTGCGATGGGCCTGTTTGCCGCGATTCCCGCCGTCATCGCCTACAACCGCTACGTCAACGACGTGGAGCGGCTGACGAATCGATACGATGTATTCGTGGAAGAGTTCTCGACTATCCTCCAACGCCAGGCAAGCTAGAGTACCGTTTCAAGATCAACCGTACCGGTGACTTCGCTGAGCTCTCCACGTCAACTCCCAACCTTGTCCCCACTGCGCGTTACGTGGGTGGGAGGACGGGGCCGAACTTGTGGTAACCGACGTTGTCGCAGCGATAACTGCGAGCCTGACCCAGCCCTGACATGACCCCGTTCGTCCGCCATCGAACCCGCAAGCGCCCAATGAGCGAGATCAACGTCGTGCCCTACATCGACGTGATGCTGGTGCTGCTCGTGATCTTCATGATCACGGCCCCTCTGCTCACCCAGGGCGTCAAGATCGACCTGCCTCAAACGCAGTCTCGACCGCTCGAGGACCAGGCGCAGGAGCCGCTCATTGTCCAGGTCGACGCACGCGGACGCTTTTACCTCAACTATGGCGACGATCAAGAAGAGCCGATCGATTCCACCACTCTGGTCAATCGCGTGAGCGCGCTGCTGCGTTACCGGCCTGAGATCACGGTCTTGGTGAAAGGCGACAAGTCGGCCGCGTACGGAGAAGTGGTGGTGGCAATGGCCCTGCTGCAGAAGGCGGGGGTTTCGAGCGTCGGGCTGATGACGGAGCCGCCCGAAGTCACGCGATGAAGTTTCGCCGCCTGTTCGATAACGTATCCGCCGGCTTTCTAGCGGTCGTGGTGCACCTGCTGTTCGTGGTCGTGCTGATTCTGAGTCTCGACTGGACCCCCGATCGAATCGATGCGAGCGGGGCTCCGACCCCGTTGCAGGCGGTGGTGGTCGAGGAGCATCTCGTCGAGGCCGAGATCCAGCGCCTGCAGGAACGTGAGCGCGAAAAGGAGCAAGACGAACAGGCTCGGATCCGCGAGCTCGAGTCCAAGCTCGAAGAAGCTGCGGATAAACGCCAGCGCGAAGAGGAGCGGCTTGCGGAGCTGCAAACGCGCCTCGAGGAGGAGCGACAGCGCGCAGCGCTCGAGCGCGAGAAGCGGCGCGACGAGAGCGAACAGCTCGCAATTCTCAAGCAGCGCCAGGAAGAGGAGGAGCGGCGACTCGCCCAGCTCGCAGCCAAGCGCAAGGCCGAGGACGAGCGCAAGCGGCGCGCCGAGGAGGAGCGGCGCCAGCTCGAGGAAGCACGCCTTCAGGCACAGGAGGATAAGCGGCGCCTGGATCAGGAGAACCTCAGGACGGAGCTGGAAACAAGCCGGCTCGAGGAGGATCGCCGCCGGGCGGAGGAGGAGAAGCGCCTGGCCGAGGAGCAAACACGGCAAGCAGAGGAGCAAAGGCGGCAGGCAGAGGAAGAGAAGCGCCTGGCCGAGGAGCAAAAGCGCCGCGCCGAGGAGCTCAAGAAGGTGGCCGAGGAGCAGAAGCGCAAGGCGGAGGAGCAGAAGCGCAAGGCGGAGGAGGCCAAGCGACTGGCCGAGCAGCAGAAACGTCAAGCCGAGGAGGACAAGCGCAAGGCCGAGCAGGCGCGCGAGCGTGAGCAGGCGGAGCTGGCGCTGCAAGAAGCCCTCGCCGAGGAGCAATTGAGCCTCGACCTCACGCGCCGGTCTTTGCGCGAGAAGGCGAAGGCGGAGTACGTCTTCCAGATTCGCTCCAAGGTCGAGAGAAACTGGATCCGTCCGGCGGGGACCCCGAAGGGTTTGAAATGCCTGATCCGGGTGGAGCAGATCCCCGGCGGGGAGGTCGTCGGCACGCGGATCGTCCAGAGCAGCGGGAACGTCGCATTCGACCGCTCGGTGGAGATCGCGGTCAACAAGTCATCGCCGCTGCCGCAGCCGACAGACCCAACCGTTTTCGCGCGAGTCATCAATTTCGAATTTGACCCGGAGGGATAGGATTTTGATCGCACGAACTTTCGTTTACCTGACATTGCTGGTCTGGGGGAGCGCCGCGGTTGCACAGGGAGAGCTCAACATCCGCATCACCCAGGGCCTGGAGGGAGCACAGCCCATCGCCATCGTCCCATTCGGCCAGGGGGCCGAGCCGCCACCGAGCGATATCGCCCGCATCGTGGCGAGCGACCTTGCCAGCAGCGGCCTGTTCACCCCAATCCCAGCGTCCGATCTCCCCGGCTCGCCGCACGTCGCCGAGGACATCGATTTCAACGACTGGCGGCTGCTCGGAACTGCCAACCTCGTGATTGGACAGGTCGAATCGCCGCGCGCGGGGCGCTACGCGGTCGAGTTTCGCTTGTTCGACGTATTCAAGGCGTCGCAGACGCTTGGATACCGGTTCGAGGGTGGAGGCGGTGAGCTGCGCAGCATTGCGCATCGCATAAGCG
>JBFHLI010000084.1:0-12737 GCA_041594935.1 Gammaproteobacteria bacterium | reverse complement strand
CGGAGCCAAGATTGACCCCGACGCCATGGCGCGAGCCGCCGCCGCGGCGGGTCGAGTTGCGCTCGAGGGCGAGGCAGGACCGGCCCGCGACAGCCTGATATACGGCGCCGCGCTCTGCCTGTGGCACCTAGATCGAGCGGAGAGCCTGAAGGCGGCCGCGGCCGTCGCGCGCGAGGCACTCGACTCGGGGGTTGCGCGGGCGCGTTTCCAGGCGGCGGCCTGAGCCGAGCCGCGCGCGGTCGTTGATTCCGGTGAAGGTGCGGGCATTGGGCGACATTCATTATCCCTTGAGAGATATGGCCAGAGTGCAGCAAATGGGGTACTTGTTAACGATTGGA
The DNA here is from genome assembly GCA_041594935.1 of Gammaproteobacteria bacterium. Classification (GTDB taxonomy): domain Bacteria; phylum Pseudomonadota; class Gammaproteobacteria; order HK1; family HK1; genus JBFHLI01. The sequence continues at coordinate 12,399 of JBFHLI010000084.1, read as the reverse complement.
GAGCCCGAGCTACAAGTCACCACCCGCCACACCCGGAGGCCCGATGTCGATTCAGCATGATCAAGAACTGGACGCGAGCGGTCTGAGTTGCCCCGTGCCCGTATTGAAGGCCAAGAGAATGCTCGACAAGATGAGCAGCGGACATGTTCTGCGGATCATCGCGACCGACCCGGGCTCGGCCGCCGACTTCCCGGCGCTCGCCCGCCATTCCGGAAACGAGCTGCTCGATTCGCGCGAGGAGGCGGGCAAGTTCTACTACCTCATGAGGAAGGCTTGACGTGAGGCTCGCACCGGGACGGGCAAGTCCGGTTGGTGATCCCAGATGACACTTGACCGCTTGCCGAGCATGCCGTGGGCTACGCAGGCGGCGAGGCCGGCAAGAACTCATCCCACCTCAAAGCGCCGGTTGGCCGCCGGAAGCACCGCTAGCGGGATCGGCCGGTGCGACTCGCTGATGGGTGCGCGTGGCGTCCGATTCCGCGACAAGCTCGTGCGCGAACCCGAATGGCAACCGTAGCTGCCCCGCAGCGACCCGAGACCCTCCGGGCGGCGCTCGGCGAGGGGTACGGCACGCTGTTCACTCGACAGTGGCCGGCCTGGGTCGGGGGTGTGCTGTTTGGAATGCTCAATGTCATGCTTTTCGCCTACGAGAAGCCTTGGAGCGCCGCTGACGGCGTACGAAACTGGGGTGACTGGCTGTTCAGTCAGGTCGGCGCGGCCAACCAGACGGTCATCTCCCCGCACCTCTACTCCACCTCGGTGCTCAACTTCGGCATCGTGTTCGGCGCGCTCGCGGCCGCGCTGCTGGCCCGCCAGTTCGCAATCCGCATGGCACCCCCGTGGGAGCTCTTGAAGGGCGTGCTCGGCGGCGGGCTGATGGGCCTCGGGGCATCGCTTGCCTTCGGCTGCAACATCGGCGGGTTCTTCAGCGCGACGAGCGCGCTGTCGCTGGCCGGCCCGGTGATGATGGTGGGACTGATGACCGGCGTGTATATCGGCTTGAAGCTGCTGGTGTGGGAGGTGAGCTACATCAGTGTGCCGGCCTGGGCTGGGCGCACCCGCGCCGCCCGCGCGCCCGGTAAGTTTTCGGCCGGGTGGCAGGCGGTCCAGCCGCTGGCCGGCGTCTCGGTGGTGGCGCTCGGACTCGGGCTCGCGTTCGTATACGATGGCTTCGAGTACTCGACCCGCGGCGGCTTTCTCGTCTTCGGTCTCGTCATCGGGGTCATCATGCAGCGCACCCGGTTCTGCTTCGTGCGCGCATTCCGCGAGCCGTTCATGACCGGCAACGGCGACGCCACCAAGGCGGTGGCCCTGGCGATCATCATCAGCTCCATCGGCTTCACGATTCTCAAGTGGACCGACCTGCGTGACTGGGAGGTGTTCGTCTCCGACGGATTCTGGCTCGGAAGCCTGCTCGGGGGGTTCATCTTCGGAATCGGCATGTCGCTCAGCGGAGGCTGCGCGACCGGCTCCCTGTGGCGCGCCGGGGAAGGTCACGTAAAGCTCTGGGTGGCGCTCGCGAGCTTCGCGCTGAGCGCCTCGTACTCTCGCGCCTGGCTCACCGATAGCGGGTGGGGCAGTCGACTGGGGGAGGCGTTCTTCCTGCCCGATTACATCGGGTGGAAGATGGCACTGATCGGCGTCATTGCGTTAATGTGTTTATGGTACCTGGCGGCGACCTGGAACGAGGTGAAGCGCAAGCTGGTCGCAATTTGACAACCGGGTGGAAGGGACCCCCATCCGGTGCGGCGCGATGACGGAGCGCCGGATCTCTCGCACGGACGCGCTCTAAATCAACCTGGAGGAATGGGTAATGAACGGTAGAGTGGGCATCTTGACGACAATTTCCCTGCTCGCTTTGAGCTTGAGCACGGGGATCTCCACGGCCAGCGCCGGGGGGATGGGAAAAAAATTCGGGGCTCCGACCGAGGGCATGAGCACTGAGGACTACCAGACGCTGGTGTTCCTCGACCCTCAGAACACGGTGCGAATGGACTGGGACGCGGTCCGCGATATGGACGGAGTGTTCCTGATCGACAACCAGGGGGAGCCGACGGTTTCGGTGGTCGATTACCGCCAGGCGAAGACGATCAAGAAGATCCCGATGCAGGAGACCGGCAACCATCACCTCTGGGTGATCCCCGGCGCGCGCTACGCCTGGTCGTCGCAACGCTACGAGTCGGACACGTTCTGGACCATCGACCTTATGACCCAGGAGGTGGTCGACAAGTTTCCCGTCAGCATGGGGGACAAGAAGGTGATCGCACCCCTGCACGTCGGCTTCGCCTACACCCAGCCGCTGGCAGTGGTCGGCAACATCCTCGACACGGAGCACGGCTACCTGACCCTGCTGAGCACCGCGACGCGGCGCCCGGTCGAAATCATCGACATCAGCTGTAACGGAGCCCGGGATGCGATGTTCACGCTCGACGACTCGAAGATCTTCTCGACCTGCCAGCAGGAGCCGAAGGGCGTTTCGATCGTGGACGTCAAGCAGCGCAAGGAAATCAAGATGGTCCCGATCGAGGGAGGCCGGGCCGGAGCCATGAGCCCGGACGGCAAGTACTTCATGGCCGCCGGCAAGGGCGTGGTAGTCTTTTTCGACACCGCCACCGGCGAGCAGGTCAAGTCTCTGAAGGTCCCGGGCGGCGGCGGCAACATCACCTGCCTCGCGGATTCCTCGAAGTGCTACGCTGGCCTTCGCAAGGCCAACAGCGTAGGGGTGATCGACATGGCCACCCTCGAGCTCGCAAAGGTGATCGAGACCGGACCGGATGCCAACCGCCTGTATCTCAATCCGGGCAACCCCCGCTACGGCCTGTTCTGCAACGAGGCGGGCAAGTCCGACATCGTGACGATCATCGACACCCAGGAAGACGTGGCGGTGAAGAATGTCTTCACCGGCCTCGGTCCACACAACGTCGCCTTTGATCCGAGCGGCAAGTACGCGATCATTTCCACCAAGAAGGAACCGGTCGCGACCCTCGTCGACGTTTCGTCCGCGAACCCCATGGAATGGGAGGTCATCACCACTGATATCGAGGCCGGCATCCAGAATAACGGCGTGCGCTGGGTCCCGAGCCCAGACGCGCTGCGTTCGGTGGTGAGCAACTGACGACGACAGACGACGCGAGTTAACCGCTGAGACCCGGAGTGCGCCTTACCGGCGCACTCCGGCGGCCAAGTTGGCACAAGGCGAAGGTGAAGTCTGGCTCTGCATCGGCTTTCGCCCGGCCAGGCTGGGCGGTTTGAATCATATGACTTTACGGAGGCCCACGCATGAACATTGATGACGGACTCACGAGACGAAGGTTCTTACGCTACGTGACGGTGGGCGGGGTGGCGGTTCCCCTGTACGCATCCACCCTATTCTCCGGCGCGGCGCACGCCGCGATCCAGCTCCCTCAGGACCCCGAGAACCTTACCGACCTGGAGCGCCTGCATCTGCCGAAGGTCACCTTGCCCCCGGTGGTAGAGGACGGGAGCCAGGCCCCGATCGTGGTCGAGATGGATCACCCGATGGACGACGACCACCACATCAAGAGTGTCCAGATTCTCAACTTCGACGATCCGGTCGTGACGAAGGGCAAGTTCTTCTTCACCCCCGCCAATGGCGAAGTGTACCTCGGCACTCAGATTCGCCTCAACGGAGGGGAGAGCAAGGTGTGGGTGATCGCCGAGTGCAATCAGCACGGGCGTTGGGCGGTCAGCAAGGGCGTCAAGGTCGCGGCCGGTGGGTGTTGAGCGAACCCCTGCCACGCTGCATTCGATTCGAACCGATGTGCGGACGTAGCGGTGATCGGTTGGGTAATGCAGACTAGCCGTTGGCTGGGCTGGCTTGCCTTGCTCCTGCCGGTTGCCATCGGGCCCGTCCTGGCGTCGTCCGACGCGGTCGATATCCGCATCGTCAGCACGAACGACATCCACGCTTACTTGAGGCCCGTCTACTACCGCTATCTCGACCAGATGGAGCCGTGGGGCCCCCAGTCGCGCGAAGGGGACTACGTGGCAAAGGCCGGCTTGGAGGGCAAGATCGGCGGCATGGCTCATGTCGCCACCGTCGTCAATCGGCTTCGGGCCGAAAAGCCGGGAATGACACTGCTGCTGGATGCCGGCGATACTTGGCACGGCTCAGGGCTCTCGGTGTTCGACCGCGGGGTGTCCATGGTGAAGATCATGAACGCCATCGGCTACGAGGTGATGGCCCCGGGTAACTGGGAGTTCTTCTACCCCAAGGAGCACCTCCTCGCGCTCATCGACCAGGCCGAATTTCCGGTCGTCGCTTACAACGTCAGCGACAAGGAATGGGACGAGCCGGTCTTCACCCAGTACGTGATGAAGCAGGTCGGGCCGCTGCGCGTCGCGGTGATCGGCCTCACCTATCCCTGGACCGCGCTCACCTCCGCAATCCGCGGCTCGGCGCAGTGGTGGAAGTTCGGGCTGAAGGAGGAGCAGGCGCGCGAGCTCATCGATGAGATTCGCTCCGAGGAGAACCCCGACCTGATCGTGGTGGTCTCCCACGGCGGCTACGGTCTCGACCAGAAGTTCGCCCGGCGCGTCGACGGCATCGACGTTCTTGTGAGCGGGCACACTCATGACGAGGTATACGACCCGGTGGTGTGGAACGACACCATCGTCTATCAGGGAGGGGCCCACGGTAAGTTCGTCACCCGCCTCGACGTGCGGGTCCAGGACCGGAAAGTCGTCGACTATGACTACGAGCTGCTCAAGGTGCGCCAGTCGGAGGTAGTGCCGGACCCCGAGATTCAGAAGCTGGTTGACGAGGCCTACCGGCCCCACCAGGCGCGCCTCGACGAAGTCGTCGGTACGAGCGACGTCATGATCTACCGGCGCGATTACTGGCAAAGTCCGATGGGAAACCTGCTCACCGATGCGTTGCGGGCCATCGCCGACTCGGATGTCGCCTTCTTCCCGGCCTGGCGCTATGGCGCCACCCTGATGCCCGGTAAGGTGACGGCCGAGGATGTTTACAACCTGGTGCCCACCGACGGAAAGATCATCACGTATTCCATGACCGGCAAGGCGATTCGCCAGCTCATCGAGAATGTTCTCGGAGGGGTGGTCGATGTCGATCCCTACTCGCGGGTCGGAGGCGACATGATTCGCTTTTCCGGCTTGGAGCTGGTTTACGAGCTCGGTAACCCGGCCGGCAAGCGGGTGGTGTCGCTCGGAGTCGGGGGCACACCGATTGTGGACGACGCGCGTTATTCGGTCGCATCGGTGCACACCCGATTTCAGGACAACCCGCTTTTCGGAGCGACCGAGATCGTGGAGACCGACCGGATCTTCGTTGAGGCCTTGATCGACTATATCCGTTCACATTCCCCGTTGAAGACCGCGTTGGATGACCGAATCCGCGCCAACCGATCGGTCACCGACGGATCTTGACTCATCGAGACGGAAGCGCGGCGTTGGCGCTTCGACTAACGGAGGTAAACGATGGCAGAGCAAATCAAACCACCGAGAATGCGCATGCCGAGGAGCATCAAGAAGGACCAGACCTTCAAGGTAAAGGTGCGATTCGATCATCCGTCATTCACCGGGCTCGGCATGGCCGACCCCGACGGCGTGTCCTTCAACCGTGCTACTCCCAGCAAGTTCATCCGCAATATGCTCGTCTACTATGGCGATGACCTCGTCAGTCGCTTTCGGATGTCGTCGGCGATAGCCGACAATCCCCTATTCACCTTCAAGCTCAAGGCGGTCAAGGAGGCCCCGGTGAAGGTGGTGTTCGTCGACAACGAAGGCGAGCGCTGGGAATCGACCTCGGACGTCAAGCTGAAGGGGTGATGTAGCCGGAAGCGCCCGAGGTGGCGCCGGCTTTTTCGAGCGAGAAGAGGAGATGCGATGAGCAATGCAGTAACGTTTGGCGTGCGGGCGCTCGTGCTTGTATTGGGGGCCGCGATGACAAGCGCCGTGCACGCGGCGACCGAGCAGTTCCAGGTGCAGGGCTTGGTCTCGCCGGCCAGCCCGAAGGCCCTAATCGCCGCGCTCGAGAAGCAGCTTCCGGTCAAGGTGGTGGGGATCGACATCCGAGATACCGCCTCCGGCTGGCCGGTGGTTCGAGTCGAGTTCGAGGAAGGGACCGTGACCCGCGAGCAGATCGAGCAGGTTATCGGCTCGACCGAAGATCCCACGGGACGGAAGTACAAGGTCCACAAGGGGCCCCCGACCGCCAACGTCGCGCTGCTCGAGGAGGAGACCCGGGCGGACGGGATGCTCGGTGATGCCACACTCGAGGTCACGCAGATGAAGAACCCGGTGGCCGCCACCCCCGAGTCGGTGGAGCGAGGTAAGGAGCTCTACGCAAAAAGCTGTGCCAAGTGCCACGGCATGGATGGCGATGGGACCGGCCCATCCACCCACGGTTTCACCGCCGACCCGAGAAAGCTCTGGGCGTGGAGCGGTGCCGACGACTCCGCGGATGGCTACCTGTTCTCGTTCATCACCAACGGCCGCACCGATATGCCCCCTTGGGGCCTGGTGCTCTCGGAGACCGAACGCTGGGACCTCGTGAACTTCATCAAGGCGCTCAAGGCCCCGGGACAGTGACCGGTCGCTACCCCGTCCGGCCGATGGCCTGAGAGAGTTGCGCGATGAACGTAGGCCGTGACATCGTCACCAGAGCCTACGACCGGGAAAGCTTCGACACGTTGCTGGAGGACCTGGTCAAGGAGATCGAGCTCCGGAACTACCGGGTCACGCGGATCAATCATATCGACAACGTTCTCGCCCAGACCGAGCGCGAGGTCCGCTACCCGGTGCGGTTCGAGCGCTACAAGATCGTCGAGTTCTGCAACCTGAGCAGTTGTGCCGAGCTCATATCCTTGGATCTTCTGGCGGGCGTGTTCATGCCGGTGCGGTTCGCAGTCTACCGGCGCTCGGAAGATACCCGCGCGTTCGTTTCCTTCCTCCGGCCCACCGCGTTTGCGCGGCCGTTCGGCTCGCCCGCTCTCGGCCGAGTAGCGGCAGAGCTAGAAGAAGACATGAATTATGTGCTCGAAGAACTTGATTTCTAAGTGGCTTTTGATGCTCGTGGCGCCGGCCCTGTTCCTGGCCGTCAGCGCCGAGGCCGCACGTGCGGTCGGCTCGCCCGATGCGCCGCCGCACGGGGGTGACTTCACGTTGCACTCCGCCGCGGGCCCCGTCGCCCTCAGCGACCTGCGCGGTAAGGTGGTGCTCTTATTCTTCGGGTATACCGCTTGCCCCGACGTCTGCCCCTTGTCGTTAGCGAAAATGAGTGCTTGCTTCCATTCTCTCGATCCGGCTGAGCTCGACCGGACCGCGGGCTTGTTCGTCACCCTCGACCCGGAGCGCGACACCCCGGCTCGTATCGGGGAGTACACCGCTTTCTTCCACCCCAACATCATCGGGCTCACCGGCCCGGTAGAGGAGATCGACGCGGTGACCGCCCGGTACGGCGTCCGCTACCAGCGTCAGGGCATGCCGGAGTCAGCCTTGGGCTACTCGATCGCACATCCGCCCCACATTTTCATGATCGACGCCAACGGTCGACTGGCCGGCGAGCTGCCGGACGACACCGATGTGACCACCTTGAAGGAGCGGGTCCGGGCGCTTCTCGCGACGACGGATTGACGCAATGACCGGCCGCAGCATCGCGCTCAAGTCACGACTCTCTCCGCTGCTCCTCGCGACACTGGCGCTACTCCTGGCGGCGACCGCGCGGCTGCCCGCATGGGAGCACGAGGAGTCGGCCGTCGATTTTCAGGAATACACCGATGACGTCATTGGCCGAAATCGAGGACGGCAACGCCCTTTCTTCCTCCTCTTCTCGGCCCAGTGGTGTCACTGGTGTCACGTGTTTGCGGAGGAGTCCCTGAGCCGCGAGGAGGTCTATACCTATCTGAACGAGCACTTCACGAGCGTGTTCATTGATGCCGACATCCACAACGCGGTCTATGTGAAGTACCGGGCGACGGGCTTGCCGTTCACGGTGTTCCTCAACCCCGACGGTACGATCTACTTTCGCTACGGTGGCACCCTCTATGGAGACGATTTTCTCGATGTCATCCGCCAGATAAAGCGGGACATCGAACAGGGCGGCTCGGCTCCGGGAGAAGACTCACCCGGCGTCGCCTATCGCCCCCCGGAGACGCTGAGCGTCGCTCACCTTGCGGCCGTCCCCGACCGATTCCGCGCCGGCGTGCTGGAGAATTTCGACCCGATCCAGCAGGGCGTGGGAAGGGGCGAGAAGGCGGTGCTGCCACGGACCTTCCTCTATCTCCTCGCCTCGAGCGAGGGGGAGACCCGCTCGGTCGCGATGCGGTCCATCAGCGCCACCCTCGGTCGGGCGATCGAGTGGATCTTCGACCCGGTCGAGGGCGGATTCTTTCGCTACGCGGAGACCCGGGAATGGCAGGTTCCGCATTACGAGAAGATGGCAGATCTGAACGCGGGCGCGGTGGTACTGATGCAACGCCTCGACAAGCTGTCGCCGTCGGCGAGCCTGCGACAGACCGCGGAGAAAACCCTGGGGTACCTTACCGCGACCCTGTTCAATCCGGAGGTAGGCTCTTTCGTCAGCTTTCAGGAGGCAGATACCCGTTACTATCTCTTGGACGAGGCCCAGAGACGAGGCGCGGCTGCGCCGCGGGTCATCGCCAAGATCTTCACCGATCGGCTGGCCAATACGCTCGCCCACCTGAGCGCGGTTCCGCAGCTCGACCCCGACGTCGAGAATCGGGTGACTCGATCCCTCGATTTTCTTGCCACTGCGGTTCAGTCGGACGGATCGCTGCGCGGCTATTACGCCCTGTCCGACCGCCGCTGGCGCGAGTCGAGCCGACTGCGAGACTACGCGCTGGTGAGCCATGCATTTCAGCGCGCCGCCGTACGATTTCGAAACGATACGTATCGTGCAGTCTCGGAGCAGGTGGTGCGTGCCGCCTACGCCCGGTTCTTCAACCCGAAGAAGGGCATCTTCGTCGATCCGATGTTCATCGAGGGGGAAGACGTCGAGTATCTGATGGAGTCGAACGGGCTGCTCGCCCAGACATTGATGGGACTGGGCGAATCCGAAGACCCCGAGCGCACCGCTGCCATCGAATCGGTGATGACTTACTTCTCCGCCATGCAGGAGGTGCTAGAGGACCGGTTGTGGGAATCGAGCGACTGGGAGCGGCTCGAACTCTACGTCCCGTACCTAGAGGCGATCGACGTCTATCTTCGGCACCGGCGCATCGCCCGGCAGGGCTGAGCCCCGAGGTCACCGCACCCCCGAGTCCATTCTGCCCGGCCCCGGCGCACGCGCGGAGTCCAGCGTCTCCAGCCGACCGAGCGCCCGCTCGAGATGGCGCACCAGATACCGTTGGCGCTCGGCCTCGTGGGTCATCGCAAGCAGGGCCAGCTCACCGACGACGCTCAACGTGACGTCGTGCCCAAGCGCGAACGACAAGTTGGCAGGGGGCGGGCCGGTGAGCGACTGTCCGGTACCGAGCAGCTGGTGCAGACGGTTGTAAAGTCGAACCACCGTGGTTTGAACCTCGGGCTCGGTCTGCGAGTCGTTGGGGAGTGGCTCGATCACTCCCCCCGGATACGACTTGTGATGCAGCCTCGGCCAGAACGTCTGAAGACGGAACGCCCCCTGCCCTCGGACCGCAATGTCCAGCTCACCCGAGTCGGACTCTCCGAGGATTCTCTCGAGCTTCATCTCGGTGCCAAAGCCGGACATCTGACCGTCGAAAGTGGTGGTGATTCCGAAGGGTGTCTCGGTCCGGGCGCAGTCCTCGATGAGATCCCGGTAGCGCGCCTCATAGATGTGCAACAGCACCAGCTCATCGGGAAAGGCCACGCTCGGCAGTGGAAACAGCGGCAGCTCGAGCGCGTGGAACCCGGCGCCGTCATCCAAGACCTTGGCCGCGGGCGCACCACCGACGACCAGCAACCCACCCGCCGCCAATCGAGACACGGCAAGGCTACCTCGCGCGATGAAATCCCGCCGTCTCATGACACCGCGTCAACGCCCCCGTCATCCCGCCGTGCACGTCAACTTCAGACAGTGACCCGCAGCGAAACCGTAACATCGAGCGCGGCCCGCCGCTACCCGGCGCGCACTGCCATGGTAGAAAGGGGCTTCCGCCGAGCCGGTCATCCCGGGAGTTTGATCTGCGACGGAGCTTGTGAAAGCCTACGTATCGGGGGAGAGCATGAAGAATTTCATCATCGGGATATTGATCGGTGCGATCCTGGGCAGCGGGGCGGGATTTGCTGCCGGGATCTTCGTGTTCCCGTACCTGTTTCCACCGCCGCCGGTCCACGAAGCCGTCGCGGACAAGACGGAGGCAGATGTCGTGGCCCGCGGAAATTTCATTCACGCCAATCCCCTCGATCCCGTGCACCGCGGCGAGGGCGAAGTGACTGTCTACGACGACGTCGTGCACCTCGGGGCGAGCTTCAAGGTAGGGCCGGGGCCCAAGTTTCACGTCTACCTGGTGCCCGAAGCGAACATAACCCCCGACACTCGCGTGCAGGACACGATGTTCGTCGACCTCGGTCGTCTCAAGGCGTTCTCGGGCAGCCAGCGCTACCCGATACCCGAAGGCTTGTCGCTGCGCAACTTTGAATCGGTCGTCATCTGGTGCGAGCAGTTCAACGTGCTGATATCACCGGCCGCTCTCACGTTTGCCGAGTAAGGAAAGCAAGGGCTGAATCCCGGCGCCGCCCCTCCGCGGGTCAGGCCGAACCGAGGAGGCCCTCGTGGATTTCCGTCGCCTCCCGCAGCCAGCAGCAGGACTCGCAGCCGCAACTCGACGGGTCATGTTCGCCGCGGGCAACATGTATGTTCACCACGTCCATTGCAAACGCGAGCGCGGGCAGAAGCTCACCGATGGATTTTCTCTCCAGGGCGACGAACTCGTCGTTACGGTTGAGCCATGCACATTCGGGGCGGGCGTCACAGTGAACGCAGCGACCGTCTTCCCGATCGTAATAACCCGCGTGCGGGCAAGTCTCTAGGTCTATCCGATCTCGCACCAGCGCCCGCGGATACGCCAAGAGCTCGATGAGCTTTCTTTTCATGAGCATTGCCTGTTGGGCCGGCACATGATTCCCCTTTTAGCAGTATACACCTCGAAAGTGGACCTCACCGATGCGGCAATTCGCGGACCGATCTAGAATGGCGCTTCCGACCGGCACCCGGCCGCTCCGATGGTCCGGTGCGAGGAGCGATGGACAGGAAAGAAGATGAGCTCGGTGCGCGGCCGCTGTCTGTGCGGTGAAATCGTCTATGAGCTGAACGGCGAGCTCCGACACATGACCCATTGTCACTGCTCGATGTGTCGCAAGGCACACGGCGCAGCGTTTGCGACCTATGTCGCGGTCCCGGCCCGCGGTTTTCGGTGGGTGAGCGGCCAGGACGAGGTCACCCGGTACGAGTCCTCACCCGGATTCCTACGTTCGTTCTGCCCGCGCTGCGGCTCGGTAGCGCCCACACCCGACGATGACGGTGGAATCAGTACGGACGGAGACCTCGTCTTCGTCCCCGCGGGAAACCTCGAGGGAGATTTCGGAACTCGCCCCGAGGCGCACATATTCGTGGCCTCCAAGGCCCCTTGGTACACGATCACCGATGCCCTGCCCCAGTTCGAGGAGTACCCCTCCGACTCCGCTCTTCCGAGCGTTGCCCAGGCGCCGCGGCACTCCGCTCGCCGGGGACACGTCGCGGGCAGCTGCCTGTGCGGCGCGGTGGCGTTCGAGTACGCCGGTACCCCCAAGGTGATGATGAACTGCCACTGCTCGCGCTGCCGGCGGGCCAAGAGCGCGGCGCACGCCTCGAACGTGTTCGTCGACCCCGCCACGTTTTCCTGGACCGAGGGTGAAGACCGCGTGGTGACCTATCGCCTCCCCGACGCGAAGCGCTTCGGCCACGCATTTTGCCGCACCTGCGGCTCGTCGGTGGCCCGGGCGGTGCCGGGCGCACCGGTCGTGAACGTTCCCGTCGGTGCGCTCGACGACGATCCTGGCACCCGGCCCCGGGCCCACATCTACGTTGCATCGAAGGCGCCGTGGTTCGAGATCACCGATGGTCTGCCGCGCCACGCCGAGATGCCGGCCGGCTGACGGGATTTGCCGCCACCCCCGGCAAGGCCCCGTGGCGCCTGGCCCGCCGTAGGGCGAGGACCGAAAGACCGAAATCAGAAAAAAAACTAGATAGTCATTTAAAAACGGTAACTTACAATGACTTCCTATATTAGTTTCGATGACCTTTACGTGACCCCGAAATTCTAAAGATCGGGACCGATGGCAACATCCGGGGCATTCAAGTTCTCCGCCCCCCTCCGCCAGAGAATTTGCCATGAGACTTCTCAAGAACATTCTGATCGGGGTCGTCGGCCTCGTGCTCGCAGCGGCTCTGATCGG
>JBFHLI010000083.1:0-12923 GCA_041594935.1 Gammaproteobacteria bacterium | reverse complement strand
GTCCGCGGTCAGCGCCAAGCTCATCCTCGTCTGGCTCCTGATCCTTCCGGCCAGCGGGCTGGGTGCTTACTTGATTGCGAGCAGCGTCTCCCGGCGTCTGGACGTGAACTCCGTCGAGGCTGACCGCGCGCCCGACGAGGGGCCGCCGTCGTGAGCCTCCTGCTGGGGCTCATGGATCTGATTCTGGGGCTCAGCTTGGTCGGGCTCGGCTTCGCAGCGCTGCGCACCCCGGACCTGTTCGCCGCTTGCGTGCGCCTGGTTGCGTTCGGACTGGTGATGGCGCTCATCTGGGCTCGGCTCCGTGCGCCCGACATCGCACTGGCCGAGGCGGCGATCGGCTCCGGGCTCACGGGTGCGCTCCTGCTCGGCGCCCTGCGCCGGCTCGGGGTCTCGGCGTGGACCGGGCTCGACGAGGACGGAAAGACACAGGAGCGGGAGCGGTGAACGAGCGCCGCGACTTGCTCGAAATTTGGCTCGCGCTCCTCGGCGGGCTGCTTGCGATCGTGGTGGCCATTGGCGGCATGCTCGCACTTCGGGCGGGCTCGCCCGGCTCCGGGCTGGGTAGGCTCGTGGCTGACGCGTTGCCCCAGACGAGGGTCGAGAATCCGGTGACCGCGGTGCTTCTCGACTTCCGCGGCTACGACACGTTGCTTGAAGTCGGCGTGCTGCTGATCGCTTGGCTCGCGGCAACCCTGGGCTCGAAGGATAGGGGCGTGTGCTCGTCGGTCGAGGAAGCCGACCGCTCGGGCGTGTCGGTGGATCGTGTCCTGGCGCGGGTTCTCCTTGCTCCCCTGCTGCTCCTTGCTGCCTATTTGCTCTGGCGCGGGACGGACGGGGCGGGCGGAGCGTTCCAGGCCGGGGCCGGCGCGGCGGGGGCGGCGGTCGCGTGGCGTCTCGGCCGTGGTGCCGGCGTGGCGCTCGCGATCGGCCGCACGCGGTGGCTCGCCCCCGCCGGGTTCGGCGCATTCTTGCTCGCCGGCGTTGGGGTGAGCGTGGTGACCGGAACGTTTCTCGACTATCCGCGGGCCGCCTCCCGGGAGGTGATCATCGCCATCGAGGTCGTCGTCGCCGGCTCCGTCGCCTACATCCTCACCGCCCTGTTCGAGCACGTTCTCGATGCGCCGGGCAGCGGAGGATGAGCCGCCCTCGAGAGGAGTGCATCAAATCCGGTAACGGCAGATGACCGGGCTCGGATACACCGTCGTGGGCGCGGTTCTCCTCGCCTTGGGGATCTGGGGCGTCGTGGCGCTCGGGCCGCCGCTTCGCAAACTCCTCGCGCTCAACATCGCGAGCAGCGGGGTGTTCCTCATCTTTGTCGCGGTCGCCTACCGCGCCGGGAGGGCGGCCATCGATCCGGTGCCGCACGCCTTGGTGCTCACGGGGATCGTGGTGTCGGTGAGCGCGACCGCGCTCGGGGTGGCGTTGATGCTCCGGTCGCGCGACGAAGCCGCGGCGCGCGAGCGCTCGAGCAGCGAGGACGGCGTCTGATGCCGCTCGATCTTGCGGACGCACTCCCGAGCGCAGTCGTTCTCCCCGCCCTTGCCGCGGTGGCGGCGGTGCTGGTGCCGCGCTGGGGTTACGCAGCGGGCCTCGCCGGCGGGCTCGGCACTGCGATCACGGTTGCGATCATCGCATACGCGGTCAGCGTAGGTGAGCTGCGGTACCCGCTTGGTGGCTGGGCGGCCCCCCTCGGCATCGAGCTCGCCGGGGACGGCCTCGCGTGCGTGATGCTGGCGCTTGTAGCGGTCGTGATGCTCGCCGCGCTCGGTTATGCGCGCGGATACTTCGAGCATACTCGCGCCCCCGGGGCGCCCGGCGCCGCGGACCCGAGCAGATTCTGGCCGCTCGCACTTCTGCTGTGGTCCGGTCTCAATGCGCTCACGCTATCGGCCGACGCCTTCAACATCTATGTCACCCTCGAGGTGGTGAGCCTCGCCGCGGTCGGGCTCACCGCGCTCGGCGGCGGTGAGGCGGTGGCGGCCGCGTTTCGCTATCTGCTGGCGGGCATGCTGGCCTCGTTGGTGTATCTCCTGGGGGTGGCCCTCCTCTACGCCGAGCACGGCTCGCTCGACCTCGCGACGCTTGCCCCCCTCGCGGGCAGCGGCGCCGGGGGCTTCATCGCCGTTCCCTGTATCCTCGTCGGGCTGTCGCTGAAGGCGGCGCTCTTTCCTCTGCACTTCTGGCTTCCGGGAGCCCACGCCAACGCTCCGGCGCCGGTGAGCGCCCTGCTCTCGGCGCTCGTGGTCAAGGCCGCCTTGTACGTCCTCCTGCGCTGGTGGGTCTCCGGGCTCGGCTCGGGTCTCGGGACGTTTCTCGTTCAGCTCCTTGGCGCACTCGGAGCGGCGGCGGTTCTGTGGGGCTCGATGCAGGCGTTGATTGCCCTTCGGCTCAAGCTCTGCGTTGCGTACTCGACCGTTGCCCAGATGGGGTATCTGTTTCTGCTCTTTCCGCTCGCGGCCGATCCGGCCGTCGCCGGCATCGCCTGGGCCGGGGTCGTCTATCTTGCCCTCGCCCACGGCCTCGCGAAGGCGGCGCTCTTTCTCGCCTCCGGCGGTGTGCTGCGCGTGCATGGACACGACCGCCTGCCCGAGCTGGCGGGAATGCTGCCGCGCAGCGCGATGACGAGATTTGCCATCGCGCTATCGGGGGTGAGCCTGATCGGGCTGCCGTTCAGCGGCGGCTTCGTGGGCAAGTGGCTCATGCTGAGCGCGGCCATCGCCAGTGGTCAATGGTGGTGGGTCGCGGTGATCTTCGTGGGCAGCCTGATCGCGGCCGGGTACGTCTTTCGAATCGTCGGGCTTCTATTCGTGCCAGGCGAGAGTCCGCGCGAGGTCGTGCCGCGGCGCCTGCCGGTGATGATGGAGCTCTGCGCCCTGGGACTCGCCCTCGCCGCGATCGGGCTCGGCTTCGCATATCCCGCCCTCGAGCCCTTCCTCATGCCGCCCGGCGCGGCATTTGGCGGCCCGGCGCCATGACCGCGGTGCCGTGGCTGCCGGTGGCCGTGATCGGCGCCTCGCTCGTACCGGGAGTCGCGAACTTCTTTCTCGGCGAGGGGCAACACCGGGCGCGCTTCGGTCTGAACATTGCCGCCGCGGTGCTGAAGCTGGCCTTGGTGTTGTTCATGCTCGCGGGGGTGAACGCAGGCGACGTGTACGAGGTGCGCGTGCGGCTGGTCCCGTCCGCCGATCTGGTGCTCCGCGCCGATGCGCTTGCGCTGCTGTTCGTGACGCTGTCGGCCTCGCTGTGGCTGGCGACCACCGTGTACGCCATCGGTTACCTGGGAGGCTCTCCCCACCGCAGCCGTTTCTTCGGCTTCTTCAGCCTGTGCGTGAGCGCCACTGCCGGCATTGCGCTCGCCGGGAATCTCCTCACGCTGCTGCTGTTCTACGAGGCCCTGACCCTCGCTACCTACCCGCTCGTGGTACACCGGGGGACGCCCGCGGCCCTCGCCGCCGGCCGGCTCTACCTTGCCTATACGCTCGGCGGCGGCGCGGTGCTCCTGGTCGGGGTGGCTTGGCTGCACTCGTTGGCGGGCCCGCTCGATTTCGCCGCCGGCGGGGGGCTGCGCGGGCGCGACATCGACGACACCAAGCTCGTGGTCATCTTCGTGCTGCTGGTGCTCGGCTTCGGCGTGAAGGCGGCGCTCGTTCCCTTGCACGGCTGGCTGCCGCGCGCGATGGTGGCGCCGGCACCGGTCAGCGCGCTGTTGCACGCGGTGGCGGTGGTCAAGGCGGGCGTGTTCGGCATCGTGCGCGTGGTCTACGACATCTACGGCATCGATGTGGCGCACTCGCTCGGGGTGCTCGCCCCGCTTGCCGCGCTGGCGTCCGTGACCATCGTCTGGGGCTCGGTGCGGGCGTTGCAGCAGGACGAGCTGAAGCGGCGACTGGCATTCTCGACCGTGAGCCAGGTCTCCTACATCGCGCTTGGCACGGCGCTGCTCGGTCCCATCGCGACGATCGGTGGACTGGTTCACCTGGTCCACCAGGGATTGATGAAGATCACCCTGTTCTTCTGCGCCGGGAACCTCGCCGAGACGCTCAGTATCCACCACCTGAGTGAGATGCGCGGGGTCGGCCGGCGCATGCCCCTCACCATGACCGCATTCACGCTGGCGGCGCTCGGGATGATCGGAGTCCCGCCGATGGCTGGCTTCGTCAGCAAGTGGTATCTCGGTCTCGGGGCGGTGTCGTCCGGTGCCTATTGGGTCCTGGGGGTGTTGGCCATCAGCACCGTGCTGAACGCGGCGTACTTTCTCCCCACCATTTACGCGGCATGGTTCCAGGAACCCGACGGTGCGTGGTCGGGCGAGCCCGTGCCCGTCGCGCGGCTCGAGACAGGATGGATGTTGCTGCTTCCCCCCCTCGTCACGGCTGCGGCCGCGCTTGGAGCCGGGGTGCTCGCGGGGCTCTCGGTGAGTCCGCTCGGCTGGGCTGAGCTCATCGCCAACCGGGAGTACGGCCGGTGAGCGCGGCTCTCCCGGGGCAGCTCGCTCTCCTGGCGGCGGTGCCGGCAGTGCCGCTCGCCCTCGCGCTGATGCTGACGAGACGGGGCCGGTGGGCCGACCTCGGCTTGCGCATCGCGCCCTGGGCCGCGTTGCCAGGGCTCGTCGCGGTGATCTGGGCGGGCGGAACCGAGCTCTCCATGCCCTGGCTGCTGCTCGGAAGTCGAATCGGCCTCGACTCATCGGGACGGGCCTTCCTCGGCTTCAGCGCGTTCCTGTGGCTCATGGCCGGGATCTACTCGCGCGGCTATCTCGCCCACGATCCTCGGGCGCGGCGGTTCTTCGCGTTCTTTCTCCTTTCGATGTCAGGGAATCTCGGCCTGGTGGTCGCGTTGGACGCGCTTACGTTCTTCGCTTTCTACACCTTGATGAGCTTCGCCTCCTATGGGCTGGTTGTGCACGAGCGCTCGCGCGAGAACCTGCGGGCGGGCCGTGTTTACATCGCGCTGGTGGTGCTCGGCGAGGTGCTGGTGTTCGCAGGGCTCGCGCTTACCGTCACCGTGTCCGACTATTCGTTCCCGCTCGGCCACCGCGAGGTCAGCCCGACCGCGGTGGGATTGCTGGTGGTCGGATTCGGCATCAAGGCGGGTACCCTGCCGCTGCACGTCTGGCTTCCCCTGGCCCATCCGGCCGCGCCGACCCCGGCCAGCGCGGTGCTGAGCGGGGCCATGATCAAGGCCGGGGTGCTCGGCTGGATTCGCTTCCTGCCCCTCGGGGTGGCCGAGCTGCCGGCGTGGGGTATCACGATGGTGGCGGTGGGTCTCCTCGGCGTCTTCTACGGGGTGGCGGTCGGCCTCTCCCAGCGTGACCCCAAGGTGGTTCTCGCCTACTCCAGCATCAGCCAGATGGGCTACCTCACGGTGATGGTGGGGGTCGGCCTGCTCGCCCCGGCGCTCTGGCCGGCCGCGCTCGCCGCCCTCCTCGCGTACGTGATTCACCATGGGCTTGCCAAGGGGGCGCTCTTCCTCGGCGTCGGCGCCGCCGCGGCGGGACCTCGTAGCCTCGTGCTCCTGGGGCTCGCCTTGCCTGCGGTGTCGTTGGCGGGAGCTTCGCTGACGAGCGGCGCGAGCGCGAAGGCAGCCCTGAGTGGCGTGCTGTCCGCGGCGTCGCTGCCCGCGAGCCAGTCACTCGGGGCGCTGCTATCGGTTGCCGCCCTCGGCACCGCGTTGCTGATGGGGCGCTTTCTCGTGGTCGTATTCGCGCGCCGGGGCCCGGGGCACCTCATCGGCCGCTCCGGCTGGACTGCCTGGGTGGTGAGCGTGCTCGCGGTGACGACGGCAATTCTCTGGATGCCGGGCTCGCAGCTCGTGAGCGCGCCTGCCGCTTCCGCGCCGGTGCTCGCCGGCGGGATACTCAGCCTGCTCTTGTGGCGTTACGGTCCGCGGCTGGCGGCCTGGCCCCGGACCGTTCGCGTGCCACCCGGGGACGTCCTGGTGCCGCTCGCGCGATTCGGGATGCCGATGATTCGCAAAGCGCTCTCGGCGGAGCGGAAGCTCGAGATGTTTACCCCGCGTGCCGCGGTCGCCGTGGCCGACCGGGGAAGTGTCCTCGCTTCTGCCGCGAGACTCGCGGAACGACGGCTGCTCGATTGGCGCATCGTGGGCATTGCCCTGCTCCTGGGGCTCCTGTCGATGGCGGGCCTGCTGCTCGCGGCGCGATGAAGGGCGGCCCCGAGGTCATCGGACCGGATGAGGCTATCCGGTACGATCGCCGCCCGGCTTCGCTGGTTGCGAAACGCCGTCAAGATCGCCCCGGCAACGTATCGAATTTCGTTCTGGAGAACTTTCAGGACCAGACGACTCGAGCCCCGAGTGACTCTGGTCCGATTCGAGAAAGCTGGGTTGCGGCGTTGCTCGAACAAACGTCATGGTGGATTTTCTGGGGAGTAGGTCGTGATGGGTGAACCAATCGCAGCGAGGACCACGGTTGATCGCGTCCACCCGCGATCCATGCGCTTTCAGAGCTATCGTCTGATCGGGCTGGTGCGTAACCGGCTGTGGCTGCAAGTCTTGATCGGGATGGTTCTCGGGGTTGGGGTCGGCGTCCTGCTCGGCCCCAGCGTCGGGTGGCTCGACCCGAAGGTTGCCGGGGTGGTCGGCAGCTGGCTCGCCCTCCCCGGCCACCTCTTCCTGGCCACGTTGCAGATGATCGTCGTTCCGCTGGTGGTCGCGTCGGTAGCCCGCGGAATTGCCTCGAGCGAGAATACCGAGCAGCTGAGAACGGTCGGTACCAGAGTCGTCATTTACTTCGTCGTGACGACGGTGGTGGCGGCGGCCCTCGGCATCATTCTCGCGCTCGTCATTCAGCCGGGCGCATTCATCGACGCGACCAGCTTGCGAGAGGGCGCCGTGGACGTTCCCGCGTCGATCGCCCCCCCTTCGTCCGGCGGTCTCGAGGAGATCCCGCAGCGAGTGATCGCCCTCATACCCCAGAATCCGCTCGCATCGATGGTCCAGCGCGAGATGCTGCAGATCGTGTTGTTTGCGGTCGTCATCGGCGCCGCCCTCGTCTCCATTCCCGCCGAGCAGGCAAAGCCGCTGCTCGAGCTCCTCGGCTCGGTACAGGCGGTGTGCATCACGGTGGTTCGCTTCGCCATGCTGATCGCGCCTGTCGCCGTGTTCGGTTTGCTGGCGCAGCTCACGACCAAGACCGGGTTGGCGGCGCTCGCGGGACTCAGTGTCTATGTTGTCACCGTGCTTCTCGGTCTCGCGCTGTTGCTGGCGATGTATTTGGGCATCGTGTGGCGGGTTCTCGGCAAGAAACCGTCTTGGTTCATCCGAGCCACCCGGGAGGTGCTGCTGCTTTCGTTCTCGACCTCGAGCTCCGCCGCCGTGATGCCGCTTTCGATACGCGTGGCCGAAGACAACCTCGGCGTGCGGCCGTCGATCGTTCAGTTCGTCATTCCGCTGGGCGCGACCATCAACATGAACGGTACCGCGCTCTACCAGGCGGTTGCGACGATGTTTCTCGCCCAGCTGTTCGGTATCGACCTGACCTTGGGGCAGCAGATGCTGATCGTCACCATCGCGGTCGCCAGTGCGATCGGCGCCCCGGCTACTCCAGGGGTGGGGATCGTGATTCTCGCGACGCTGCTCGCATCGGTGGGTGTGCCGGTCGGTGGGATTGCGCTCATTCTAGGCGTCGATCGATTGCTCGACATGTGCCGGACCGCGATCAACGTGGCCGGCGATCTGGTGGCCTGCGTCGTTATGGATGCGGCGGTCAAAGGGCCGACCACCGCCGACGAGCAGCTCGAGATCCGCCGACGGCGAGAGGCAATGCGCGCGGAGTCGGGGGAGGATGTGCTCGTGGACCCGTCACCGTCCGGTGCGCCCGCGCTCGAAGACAACCCTGCCCGTTAGCGGCAAGACCGCAACGTTGATTTAGCTTCGCTCATTGCGTAGCTCTTGCCCACTTGGTCAAGAGCCGGTCCAGATTATTCGCAAAGGTTTTTCGATCACTCTGGCTCAACGTGGGCGGCCCCCCGGTATTGATTCCGCTGGCCCGCAGGGTATCGAGAAAATCCCTCATGTTCAGGCGGGCCCGAATCGTCTCTGTCGAATACAGCTCGCCGCGTGGGTTGAGAGCATGACCTCCTCGTTCGATGACCTCTGCCGCCAACGGAATATCGCCGGTAACCACGAGATCGCCGGCGCTCAGCCGCTTGACGATCTCGTTGTCAGCGACATCGAATCCGGGCTTCACCTGGAGCATCGTGATGCGGGGCGAGGCGGGAACGCGCACCGGCTGATTGGCTACCAGCGTGAGCTGCACTCCGGTGCGCTCTGCCGCCCTGAACAGGATGTCCTTGATCACCGCCGGGCATGCATCCGCGTCCACCCATATCTTCATTTGCGGTCACTTCGGTTAGCTGCACCAATCTTCCGGCCGTTCGTCAAAGACCCGCTCACCCGATTACCTCGGTAACCTCCTCGTCGGTGAGAACGAGGGTGATCTCAAACGAGATCAGATCGGTCCAGCTCTGCATCCACTTGCCGATGGCTACCGGATCGGAGGACTCGGCCACCACGAACCCGACATGACCGGCCGCACTGTGCCATCGACCGTGCATCTTTACGCCAGCGGGCGGCGGCGCGCCGGTTTCCTTGAATCGCCGTTGCGCATCGTCGCGCTCCTCGGGAGAGAACTCATAGGTGATGTGAAAAAGCATGTCATCCTCCAGGGGGCTCGAGCATTATTGCTCAAACATATTATTCACAGCGCAACTTCGCGCAAGGGTGCTCTGCAACGGTCTTTGCCCGCACCGAATACCTTCCGAGTGCCGCACCGCGTGGTAGCTCGTCCGATGCCAAGGCGAGAGGCTTATGGTCATGGCGCTTCATTCTTTCGGAAGACCGAGCTCCTCGAGCTCGTGTGCTCGTAGCGGCAAGTCGCCGCGCAGAAAGAACTCGTCGAGCTGGGGGGGGTCGATGGACGTTGAAGAAAGCAGGTCGTGGACCTGCCCCCGATGATGCACCTGGTGAATGAACAGGTGAGAGAGGATTGCCGCGACCGTTTCGGTGTAGGCCTGGCCGGTCGACCGCCGGTAAGAAATCGACGAGGCGAGAGAGGCGTCATCTTGCTGCTCACAAAAGCTGATGAGCTCACGGTCGACCGAGCGTTGCCGCTCTCCGAGTTCGGATAATGCAGAACAAAGCTCCACGCAGTCCAGGGGTACGCGTTCTTCCCCCTTAAGCCTGCCAAGATACAGCAGATCCACGACGAGGATGTGATTGAGAGTCGCGTGAATGGAACCGAAGAAAGACACTCGGTCGGCGAAGTACTCCCGCTGCGAAAGCAGATTGCAGGCGCGATGGAGACGGTGATTGCTCCAGTGATTGTTTCGCGCCAGAGCGACATAGTGTGATTCCAGCGTCATCATAGAGCTACCCCATCCAACCAAACCTAACCGCACGACTTTCTACGCACAGTGCGACATTTCGTCCCGCCCGAACGCATCGCTCGGACAAGGCGACTCACTCTTACCCTCGACTGCCCGCCGGGCTCTCGGAGACTCCACATGGCTCGCGCTCGATCCGACATCTCTACTGAGCAGGAGGAGGTGGAAAGACAGCGTAGGGCGGATTGGGTTCCTGGTCGGGGGGTACATAGGACGGGGCAGGCCCGCCGCCAGGACCGAGGTGCCGAATGAATCGGTACACCGCCCGCAAATCATCGTCATGCATTTCATTGAGATTAAACCACGGCATCGGCGGGCGGGCGCGCAGCGTCTTGGCAAAGGATACCCACTGATCTTCGGTGAGGCTTTGCACGCCGATGCGCAAGTTTGCCGCGTAAGTCGTTCCCCACGGCCCCCGCCAGCCAAAGCTGTCTCCGGTAAGCCACAAGTCCTCGGGGATCTTCCCCTCAGACAGCAAGTATCCCGGGGTATGACAGTCGTTACATCCCGCGATCTTGACCAAGTACCTACCGCGGTCCACCGTGTGGGAGTCTATCGTTTGCGCAAACGCTTGGGCCGCTCCCAGGCTCATGCCAAGCGACGCGGTAAGAAATAAGACATGGCAGAGACGTATGTAGTTCATGATTCAGTGGTCCTTGTCATTGTATCGTGGTCTCGCCGACCTCGTTCGAGTCAATCTGACTGGGAGACTTCGAGGTGAGCCTCTGCATTGCCGGCCAAGTCGAACGGGATCCGGGCAACTCCCACCGCAAGGCCGGTGTGTCGGTCGATGTCTCCAAACGCGTCAAACGGAAGATCCGACGCTCCATTCAACATTCTTCGGATGTTCGAGAATTTGAAGCCCGCCCGCCATTCCTTCGAAACCTAGTTCTACCCGGGTGCGCGTCCGACCAGATTCGGAGCGCTCACCGGCACGCCGGCAGCGCGGAATATGCTCTTTCCGCGCCAGATTTCAAGGGCTGGAGGATCGCAGGTTCTCGGCTGAGCGCTTCACCGAGAATGGGTCGAATCTGGAACTCAGGACCGCGCCGGAGAGGCAGGAGATAGGTTCCCAGAGCGGCGGCACCGACGTTTCGCGATACCCGGTTCCGGCTCGAGCCGGGACATCCGGCAGCCTCGTAACGCCCGCCCTTATCGCCCGTTACCATGCGCGGCCTGCCGGAACGGCCTGCTCGGGATCATTGACCCGCCCCCGGAGGTATTACCTGGCGGCGTCCTTCTACCCGATCTCGGATTTGCCCGAGTCGAAGACTCGGGTCACGCATGCACTGAGGTCAGCTCTCACCGAGCGCGGGAGTGGCGGTGAATAAAGCTCTACGAGCCCCCTTGCTCCGATGCGACGACTGCACCCACCACGGGATCTTCCAACATTTGCCGTCGGTGGTTCGAGACCTTCGGGAAACGTTCCGGGTCCACTCCGTCCGCTTCGAGCCACTGCGCCACGGTGAACAGATAGATATCGCTGACCGTGTAGCGCTCGCCCATCACCCACGGGCCTTGGAAGAAAGCTGTTTCAATCAACTCAAAGCAGTCACCGACCGACTGGGGAACCTTCTTGCGCATGGCCTCGATCGCCAGCGGATCGTCGACCCAGCGGTAGCCCCGCACTCGGTGCGCATGGGCGACGTGCACGGTCGAGCACAGGTAGCTGTTGAACGCGTTGACCTGAGCGAGCGCGAATGCGTCCTCGAGCGGCGCCAGCCCGGCGTCCGGAAAGCTCTGACAGATGAACATGAGAATGGCCGGGGTCTCCGTCAGGATTCCTCGTTCGGTCACCAGCGCCGGGACGCGCGCCTTGGGGTTGATTCGCAAGTACTCTGGCGATCGTTGCTCCTCTTGGGAGAAGTCCACCCGCACCGCTTCATAATCGGCCCCGGCTTTCTCGAGCGCGATGTGAGAGGCAAGCGCACACGTGTTCGGTGCGTAATAGAATGTGAACATTCATTGTCCTCCTGATGCGACGAGCCGGGTATACGCCAATCGCGCGGACTTGGTGTAACCCATTTTACGTTTGTACACCGGCGCTCGCGGCGCCAGCGTGATTCTACCCCGTGCCGCATGAGCTTGCAGCGACGTACTTTCGCGCTTTCCCGAGTCGCATGCAAAGCCCTGCATCGTGCAGGTCGTTTACCGGAACTTCGCGCTAGAGGGACGCGGGCAGCTCGAAGGTAAGAGTCAGCGCGAGTGGGGCTGGCGGCAAAAGGCTTACCGGGGGTTCGCGGCATGCGCGGGCGGAATAGGAAGCTCGTCGCATTATCTTGCCGCTTGCGAGTGTTCTCGTTCGCACCGCCCCGGGTGGGCGCGGGGTTCGATCAAGTGCCGGCTGAGCGACTCAAAACGCGAAGCGGAGAAGATCCCCGAAGCCCCAGAGCAGGGTGCCCACGATCACCAGCGTCGCCTCGAGGATTCCGAGCGAGAGCTTATGTTCGCCGCGGTGGCGTTCCAGCCGTTCCTCCAGCCACTGCTCGACGGCCTTCACCGCCTCGTCACGCTTGGCCGGATCATGACGATAACGCACTCGGGTCCGGGCCACGAGCACCCGTCGACGCAGCTCGTAAGTGCGCACGTAGACGCGGTCGCTAAGGATGCTGCCGAGGCCCGACCAGATCCCGAGCGCCACGACGAGACACCCTGCCCGGGCGAGCCAGTTGCGATCCAGCACGTCGAGCCAGGACAGAACGAATCCTAGCGCGATGATGAGCGCGGCAAGTATCCACATGCCAACCATCTGGACTGAAGGCCTCGGAAGAACCCGCGGTTCTTCGGTATCGGACGGTTCCACTCGTTACATGCTCCGCTCACAGCCATCGGTTTCGGCAGACCCGGTGACCCTTGCCAGGCGAGCCTACCACGATGGTGGAGCTACCGGCCCATCAACGACCCAAGTCACTTCGGACTGCGCACCTGATGAGCGGTGTATTGAGTCTTCCGGTGCTTGGTTAGGGTGAGGTTTGCCGCCTGGGAGCCGTGAACCAGCGCCTCGAGACCCGATCTCGGACCCTTCCGGTTCTGACATTCTTGAACCCGCCGCGTGGCGCCAGCGAGTCGGTAACACGTCGATGATGCCTCTTTTCGCACGTCTATACTGTTCTGGAACTCGGTGCGGCCGAACCGCTTTGGTCGGACCCGGGCGGCTCGGTATGAAGACGGCGTAGAGCTCCCAACCAGCCGCGGTTGTGTCCGAAGCGAAACCGGGCATGCTCGAACCACGAGCCGATCACACTGGCAGGAGGTGGCGGTGACGGTAGACGAGGATCTTATTGCAGTACCCGCTTGGCAAACTGCGATTCGTGAGCAGTGTTACCTGCCGTCTGCCGAGTTCAAGGCGTTTGACCGCACGGAGCTGGAGCAGTCAAACCCAGACCGCTTCGAGGCAATCGCCCGCCAGTTTCCCGACCGGCTGGCCGTGAAGACGCAGCGCCACGAGCTCCGCTACGCCGAGCTCAATCGAGCCGCCAACCGAGTCGCCAGCGCGATCTTGCAAGAATGCGGAGCAGC
>JBFHLI010000082.1:0-12940 GCA_041594935.1 Gammaproteobacteria bacterium | reverse complement strand
TTCATGCGCCATCAACCCGGTCGACAAGACCCGCCCGACGTGGCCGCCCACCGCCGCCGCGCTTGCACGCACGCGGTGCCGGCGGCCGGTCGCGGCTGCGCTTCGGGCACGGCATCAGAGCCCGGCGAGCTCCTCGACCTTGGGGAGCGTGGCCCGCGCCATAGGTCGTCCATCGACCGGACTCAGAGGCGATTGCCGGCGTGCATCGACGTGGAACACTATCAGCTCGATCGGTGCATCGTCCGCGACGAACCGATAACTCGGAAATCTCTGATACTCGTCGGCAGCAAGACGAAGGCGGCGCTCGCCGAGTTCAAAGGGAATTGCGTTCTCCATCAGAAACAACCCGACCACCTCGGCCGGCTCGCTGAACAGATGCAGGCACACCTCGCTGTGTTGATCCGCGGTCCCGCTCAGCACCGGACCCACGAGGCACGGCTCGAACTGCGCCAGAAATCTCATCGCATCGACCGCAATCCGACGCAGCTCGCTCAGCCGTCGTGGTTGGGTGTCGGCGCGAAACAGGCGCTGGTACTCGAGCACTGCCCGCTCGATCTCATCGTTGGCCGGAAGCTGCCCGGCCGGCTGCACGCGCAATCGCTCGACTGCTTTTCGCTTCGCCATCTGGTAGTCGCGGATCCCTCCTTCGACAATGATTCGAGCGGCTTCACGCGCAATGTGCTCACGCAGATGGCGACGACTGATGTTACGCGGATTCATGCGCCGACTCCGACCACTGAAGCGACAAACGAACTCGGACCGATAAAGGCGGGTCACGGGGAGGCGGGACGAGAGGCACCGATCCCGCATCCGGACTTGGCCCGGCAACTTCGAGACCAGGAGCCTCGCTAGAACAGCTGTTCAGTCACCTCGGCCGCAGACTTCGCGGCCTCGCCGGAGCGGCGGGAGTTCGCCACCTCAACCGTGTCGTCGGGTGCACTCGCGACCGGGAAAGTCTCGAAGATCGCATCCGGGTCCCCCGCGGCCGCCCGTTGTCCGGTATCCGGATCGATGCGTATCGTCACGAGGCCCTCCGGCTCGTCCAGCGTCTGGCTAGGCCGCCCCTTGAGCGCCTCGCCCATGAACGCCACCCACATCGGCAGCGCGGCTCGACCACCAACCTCACGCCGACCCAGCGGTCGATGCTCGTCAAATCCGACCCAGGTTGTGGCCACCAGCGTTCGATTGAATCCCGAGAACCACGCGTCGCGCTGATCGTTGGTGGTACCGGTCTTGCCAGCCAGGTCATCTCTGCCGAGCTCCATCGCCCGCCGACCCGTGCCAAACCGAACCACGTCTCGCATCATGGAGTTCATGAGCCACGCATTCTGCGGCGAGATGGCGGCTGGCGCGAGTCGAAATGGCGATACCGGGCCTGGCGAATGCGGCACCAGCGCCCCGCCTTCGGCAGCGACGCTCAGCTGGCGCCCGTTGGAGACCGGAAGGAACCCTCGGTCGGAGGGCTCTTGCGGGTTCGCCGAGCAAGGCGCGCAAACGTGTTGCGGGTCAGCCCGATACACGGTGGCGGAGCTCGCGTCGACAATGCGCTCGATGAAGTAGGGCGCAACCCGATAGCCTCCGTTTGCGAGCACCGCGTACGCGCTCGCTAGCTCCATCGGCGTCAAGAGCCCGGTCCCCAGGGCCAATGACAGGTTGCGAGGCAGGCGGGCCCGGTCGAAACCAAAGCGTGCGATGTGATCGAGCGCATTATCCACCCCGATCGCCCGCAACAACCGAATGGACACGAGGTTCCTTGATTTCGTCAATGCCACCCGCATGCGGGTCGGTCCGAAAAACTTACCGCTGTAATTTTCTGGGCGCCACTCTGCCTCCAGGCCCGGGTCTTCAAACACTACCGGCGCGTCGTTGATCAGGCTCGCGGGCGTGAATCCCGCGTTGAGGGCAGCCGAGTAGATGAAGGGCTTGAAGCTCGACCCCGGTTGGCGCTGCGCCTGTACGGCGCGATTGAACTTGCTGCGGTTGAAATCAAACCCACCCCCTAACGCGACCACGGCCCCGTCGTTCGGGTCGAGGGCGACGATCGCGCCCTCGACGTCGGGTACCTGTGCAAGCTCCCAACCGTCGCCGCGCGGCTTGACGCGCACGATGTCACCCCGTTGAAGCACCTCGGTTGCCCGCTTCGGCTTCGGTCCCCTGCGGTTCTCGTCGATCAGGGGTCGAGCCCACTCGAGACCCGCCCAATCGATGGAGATCGCCCCGCGCTCACGGGTATAGACGTTCGCGCTGCGTTCGCCCACCAACGTGACCACGCCCGGTAACAGTCCCCCGATACTCGGGATGCCCTTGAGGGCGGCGTCCCAGTCCATAGCGCCGGCCCCGACCTCGATCTTGAGCTCGGGCCCCCGATATCCGTGGCGCCGGTCGTAATCGAGCAGGGCCCCTCGCAAACCGGCGGTCGCGGCCCGCTGACGAGCGGGATCAATCGTCGTGTAGACCTTGAATCCCAGGCTATAGGCGTCTTCGCCGAACCGCGCCTCCATCTCGGCCCGAACCATTTCGGCGACATAGGGCGCGTCGACCCCGACCGACAGGGCGTGCAGCTCGGCCGTCACCGGAGCTTTGACCGCGGCCGCGTAGTCCGCCTCACCGATGAAATCGAGCTCGTACATTCGCCGCAAAACATAGTCCCGTCGCTCGCGTGCGCGCTCGGGGTTCGCCACCGGATTGAAGCGCGAAGGCGCCTTCGGTAATCCGGCGATCATCGCGACCTGCGGCAAGCTCAGAGCGCCGAGCGGTTGGCCGTAGTAGACCTGAGCCGCCGCCCCTACCCCGTAGGCACGCTGTCCGAGAAAGATCTTGTTCAGGTACAGCTCCAGGATCTCGTCCTTGCTGAGTTCACGCTCGATCTTGAGAGCAACCAGGATCTCGTTGGCTTTGCGCACGTAGGTCTTCTCGCGGCCGAGGAAGAAATTGCGTGCCACCTGCATCGTGATCGTGCTCCCCCCGGGCCCTTTTTCCCCGGTCCGGATCAGGTGCAGCACCGCCCGGGTCAAGCCTTGCCAGTCAACGCCCGGATGCTGGTAGAAACGCTCGTCCTCGGAGGCGAGCACCGCCTTGATCATGGTGGCGGGTATCTGTCCCAGACGCAGCGGCTCACGGCGCTTCTCGCCGAACTCTGCCATCAGCGCCGCGTCGCGCGCATACACCCGCAATGGGACCTGAAGCTGCACGTCTCGCAGGCTCTCGGTCGAGGGTAACCTGGGCGAAAGATAGAGATAGACACCGGTGATCGCGAGAAGGCCGAGAAAGCCGCCTCCAACCACCGCAATTCCCATCCAACGAAGAATACGCATGAAAGCGAGCCAGAGCCTCGAAATCGCAGATAGTCCGACTATTCTATCGACAAAGATGAGCTACGCTATTCCGTCTACACTTGTTAACAAACGCGCCGTGCAAACCGGCAGATTCCCGGTCGTGGGGCACTTTGTAAAACCCCAGCCGGTTGTTCTATAGTTAGTTTGTATTTAATGTGTAACCGCATGAATACCCGCTAACTTTGTGTTTAAAAGGAAAAAGTTGTGGGACTATTCGGTAAGAAATCTGCCCCCCTCATCGGTTTGGACGTCAGCTCAACTGCGGTCAAGCTGCTCGAGCTGAGCGGCAGCCGCAACCGGTATCGAGTCGAGTCCTATGCAGTGGAACCACTGCCGCCCAACGCGGTGGTGGAAAAGAATATCACCGATGTAGAAGCGGTGGGAGATTCGATCCGTCGCGCGGTGAAACGATCGGGAACCAAGACGCGCAACGCCGCGGTAGCGGTGGCGGGATCCGCGGTGATCACGAAGATGATTACGATGCCCGGCAATCTTTCCGATGATGAGCTCGCCAGCCAGATCGAGCTCGAGGCGGATCAGTACATCCCCTACGCGCTCGAGGAAGTGAACATGGATTTCGAGGTCGTCGGCCCCTCCGAGGCCGATCCGGACCGGGTGGACGTGCTCCTCGCCGCCTCTCGATCCGAGAACGTCGACGTGCGGGTGGCCGCGGCGGAGCTCGGTGGACTGACCGGCAAAATCGTCGACGTGGAGGCCTTCGCGCTCGAGAACGCGTTCACGCTGCTCACCGGGGAGATGCAGGGCGGTGGCGTCGGCGAGATCATCGCTCTGGTGGACATCGGGGCGACGATGACGACCCTGAGCGTCTTATCAAACCTCAAGATCATCTATGCCCGCGAGCAGGTATTCGGGGGCAAGCAGCTTACCGAGGAGATTCAGCGCCGGTACGGCCTCACCTACGAGGAGGCGGGCCTCGCCAAGCGCCAGGGCGGCCTGCCCGACAACTATGCCCCCGAGGTACTGGAGCCGTTCAAGGACTCCATGGGTCAGCAGGTGAACCGAGCCTTGCAGTTCTTCTACTCCTCCAGTCAGTACGGTCAAGTAGACCGGATCGTGCTCGCGGGAGGATGCGCCTCCATCGAGGGTGCCGACGAGGTGATCTCGGCGAAGACCGGCAGCGAGGTCATGGTTGCGAATCCGTTCGCCAACATGTCGCTTTCCTCGCGGGTTCGCGCACCGGTTCTCAGCAACGATGCGCCTTCGCTGATGATCGCCTGTGGCCTCGCCATGAGGAGTGTCCACTAATGCCCCAGATAAACCTATTGCCGTGGCGAGAGGAGCTTCGCAAGCAGCGCAACAAGGAATTCGGCGTCACCTGCGCGGTGTTTGCAATACTGATGGGGATCGTCATCGGCTCGGTGCACTATTGGTTCAACGAGCAGATAGAGGGTCAGCGGGCGCGCAACAGCTACATCAAGACCGAGATCGCGAAGCTCGACAAGAAAATTGAGGCCATCAAGGACCTCGATTCCGAGAAGGAACGGCTGCTCGCCAGGATGGAGATCATTCAACAGCTCCAGGCAAGCCGACCGGAAGTCGTGCACCTGTTCGATGAGATCGTCTCTACTCTCCCGGAAGGGATCTTCTACAGCAAGGTGGTACAGAAAGGCTCGGCGCTCACCCTGACCGGCGTCGCCCAGTCCAACGCGAGGGTGTCCTCTTTGATGCGAAATCTCGAGGACTCGCAGTATCTGGAGAATCCCGCTCTCGTGGAGATCAAGCGGGAGGTCAAGGACGCTCAGGGACAGGAGAGTCTGCGCCTGAGCAACTTCATCCTCAGAGTCAAGCAGGAGAAGCGCAAAGCCGAAGGGGAGGATGCGTCGTGAGACTATCCGACTTCCAGAACCTCGAGGCGGCGCGCATCGGGTCATGGCCACTGCCGGTTCGCGCACTTATCATCCTCGGCATCTGCGTTGCGATGCTGGGAGCGGGCTTCTATCTAGACACCCGCAACCAGATGGTTGCCCTCGAGAAAATTCAGAAAACCGAGCGCGACCTGCGAAAGGAGTTCGAGACCAAGCAGGCCAAGGCCGCCAATCTAGAGCCGCTGGCACAGCTACTGGCCGAGATGAAGCAGTCGCTCGGCGAGCAGCTGCGCTTGCTGCCTAACAAGACCGAGATTGAAGGACTGCTCGTCGACATCTCGCAGGCAGGCCTGGCGAGCGGGCTGGAGTTCGAGCTGTTCAAGCCGGAAAACGAGCAGCCGGCGGAATTCTATGCCGTGCAGCCCATCAAGATTACCGTCACCGGCACTTACCACGAATTCGGAAACTTCATCAGCTCGGTCGCGGCCCTACCCCGGATCGTGACGCTGCACGACATCTCGGTCGAGCCGCGACGCGGCCCGAACCCCGATCAGGAAGTGCTGATGATGAACACGGTGGCAAAGACCTACCGCTACATGGACGAGGACGAGATCGCCGCCCGACAGGATAGAGAGGACGCCGCCAAACAAAAGAAGTCAAAACGGAAAAGGAAGAAGTGAGGGTACGGGCCTTGAACAACAAAGACTCGGTTTATTTTATCTCGCGGGCACCCGTGATGGGCTGGCTTACGAGGACGATTGCAGCGCTGCTCGCACTGCTCTTGATCGGATGCTCGGGCGGTGTGGATGAGGAGCTGCGCTCCTACACCGAAAGTGTGTTAACCCGAAAGGCGAAAGCCCTCCCACGCCCCCCACCGCCAGAGCCCTATGTCGTTTACACCTACGCCGGTAACGGACCCGACCCATTCGAGCCGTTCTTCAAGGAGACCGAGGAGGAGCAGGTCAGCAGCGATGACGACAGCCCGTACGCGCCGATGCAAGGGCGTCTGAAGGAAGAGTTGGAGGATTTTCCCCTCGACTCCCTTCGAATGGTGGGAACCCTGGAGCAGGCGGAAGATGTCTGGGGCATCGTGATCAATCGTGAGGGAACGATTTACCGGATTCAGGCCGGCAATTACATGGGACAGAACAACGGCAAGATCATCGCCGTCCTGGAGAACCGAATTGAGCTCGAGGAGCGAGCCAAAGACGCCAGAGGCAAGTGGTACCTGCGCGAGGCATCACTGGCACTGGCCGAATAACTTTCTAGGGGGGCTTAAGCACATGATTCTTGACATTCCCAAGCGTATCGCGACCTTGGTAAGCGTCGGGTTGGCGATCGCGTGGGCGGGAGCCGCATGGACCGCCAACGCTGCCAGCCTCGATGCGGTTACCTTTGCCAAGATGCCCGGAGATCGCGTTCAGATTAAGCTCGAGCTCTCCGAGCCGGTCGCAGAGCCGCTAAGCTTCGCGATTGACAGCCCGGCTCGGGTCGCCCTCGACTTTCCTGATGTAACCCTTAACTTGCCCCGCAAGACCCAGACCATCGGGGTTGGCATGGCTCGCAGCGTCGCCGCGGTGGAGGCGTCAGGCCGCACCCGCGTGGTATTGAACCTGATCAAGCTCGTGCCCTATCAGCTGCGAGTCGAGGGCTCGGCCGTCTATGTGACGCTCGATAGTCCGGGCGCGGCCGGGACCGCTGCTTTTCGAACCGAGATGGAGACCGCGGGCGGTGACCAACGCCGACTCGAGAACGTCGATTTCCGTCGCGGGCCGGCCAGTGAAGGGCGAATCATTGTGACCATGAGCGACCCGTCCACCGTGGTTGACACGCGCGAGGAGGGCTCTCGGGTAGTAGTTGACTTCCTCAACACGAGCCTCCCCGACCGCCTGGAACGTCGCCTCGATGTGATCGACTTTGCGACCCCCGCTCAGACCGTTGACACCTTTGCGCAAGGGGATGACACCCGCATGGTGATCAACACCCAGGGGCTGTACGAGCTTCTCGCCTATCAGTCCGACGAGCTGTTCACGATCGAGGTCAAGCCGCTCACGAAGCAGGAGGAAGAAGCGCTCAAGAAGGAGCGCTACACCGGCGAACGCCTCTCGCTCAACTTCCAGAACATCGAAGTGCGAGCAGTGCTGCAGCTCATCGCGGACTTCACCGGCAAGAATCTGGTGGCGAGCGACACGGTGAGCGGAAATCTCACTCTGCGCCTGAAGAACGTGCCGTGGGACCAGGCGCTGGACATCATCCTGCGGGCCAAGGGCCTTGCCAAGCGTGAGCAGGGTAATGTCATCATGGTGGCTCCGAGCGAGGAGATCGCGGCGCGAGAGAAGCTCGAGCTCGAGGCGCAGAAACAGATCACCGAGCTTGCGCCGCTGACCACGGAATTCGTCCAGGTCAATTACGCGAAGGCGAGCGAAATCGCCAAGCTGCTGAAAGCCGAGGAAAACTCGCTGCTGTCCGAGCGGGGGAACGTGTCGGTAGACGAGCGCACCAACACGCTGCTCGTGCGCGATACCGCCGATAACCTGGTCGGGGTCCGAAAGCTGGTAACCCAGCTCGATATACCTGTGCGCCAGGTATTGATCGAATCTCGCATCGTGGTCGCCGACGACAACTTCAACCGCGACCTCGGGGTACGTTTCGGAATCTCCCGCACGGAGCGAAACAACGAGACCTACACCCTCGGAGGAGGGAATCCGGGGGACACGGAGTTCGGTGACGGCACCGTCGCTTTTTTCACCGACAACCGTGAAAACCTGATTGTCGACTTACCGCTGGCCGATCCCTCCGGAGCTGTAAAGTTCGCGATCATCGATATCCCCGATTTTCTTTTGCAGCTCGAGCTTCAGGCGCTGCAGACCGAGGGGCGGGGCGAAGTACTGGCCAATCCTCGGGTGGTCACCTCCAACCAGAAGGAGGCAATCATCGAGCAGGGTACCGAGATCCCCTTTCAGGAGGCATCCTCGAGCGGGGCCACCTCGACCTCGTTCAAGCCTGCGGTGCTTAGCTTGAGGGTGACGCCACAGATTACTCCCGACGATCGAATCATCATGGATCTGGCAGTCAACCAGGATACGGTCGGTCAGGAGTTCAACGGCATACCAAGCGTCGATACGCGCGCGCTCACAACCCAGGTGCTGGTGGACAACGGGGACACCGTGGTGCTCGGAGGCATCTTCGAGCAGACGAAGCGCTCGGATATCGAGAAGGTTCCGTTCTTCGGTGACCTCCCTTACTTCGGCTTCCTGTTCAAGCAGGAGTCGCTCCGCGACGAGAAGACGGAGCTCCTCATCTTCGTTACGCCCAAGATCGTCAAGGATACCCTGAGCTTTTAGGCGCTCGGGCCGAGAGTAGAATGCCCCGCGGCGGTAACGCTCCGCCGCGGGGTTTTTTTGTGGTTTAATCCGGCCTATGAAGACCCCGGAGAACATCTACCTGGTGGGTCCGATGGGGGCTGGCAAGTCCACCACCGGCCGACAGCTTGCCAAGGTGCTCGGCAAGCAATTCATCGACTGCGACGCCGAGATCGAGGCCAGCACCGGGGCCGACATCTCGCTCATATTTGAACTCGAGGGTGAGGAGGGCTTCCGAAAGCGCGAGGGCGCGATGCTCAAGCGCTTGGCGGAGAAGCAAGATGTGGTGCTGGCAACCGGGGGAGGCGCCGTGCTCGACCGGGATAACCGGTCTCTGCTCATAACCCGGGGATTCGTGATTTACCTGTACGCACCAATCGAATACCTGGTGAAGCGCACCGCGAGAGACCGTAACCGTCCACTGCTTCAAACCGACGATCCCCGGTCCCGGCTCGAAGCCATCGTGGCCGAGCGGGACCCGCTGTATCGCCAGATTGCCGACCTGGTGATCACCACCGATAAGCGCAGTGCCCGCTACGTAGTCAAGGAGATCGTCAAGAAGCTGGGGGCGATATGAGGACGCTGGAGCTCGCACTTGGCGAGCGCAGCTACTCGATTCACATCGGGAACGGGCTGCTCGAGCGCGGCGAGCTGATTTTCCCCGCCTTGTCCGGTCCAGACCTCCTCGTAGTGACCAATGAGACAGTGGCCCCTCTGTATCTGGCGCGCTTTCTCGCCGCAATGTCGCAGTGCCGGACCCGCAGTATCGTGCTTCCGGACGGGGAGAGGTTCAAGAATCTCGAGGTGTTGAATACGGTATTCGACGCGTTGCTCGAGAGCCGCTTCGGGAGGGACTGCTCGCTGATCGCACTCGGGGGCGGGGTCGTAGGGGATATCACCGGATTTGCCGCCGCCTGCTATCAGAGAGGCGTGAAGTTCATCCAGGTTCCCACCACCCTGCTTGCTCAAGTCGACTCGTCCGTCGGAGGGAAGACCGGGGTCAACCATGCATTGGGCAAGAACATGATCGGCGCGTTCCATCAGCCGAGCTGCGTCATCGCCGACATCGACACCCTCGATACCTTGCCGACCCGTGAGCTGCGCGCCGGCCTCGCCGAGGTCATCAAGTACGCTCTGATCTGCGACCATGAGCTGTTCGCCTGGCTAGACGGCCGACTCGATCGACTCCTTGCCCGAGACGCGGAGTCGTTGGTACACGTCATCGAGCGCTCGTGCGAAATCAAGGCTCGGATCGTGAGCGCCGACGAGCGCGAGTCGGGACAGCGGGCATTGCTCAATTTGGGACACACCTTCGGACATGCAATCGAGAACGCGTTGAGTTACGGCGAATGGCTGCATGGTGAGGCCGTCGCGGCCGGGATGTGCATGGCGGCAGATCTCTCCACCCGCCTGGGCTGGCTTGCTCCGGAAGAGCGGCAACGGATCCGAGAGCTGATTGAGCGCGCCGGCTTACCCACCGAGTCGCCCGCGAAGATCGGCGCAGAAAGACTGTTGGAGCTCATGGCGCGGGACAAGAAGGTTTCCGGGGGCAGCCTGCGCTTGATTCTGCTCAAGTCAATCGGCGATGCGGTGATCTGCGACGATTTCGACCGCAATACGCTGATGGATACCCTCACCGCCTGCCGCAGCGCGGCCTGAGCGCGCTCGAGCTTCGTGGCCCAGCTCGCGCCCTACGCCGTCGATGAGAGTTCGTCTCGCGGTCGAGTGCATCATGAGTCTTCACCCACTCACCGTGGCGAGTTTCAGCGCGACCGGGATCGCGTCGTGCACTCGGCCGCGTTTCGTCGCCTGGAGTACAAGACGCAGGTTTTTGTCAACCACGAAGGCGACATGTTCCGCACCCGGCTCACGCACTCCATGGAGGTCGCTCAAATTGCCCGTACGATTGCCCGGGTACTCGAACTGAACGAGGACCTTACCGAGGCGATTGCCCTCGCCCACGATCTCGGCCACACCCCATTCGGCCACGCCGGCCAAGAGGCTCTCAACGCATGCATGCAGGAGTACGGTGGGTTCGAGCACAATCTGCAGTCGTTGCGAGTAGTGGACGTGCTCGAGGAGAAGTACGCGGATTTCGATGGGCTCAATCTGACGTTCGAGACTCGTGAAGGAATCTTGAAGCATTGCTCGCGCGCCAAAGCACGTGAGCTCGGCGAGATTGGTCAGCGCTTTCTGGACCGCCTGCAGCCAACCCTGGAAGCGCAGCTCGCCGACGTGGCAGATGCCATCGCCTACACCAATCACGATGTTGACGACGGTCTTCGGGCAAGCCTCCTCGAGATCGAGCAGCTGCGGGACGTTGCACTGTTTCGCAAGCATCACGAAGAGGTCGGTCGACTTCGCCCCTCGCTGCCCAAGCGTCGACTCACCCACGAGGTGATCCGACGGATGATCAACGATCAGGTACTGGACCTGATTGCGACCAGCCGGGCCGCGCTGGCGGAAGCCGTACCCGGTACACTGGATGACGTACGTAGAGCGGGACGCGCATTGATTAGATTCAGCGACGAGATGCAAGCACAGCACCTTGAACTCAAGGGGTTCCTCCGCGAATGTCTCTATCAACACTTTCGGGTCCGACGGATGTCGAGAAAGGCGCAACGTACCCTACGCAAGCTTTTCCACGCCTTTCATGAGGACCCTGTCATGCTTCCGCCCGATGTCCGCGAACGGCTAACGCAGATGCAGCACGCCGACCCGGCCGGTGGGCGCGCGCGAGGGGTGGCCGACTATCTCGCAGGGATGACGGACCGCTACGCGATCGCCGAGTTTGAACGCGTATTCTCCCCGGGGGAGCTCACTTGAGACGCGTCGAATCTACGCCGCACCGCGACTCGGTCAAGCTCCGGTGCTGGTTGCCGGCTCGCTTACGAGTGTCGCACCCGACGCTGGCGCGCTCGGATTCGAACCCAACGCCGAGCAGGTGGTTGTCGGCAGGACGCGAACCGTCCGCGAGCGCGGCGCGATGACCGTGGAGCTAGAGAACGACCGCCTTCTTCGTGCGCTCGCACGCGAGCGCGTCGATGCAACTCCGGTGTGGATCATGCGCCAGGCCGGGCGTTACCTGCCGGAGTATCGAGCCGTGCGGTCCCGGGTCGCAGATTTCATAGCACTTTGCACCACGCCGGAGCTCGCCTGCGAGGTAACGCTGCAGCCGCTGGCCCGATTCCAGTTGGACGCGGCGATCGTCTTCTCCGATATTCTCACCATTCCCCACGCCATGGGCCTCGGCCTGAAATTCGTGGAAGGCGAGGGGCCGCGCTTCGAACGTCCCCTACGAGCGGCCACCGATATCGACAAGCTGTTCGTGCCCGATCCGGAGTCCGAGCTTCGCTACGTGATGGATACCGTCCGGCTGGTGCGCCGGGAGCTGAACGCTCGCGTGCCGCTCATTGGATTCGCCGGCAGCCCATGGACGCTCGCGACCTACATGGTCGAGGGCGGATCGCCCGGGAACTTCCGCCACAGTAAGACCCTACTGTTCGATCAACCGGAACAGCTGCACCGACTGCTCGAGGTTCTCACGACGGCGGTGACGAGCTACCTCAACGCGCAGATTGCAGCCGGCGCACAAGCTCTCATGTTGTTTGACACCTGGGGAGGGGCGCTCAGCCCTCGCGCCTACCGGGAATTCTCCCTCGAGTACATGCATCGGATACTGGAGGGCGTCGAACGTCGAGCCGAGGGGCGCCGGGTACCCATTATCCTGTTCACCAAGGGAGGAGGCATGTGGCTGCGCGAAATGAGTGCGACCGGCGCCGATGCCCTGGGTTTGGACTGGAGCGTCGATCTCGCTGTGGCACGCGCGACGGTTGGTGACCGGGTCGCGCTTCAAGGCAACATGGACCCCTGCGTGCTCTACGCGAGGCCGGAGCGCATCCGGGAGGAAGTGTCTGATGTCCTGGAGCGCTTCGGAACCGGACCCGGGCACGTGTTTAACCTCGGTCACGGCATACATCCGCACGTCGATCCGGAGCGGGTTGCCGTTATGGTCGACGCCGTGCACGAGCTGAGCGCTGCGTACCACGGCGGCTGAGTAGTGTCGCCGAAGGACGCTCTCGGCATCGCCCTCAAGGGATTTTGCATGGGTGCCGCCGACGTCGTACCCGGGGTCAGTGGCGGCACGATGGCGCTCATCCTCGGCATCTATCAGAGGCTTCTCGAGGCGATTCGTTCGTTTGACCTTGCGCTCGTGCGCCTATTGCTGCGCGCGGAGCTTCGCCAGGCTGCCGCACACGTCGATCTCGGGTTCGTGCTGCTCCTTTGCTCGGGCATCTTTACCGCATTGATGTTCTTCACCCGCGTGGTGCCGCTGCCGGAGCTGATCCGGACTCACCCAGAACCCATATTTGCGCTCTTCTTTGGCCTCATTGTTGCCTCCGTCGGCGTGCTCCTG
>JBFHLI010000081.1:0-12966 GCA_041594935.1 Gammaproteobacteria bacterium | reverse complement strand
GCTGGAAGCTGAAACTCCCATCCTGCGGGCGGTAGATGTCGGTCCCGGTCAGGTCGGCCGGAAGCAGGTCGGGCGTGAACTGGATTCGGTGGAAGTCGCCTTCCAGCGCACTCGCAAGGGTCTTGATCGCCGTGGTCTTTGCGAGACCGGGCGCCCCTTCGACCAGGAGGTGTCCGTTGGCAAGCAACGCGATCAGCATTCTCAGGTTGAGCCCCTCCTGGCCGATGATTCGTTTACTCAGGAACTTGAGCAGATCGGTAAATTCTCCACGCAATCCGGGGCTGACGGCCGGTGGCCGGCTGCCTTCGTGGGGGGTTCCGATTTCGCGCATGTGGGGCACGGCTGAGCGATAGGGCCAGCTGACAGATTGAGTGAGGCAGCGGGATGTTTCAAGCTCTGCCTCGACTCGACGTTGTGTTCGCCGGCGCTCCACGGCAACATACCGCCGCCGGGGGGCCGCACACGGCTTGCCATCGGCGGTCCGACCAGCGCTCACGAGGCCGGCTTGGCGTTACTGCTTGGCATCGACACCGGCGGTACGTACACCGACGCGGTGCTCTACGATGACGAACACGGGGTCGTCGCGGCCGCCAAGTCATTGACGACGAAGCATGACCTCGCGCTGGGGGTGCGGGCGGCGGTTGATGCAGTCTTACCGTCGCCGGTTCCCGACATCCGCCTGGTCTCGTTGTCGACTACCCTTGCAACCAACGCGATTGTGGAGGGACAAGGTAACCCGGTATGCCTGATCCTGGTCGGCCAGCGCGAGGACGCGCTCGAGCGGGCCGGGCTGAGGCAGGCGCTCGGCGGCGACCCGGTGGTGTTGGTGTCCGGCGGGCACGGGGCGCATGGTGAGGAGCGCTCCCCGCTCGACCTCGAGGTCGTGCGCTCGGCCGTGCTCACCCATGCCCCCCGGGTGTCCGCGTTCGCGGTGGCGGGCTACTTCGCCGTCCGTAATGCGGCCCACGAGCGAGCCATTCGCGACCTCGTCCGGGAGCTGACCGGCTTGCCGGTGACCTGCTCACATGAGCTCACCTCCAACCTCGACGCGCCCCGGCGTGCCCTCACCGCCGTTCTCAATGCGCGCCTGATCCCGCTTCTCCAGGAGCTGATCCTGGTGGTCGAGGAGTTGCTCGAGGCGCGGAAAATTCAAGCGCCGCTCATGGTGGTGATGGGGGACGGCTCGCTCATCTCGGCCGAGACGGCGCTGATGCGGCCGGTGGAGACCATCTTGTCCGGGCCGGCCGCGAGCGTCGTGGGAGCACGTTACCTGTCGCAGGAGGACGATGCTTATGTGGTCGACATCGGCGGCACGACGACCGATATCGCGCTGCTTCGAGAGGGGCGGCCCGCTCTGAACCTGAAGGGCGCGACGGTAGCCGGCTGGCACACGATGGTCGAGGCCATCGACGTGCACACCGTCGGCCTCGGCGGTGACAGCGAGCTGCGGCTGGACGAGGCCCAAGGGCTGGTAGTGGGTCCGCGGCGGGCGATGCCGCTCAGCCTGCTCGCACACCTCTATCCTGCGAGCGTGGCGGTGCTCGGGGAGCAGCTCGAGCGGGGCTCGTCGCGCCCGCACGACGGGCGGTTTGCGATGCGATTACGCCACCTGAGTGACGATCCCGGCTCGCTCACCACCGGCGAACGACGTTTGTGGGACGCTCTGGCGGGCGGCCCCACGTCGGTCGAGAGACTGATGGCGGAGCATCCACTGGAGCGGCAGCTCGCGCGCCTCGTCCATCGGGGACTGGTGATCGTGGCCGCATTCACCCCAAGCGATGCGGCCCATGTCCTTGGAATACACAACGCGTGGTGCGCCGAGGCGGCGGCTATCGGGGCGAGGCTCTGGGCGCGACGCGACATCATTGCAAGCTGGGAGGCGGGCGACGATGCCGCGGGGTTTGCTCGTCTCGTCATCGAGCAGCTTGTTGCCCAGTCCGCGGAGGCGCTGCTTGCGGCGGCGCTCGACGATCAGCACGGGATCACTCTGGACAGCTCGCAGTCAATCGCCCGGCTGATGATTCGTCACGCACTCGCGGCGACGGCGCCGCCCGACCCACTCTGGGAACTGTCGATAAGGCTCCGTCGCGCCGTGGTCGCGATCGGGGCACCGGCCTCGACGTATTATCCGCAGGTCGCGGAGCGGCTGCACGCTCGCCTGTGCGTGCCGCCCCACGCCGATGTGTGCAACGCGGTTGGCGCGGTTGCGAGCGGGGTCATGCGGGTTGCCAAGGCGCTCATCACATCTCCGGAGCCGGGGAGGTATCGAGTTCATGTGCCGAGCGGCGTGCGGGATTTCGATGAGCTCGAGTTGGCCGCGGGCTTCGCACGGGACGAGACGAGCCGATCGGCCGAGGCGCTCGCCCTCGAGTCCGGCGCTGCGACGGCCGAGGTCGCGGTACGCCGTGACGACCGTACCGCGGCCCTGGACGGCGGCGAGGCGTTGTTTCTGGAGAGCGAGGTAACTGCTACCGCAGTGGGCCGACCCCGCACCGGAACCTGATGACGGCGCGGCCCGGGCGATCGCACCCGCGCGATCGACCTTTCGCTCTGAAAGATCCGCACCGGATTCGGTGATTCGCCGATCGGGCGACGTCTACCGCTTGCGCTCCGGGCCCGAGCGCAGCGCACCGATCCGCATGCGCAGCGCGTTGAGCCGGATGAACCCCTCCGCGTCACGCTGATCGTAGGCGCCCTTGTCCTCCTCGAATGTCACCACATCGGGATCGAACAGGCTATTCGAGTCGGACTCGCGGCCGGTGACGGTAATGTTCCCCTTGTATAGCTTGAGGCGCACCCGGCCATTGACGGTGGCCTGCGACTCATCGATCAGGCCCTGGAGCAAGCGGCGCTCGGGGCTGAACCAGTAGCCGTTGTAAATGAGGGTCGCATAGCGGGGCATCAGCTCGTCCTTGAGATGAGCGACTTCCCGATCGAGCGTGATGGATTCGATTGCACGATGGGCCTTCAACATGACGGTGCCACCCGGCGTCTCGTAGCAACCGCGCGACTTCATGCCCACGTAACGGTTCTCGACGATATCAATGCGACCGATGCCGTTCTCGCCGCCGATTCGGTTCAGCATCGACACCACCTCGCCCGGCGACATGCGCTCACCGTTGATCGCGCAGATGTCGCCCCGATCGTAGTCGAGCTCCAGCTCGGTGACCGCGTCCGGGGCGGACTGCGGCGATTTGGTGATCTGCCACATCTGCTCCTCGGCCTCCCGGGCGGGATCCTCCAGCTCACCGCCTTCGTAGGAGATGTGCAGCAGGTTCGCGTCCATCGAGTAGGGGGATTGATTACCCCGTTTCCGCTCGATCGGAATGCCGTGGCGGCTGGCATAGTTCATCAGGGCGTCGCGGGAATTCAGATCCCACTCTCGCCAGGGGGCAATGACCTTGATGTTCGGGCTCAGGGCGTAGGCGCCGAGCTCGAACCGGACCTGGTCGTTGCCCTTGCCGGTGGCCCCGTGTGCGATCGCGCCCGCGTCGGTCTCGGCCGCAATCTCGACCAGTCGTTTTGCGATCAGCGGTCGGGCGATCGACGTGCCGAGCAGATACTCGCCCTCGTAGATGGCATTCGCCCTGAACATCGGGAAGATGAAGTCACGGGCAAACTCTTCCTTGAGGTTCTCGACGAAGATCTCCTTCGCCCCCATCGCCTCGGCCTTCCGGCGGGCCGGCTCGAGCTCCTCGCCCTGCCCGATATCGGCAGTGAAGGTGACCACCTCGCATCGGTACTGTTCTTGTAACCACTTCAAGATGATGGAGGTGTCGAGGCCGCCCGAGTAGGCCAACACAACCTTGCTGATGTCCCCCAATGTGAGCCCCTTCGTTCCGGCATACCGAAAAGCGTCGAAGCGCGAGACTATACGCCTTTTTCGGTTCTAGACAACGCAGCTCGAGCCGTCCCGGAACTCCCCCTCGGTGTGGAATCCGATCGCCAGACTCCTTACCATGCGCGCTCTTCACGTTCTCACTCGAGCAAAGGAAGTCGCGCATGTCCAGTCGAACCTTCACACTTTCCGACGAGCTCTACGAGTACCTGCTCTCGGTGTCGCTTCGCGAAAGCGACCTGCTCCGACGGCTTCGTGAGGAGACGGCAAAAATTGACGACCGTGTCATGCAGATCTCGCCGGAGCAGGGTCAGCTGATGGCGTTGCTGGTCCGGCTCCTCGGGGTTCATCGTGCGATCGAGGTCGGTGTCTTCACCGGCTACAGCTCGCTCAGCGTCGCGCTCGCCCTGCCCGATGAGGGCCGGCTGGTGGCTTGTGACATCAGTGAGGAATGGACCGATATCGCGCGCCGATATTGGAAGGAGGGCGGGGTAGAGGACAAGATCGAGCTGCACATCGGGCCGGCACTGAAGACGCTGGACTCGCTCATCGCGGATCGCGAGGCGGGGAACTTCGAGTTTGCATTCATCGACGCGGACAAGGAGAACTACGGAGCGTACTTCGAACGATGCCTCACCTTGTTGCGTCCGGGCGGACTCATCGCGATCGACAATACGCTATGGAGCGGCGCGGTGATTGACGAGAACGACGATCGGGCCGACACGGTCGCGATTCGCGACTTCAATCAGAGTCTGCACGGCGACGAGCGGGTGGAACTCTCGCTCGTTCCGATCGGGGACGGCCTCACTCTCGCGATGAAGCGAAAGTAAGAACTACCCGGGTCGGTTGGGGGGGTAACCCGGCGCCCCGGGCTCGATAGACAATGTTGATTGGCTGGCATACAGTTAACCGAACAAGCCGATCATCCTCGTTACTCTATGACCAGTGAAAGCCGGCGGCCGTTGGTTGGAATTCCGGCCTGTCGACGCCAGCTCGACCCTCACCCCTTTCACGTGGTGGGCGAGAAGTACGTCAATGCGGTGGTGGACGGCGCCGGCGGTTTACCGCTTCTGATTCCTCCGCTCGGCGATCGCCTTGCGCTCGATGAGCTGCTCGAGCGCATCGACGGGGTCCTGTTGACCGGCAGTCCGTCGAACGTGGAGCCCCATCACTACGGGGGCAGTGCTGATGACTCCGTCCCTCCCCATGACCCGGAACGCGACGCGACCACCCTGCCGCTGATTCGGGCGGTGATCCGCCACGCAGTGCCGCTGTTTGCGATCTGCCGCGGGTACCAGGAGGTCAACGTTGCCTACGGCGGCACCTTGCTTCCGCGGGTTCACGAGGTCGCTGGCAAGCTCGACCATCGGGAGGACAAGTCGGGCGTCCTCGAGGATCAGTATGCTCCCGCCCACGAGGTGCATCTCACCCAGGGCGGACTGCTCGAGCGCATCGCCGGCACCGACCGGGTGATGGTCAATTCCCTGCACAGCCAGGGTATCGGTCGCCTCGGAGACGGACTCATCGCCGAGGCGCTTGCGCCCGACGGATTGGTCGAGGCGTTCCGGGTGGCGGATGCGACGGCGTTCGCGCTCGCGGTGCAGTGGCATCCCGAATGGAAGGTGACCGAGAATCCGTTCTCGCTCGCGCTGTTCGGCGCGTTTGGCGAGGCATGCCGGCGTCAGGCGAGTCGCCGATGAGAGAGGAGAAGCCCGCGGGTTACATTCGAGATTGGTGCCGCCAGCACGAGATCTCGGAAGTCGAGGCGTTAATGCCCGATATGTCGGGGATGGCGCGCGGGAAGATTATGCCGGCGGCCAAGTACTGGGAAGATGAGAGCATTCGATTGCCCGAGGCGGTGGTCCTGCAGACCGTCACCGGCGAGTTTCCTATCGACCCGGGTGCGCTTCACCCGGCTGACATCGACATGCTGCTGCGAGGCGATCCCAACACGATTCGCAGAGTGCCCTGGGCGGCCGAGCCGACCGCCCAGGTCATCCACGATTGCTATTACGCGGACGGCAGAGCGGTGGACATGGCGCCGCGGCATGTGCTGCGCCGGGTCATCGGGCTCTACGAGGCGCACGGCTGGGTGCCGGTCATTGCCCCCGAGCTCGAGTTCTACCTGGTCAAGCCCAACCTGGACGCGGATTATCCGCTCGAGGCCCCGATCGGTCGGTCCGGCCGGGCCGAGACCGGGCGCCAGCCCTACG
This sequence comes from Gammaproteobacteria bacterium, assembly GCA_041594935.1. GTDB lineage: Bacteria > Pseudomonadota > Gammaproteobacteria > HK1 > HK1 > JBFHLI01. The sequence goes on along the minus strand of JBFHLI010000081.1, from coordinate 6,915 downwards.
GCATCGATGCGGTCAACGAGTTCAGCGACCTGTTCGACGAGATTTACGACTACTGTGAAGATCAGGAGCTCGAGCTCGATACCTTGATTCACGAGTCGGGGGTTGCCCAGATGGAGATCAACCTCGTTCACGGAGATCCGCTCGACCTCGCCGACCAGGCCTTCTATTTCAAGCGCACCGTCCGCGAGGCGGCCCTGCGACGCGATATGTACGCAACCTTCATGGCCAAGCCGATGGCGAAGGAGCCGGGAAGCGCCATGCACATCCACCAGAGCGTCCAGGACAAGGTCACCGGGCGGAACGTCTTCACCCACCCGGACGGCACCCACACCGACTTGTTTCGCGCCTATATTGGCGGCTTGCAGAAATACCTGCCCGCCGGGATGTCGTTCCTCGCCCCGAACGTGAATTCCTATCGCCGCATCACCCGCTATCTCGCCGCTCCCATCAATCTTCAGTGGGGCATCGACAATCGCACCGCCGGCCTGCGGGTGCCGATCGCGCCGCCGCAGGCTGCTCGTGTGGAGAATCGTGTGGCCGGGGCCGATGCCAACCCCTATCTCGCCATTGCGGTCTCGCTCGCGTGCGGCTACCTCGGGATGGTGGAAGGCTTGGTGCCAACCGAGCCCTTGCAGACGAGCGCGTACGAGTTGCCCTACGACCTACCCCGGAGCCTCGAGGAGGCATTACACTTGCTGAAAGCGAGCGAGCCCTTGATCGGGGTACTCGGGGAGCGATTCGTGCAGGCCTACGGCGCGGTCAAGGAGTGCGAGTTTCAGACCTTCTTGGAAGTCATCAGCTCTTGGGAGCGGGAGTTTCTCCTGCTCAATGTCTAGATAACCGATAGGCGTTCAAAGTCGAGCATGAGCAAGCCAGCGTCAACGCATAACCTGACGAAGGAGTGGCAGGCGATCGATAGCCGCCACCACCTGCACCCGTTCACCGACTACAAGGCGACTCACGCCAAGGGTAGTCGAATCATCACCCGTGGCGAGGGTGTCTACATCTGGGACTCGAACGGCAACCGGATCCTCGACGGAATGGCCGGATTGTGGTGCGTCAATGTTGGATACGGGCGCAAGGAGCTGCTCGATGCGGCCCATCGGCAGATGGCGGAGCTCCCCTATTACAACACTTTCTTCCAGACATCCCATCCGCCAGCCCTCGAGCTCGCGCGGCTGCTCGCCGAGGTGACTCCCGAAGGGCTCAATCACGTTTTCTTTACCAACTCCGGCTCGGAATCGAACGATACCGTGTTACGCACGGTTCGCCGGTACTGGGAGCTCGAGGGAAAGCCCTCCAAGACGATCGTGATCAGCCGTAAGAACGCCTACCACGGGAGCACGATCGCGGGGGCGAGCCTCGGCGGGATGACGCCGATGCACCGGCAGGGGGGGCTGCCGATCCCGGACATCGTGCATATCACGCAGCCGTACTGGTACCTCGAGGGTGGGGACGCATCACCCGATGAGTTCGGTCTCGAGGCGGCCCGAGCGCTCGAGCGAAAAATCCACGAGCTCGGGGAGGATCGGGTCGCGGCCTTCATCGCCGAGCCGATCCAGGGTGCGGGCGGCGTGGTGGTTCCACCCGATACCTATTGGCCCGAGATCAAACGAATCTGCGAGCGGCACGAGATCCTGCTGGTGGCCGACGAGGTCATCTGCGGGTTCGGGCGAACCGGAAAGTGGTTCGGCTCCGATTACTACGATCTGAAGCCCGATCTCATGTCGATTGCCAAGGGCCTCTCGTCGGGCTACCTGCCGATCGGTGGAGTCATGTTCAGCGACCAGGTGGCCGAGGCGCTGATCGAAAAGGGCGGGGAGTTTCAGCACGGCTTCACCTACTCGGGTCACCCGGTGTGCTGCGCGGTGGCCGCGGCCAACGTTAGGATCCTACGCGACGAGGAGATCATCGAGCGGGTCGAGCGCGATACTGGCCCCTATTTTCAGGCGCGCCTGCGCGAGCTCGCGGACCATCCCCTCGTGGGGGAGGTACGCGGCGCCGGCCTCATCGCCGGAATCCTTCTCGTGAAGGACAAGCGCACCCGGCAGCGTTTCGTGCGCCCGGGGGACGTCGGGCTCATCTGCCGGGACTACAGTCTCGACAACGGTCTCGTGATGCGGGCGACGGAGGACAGCATGGTGCTTTCACCCCCACTTGTCATCAGCCGCGAGGAGATTGACGAGTTGGTCGCGCTGGCGCGAAAGAGCCTCGACATGACCGCGGCGGAGCTGCGGGTTTGAGTCTGCAAAGGCGGTCGTGACGGCGTTGACGGCCTTTCGCGGCATGCCTTACCCTTTGCGACGAAGCGCAGTCGCCGCGATACGATAAACATTCGAAGTTAGGAGGCGGCGGGCCAGAACCGGGCACCCGGCTCGGAGGGCTCACTTATCGAGCAGGAGGAATCATGGAAACCAATGAATTTACTGACAAGCTCTATGCGGGCAAGATGACCCGGCGGGAGTTCAAGCGGGCGCTGGCGTCGGTGGGCCTCGGGATGGCGCTGTTTCCGATGTTCGGCCGGAGTACGCTTGCTGGCACTGCCGATAACCCCGTGATCTTCACCTGGGAAGGTTACGAGGACCCGGGACTGCACGGCGCCTATCTCGAGCGTTACGGCGAGAGTCCCAACTTCACCTTCTTCGGTGACGAGGAGGAAGCCTTCGCGAAGATGCGCGCCGGCTTTGCCCCCGATGTGGCGATGCCCTGCTCGTACAAGATCCCGCACTGGCGAGACGCGGGTATCGTGCTCCCGATCGATACCGATGCCATCGATAACTGGAAGGACATCGTACCGAGTCTGAAGAATATCCCGGGGATGGTCGTCAACGGGCAGCGTCACTGGGTTTGCATGGACTGGGGACAGACCTCGATCATCTATCGCACCGATCTCGTAGACCTCAAGGAGGAATCCTGGGGTCTGCTGTGGGACACGCGCTATGCGGGTCGGCTGTCCATGCTGGATAGCCTGATCGACGGTGTCATGGTGGCCGCCATCTACGGGGGGGCCAAGGATCCGTTCAACATGACCGCCGGCGAGGTGACCAAGACCAAGGAGCTGCTCGAGCAGCAGCTGCCCTTGCTGCGCTACTACGCGAACAGCCCTACCGACATTCAGCAAGCGATCGCCTCGGGTGAGCTGGTGGCCGGGGTGGCTTGGAATGATTCCTACACCAACCTGAAGTCCGAGGGGGTCCCGGTCAAGTTCATGAAGCCCAAGGAAGGGGCCATGACCTGGACCTGTGGGATTTCGATCATGTCGAATGCCAGCAAGCTCGAGCGTTGCTACGAGTTCATCAACGCCATGCTGAGCCCTGAGGCGGGTGCACACGAGATCCGAGAGTTCGGCTACGGGCACGCGAATCAGAAGGCTTATGCACTGGTTTCCGACGCCGAGCTCGCGGACCGGGGTCTCACCCGAAATCCGGACGACTTGCTGAACGCGGGGATCTTCCAAGAGCCCATCGGCAACGAGCCGGAGCTGCAGGAGATGTTCGAAGAGGTCAAGGCGGGGATCTGAGATGCTGGCTGCCCGGCCGGTTTCCGGTCGGGCAGCAGCAGGCTAGAAGAGCTCGCATGGCGGCCCTATCTCGCACGAACGATTTCTCCGGACCGAGTGCCCTGCCGCTCACTTGGGGCCACCTGGGGTGGGCATGACTGATGTCTGAGGGCTCGGTCTCGGTCGCGCGCCCCCGCCCCTCCGATCCGGTTGGCTTGCTCGGTCGCTTCCGGGCCGCGTTTGCCCGCTCCGAGCCCCTGCGCGGCTACAGCTTGCTGTCCCCCACGATGGGTCTCATGGTGCTCGCGCTCGCCGTGCCGCTCGGAATGCTGGTCACGATGAGCTTCTGGACCCAGAATTATCTCGAGTTCGACCGCGCGTTCAGCCTGGCCAACTACGAGCAGTTCTTCCAAAAGAAGCGCTACTGGTATCTCCTGCTCAAGTCGATGCGGATATCGGGCACGGTGACCCTTGCCACCGTGCTGCTTGCCTATCCGATGGCCTACTTCATCGCCTTCCGGGTGAAGCGGAACAAGCTGGTGTGGCTGATCCTTATCACGGTGCCGTTCTGGACCAGCTACCTGCTCCGCGTCTTCTCTTGGAAGGTGGTGCTCGGTTACAACGGCGTGATCAACTCGGGACTCGGCAGCCTCGGGTTGATTTCGGCCCCCCTCGAGTTTTTGCTCTACAACCAGACCGCGGTGGTGATCACCCTCGCTCACGCCTGGGCCGCGTTTGCGATCCTGCCGATCTACGTGTCGCTGGAGAAGATCGATCGCTCGCTGCTCGAGGCCGCCAAGGATCTGGGGGAAGGGCCGTTCATGACCTTCTTGCGAGTCACCCTGCCGCTGTCGATGCCGGGCGTCATCGCGGCGACCCTGCTCGTGTTCATTCCCACCGTGGGTGACTACGTGACCCCCACCCTGGTCGGTGGGCCGCGCGGCATCATGATCGGTAACATCATCCAGTCTCAATTCGGCAAGGCGCAGAACTGGCCGATGGGGGCGGCGTTGTCGGTGATTTCGATGCTCACCGTGACCCTGGTGGTGTGCGCGTTCCTGTGGTTCACCACCCGCCTGAGAAAGGGCGTCGCGTGAAGGCGAGCGTGGGGATTGGGCGCCGGCTCGATGGCTTCGCGGTCTATGCGGTCATCTATCTCGGGTTCATCTATCTTCCGGTGCTGTTCCTGCCGCTTTTCTCGTTCAACGACTCCATCTACGTGGCTTTTCCGCTGAAGGGTTTCACGCTTCAGTGGTACGAAGAGATGGCCAATAACTCCGGGCTTCTCGATGCGCTGATGAATAGCCTCAAGGTGGGAGCCACGGTGGCAGTGTTGAGCACGATCATGGGCACGCTGGCGGCCAAGGCGGTTACCCGTTACCGGATGCCGGGGCGCGGGCCGGTGATCGGGTTCATCATGGTTCCTCTCGTCATTCCCGAGATCATCATGGGGATCGCATTGCTGGTGCTCGCCAATACCGGCGGCGTATCGCTTTCCCTGCTGACGATCGGACTCGGGCACATGCTGCTCTGCGTCCCGTTCTCGATGCTCGTGATGATCTCCAGGCTCGAGGGTTTTGATAAGAGCATGGAAGAGGCGGCCCGAGACCTGGGCGAGAACGCCTGGGGGGCATTTTGGCGGGTCACGTTTCCGCTCGCGCTGCCAGGTATCGTGGCCAGCCTGCTTCTTACCTTCACCATCTCTCTCGATGAGTTCGTGCTCGCATTCTTTCTCGCCGGCACCGATGTCACGTTGCCGCTGTTCATCTGGAGCATGCTTCGATTTCCTCCCAAGCTACCGATGGTGCTGGCGCTCGGTGCCTGCATCCTTCTCGCATCCTTCATCGTCGTGACTTTTGCGGAGTGGGTAAGAAGGAGCGGGGTCCAGGTCAAGAGCGCTTCCGGGGTGTAGCCATGACCGACGAAGCAATCATATCGTTCAGCGAGGTCTCCAAGCACTTCGGGAGTGTCGTCGCTGTCGACAATGTCAGCTTCGAGATCAATCGGGGCGAGTTCTTCTCGCTGCTCGGGCCGTCGGGGTGCGGCAAGACGACGTTGCTGCGGATGCTGGCGGGCTTCGAGTCGCCCACTAGCGGAGAGCTTTTCCTGGACGGCCAGGCGATGTCGTCGATGCCGCCGAACAAGCGGCCGGTCAACATGGTGTTCCAGAATTATGCGATATTTCCGCACCTCGATGTGCGCGGCAACATCGCCTTCGGTATGCGCAAGTCGGGTCTCAGCCGGGCGGAGCTGGATGCGAAGATCGAGGAGATGCTCGAGCTCATCAAGCTCGCCGGATTCGGTGCCCGTGGCGCGAACGAGCTCTCCGGCGGTCAGCGTCAGCGAGTCGCGCTCGCGCGCGCTCTGATCAAGCGACCCAAGGTGTTACTCCTCGACGAGCCCTTGGGTGCGCTCGATAAGAAGCTGCGCGAGCAGATGCAGATCGAGCTGCGGGTGCTGCAGCAGCAGGTGGGCATCACGTTCGTGTTCGTGACCCACGATCAGGAGGAGGCACTGACCCTCTCGGACCGAATTGCGGTCATGGAGAAAGGCGTGGTTCTCGAGATCGAATCTCCGACCAAGCTCTATGAGTCCCCGCGCACCCACTTTGTCGCAGATTTCATCGGCACCATGAATTTCTTCGAGGGCTCGGTGCGCGAAGTCGCGGCCGGCGCCGTGACTATCGACTCGGAGTTGCTCGGAGAAGTGCGCGCCAGCGGCAGTGGGCCGGAGTTCACCTCGGGAAGCCGGGTGGTGGTCGCGATTCGGCCCGAGAAAATTCAGCTCTCGTTCGAAGCTCCGGAGAACGTCGCCAATGTCGTCGAGGGTCGGATGGGACCGTCGGCTTATCTTGGCGACCGGAGTCATTTCTACGTTTACTTGCCGCAGCGCGAGGATCCGGTATCGGTCGCCCTGCAGAATCTCGAACGCGTCAAGGATCAGGACCGACGCTCCGACCAGGCGGTGTGGCTGAACTGGTCGGAAGACTCGGTGGTGCTGTTGGCGCCGAAGTGAATCGATCGAAACCGGTGTCCCTCGAGTGAGTCGGTCACTGGTTCAGCGTACGAGTCGTCAGCCGTCCAGCCGGTTGCACTTATACCTCGCAGGCGTGAGGCTCGGTGAGCCCCCGGATCACACGGAATGTCGGCGGCCGGGCGGCCGAAATGGGCACGAAGGCATTGCGACGCGTTGCTGCCCGCGGTGCAGGGGCTGAAGGTCGGAGCGTTGACCCCAGTTGAGCGCAGCCCGGCGCGGGCCCTCGTGCTGTTACTCAGCTACATCCTCGGCGTATTCGCCCTCGGGGCGCTCCTCGGCTACCCGCTGTACCTCCTGGTGACCTCGCTTGGCTTCGAAGAGGTTCGGTTTCACAAGCTCGTCATTCGCTCCTTGAAGGTCCTGGCGATCGCCGGCCTGTT
>JBFHLI010000080.1:0-13007 GCA_041594935.1 Gammaproteobacteria bacterium | reverse complement strand
GCCCGAGGTGGTCGGCTTCCGCCTCACCGGCGAGTTGCCCTCCGGAGCGACCGCCACCGATCTGGTGCTGACCGTCACCCAGCAGCTGCGTGCACACGGCGTGGTCGGCAAGTTCGTGGAGTTCTTCGGCCCGGGCCTGGATCACCTTCCGCTCGCCGACCGGGCCACCATCGCCAACATGGCGCCGGAATACGGGGCAACCTGCGGCATCTTCCCCATCGACGACGAGTGCCTGCGCTACCTGGAGCTGAGCGGGCGGCCAAGGGAGCAGATCGAGCTGGTCGAGGCGTACGCGCGAGCCCAGGGGATGTTCCGCGAGGCGGGCGGTCCCGAGGCTCGCTACAGCGACCTTCTCGAGCTCGATCTCGCCGCGGTCGTGCCGAGCATCGCCGGACCGAAGCGTCCGCAGGATCGCATTGCGCTCAGCGACGCCAAGCGCACCATCGAGTCCGCGATTCGCGAGATGCAGGATGAGCGATCGGGCCGGACCTCCAGGGACAAGGAAGTGGCGCGCTTTGCCGCAGAGGGAGGCGGTACTGCGGTCGGGGCCGAGGAGTCGGCCCACACCGGCGTGGTACGGGTCGAGCACGAGGGTCAACAGTTTGACCTCAAGGACGGAGCGGTGGTGATCGCCGCGATTACCTCCTGCACCAATACCTCCAATCCCGCCGTGATGGTCGGCGCTGGCCTGCTCGCGAAGCGTGCGGTGGAGCGAGGGCTCAAGGTCAAGCCCTGGGTCAAGACGAGCCTCGCGCCGGGCTCGAAGGTGGTGAGCGGCTACCTCGACAAAGCGGGGCTCACCGCGGCGCTGGACCGCCTCGGGTTCAACTTGGTCGGTTACGGCTGCACCACCTGCATCGGCAACTCGGGACCCCTCCCGGACCCGATTCGAAACGCGATTCGCGCGGGCGAGCTCGTGGTCTGCTCGGCGTTGTCGGGCAATCGTAACTTCGAGGGCCGGATTCACGCCGAGATCAAGATGAACTTTCTCGCATCGCCGCCCCTGGTGGTCGCCTATGCGCTCGCGGGGCGGATGGATATCGATCTGTACAAAGACCCCATCGCCGAGGACGCCGCGGGTGCGCCGGTGTTCCTCAAGGACCTCTGGCCCAGTCAGAAAGAGATCCAAGAGACCATCGCCTCGGCGGTCGATTCCAACATGTACCGCACGAGCTACGAGAGCGTGTTCAAGGGGGATGCCCGCTGGGCCGAGATCGAGGTCGCGCGTTCGGAGCGTTTTCACTGGGACGATGCGTCGACCTATATCAAGAACCCCCCGTACTTCACCGGGATGGGCAAGACGGCCCGGGCAATCGACAAGATCTCCGGCGCACGCGTTCTCGCCCTGCTCGGTGACAGCATCACGACGGACCATATCTCGCCGGCCGGGGCGATCAAGCCCGACAGCCCGGCGGGGCGATACCTCGTGGAGCACGGAGTCGAGCCGGGTGATTTCAACTCCTACGGCTCACGGCGGGGCAACCACGAGGTCATGATGCGCGGCACGTTCGCCAACATCCGGCTCCGCAACCAGCTTGCCCCGGGAACCGAAGGCGGCTGGACGGTACACCAGCCTTCCGGCGACCAGATGACGATCTACGACGCGTCCATGCGCTACCAAGCGGACGCCGTTCCGCTTCTCGTCATCGCCGGCAAGGAGTACGGGAGCGGGTCCTCGCGCGACTGGGCGGCAAAGGGAACCAACCTGCTCGGGGTCAAAGCGGTACTGGTCGAGAGCTACGAGCGCATTCACCGGTCCAATCTCGTCGGCATGGGTGTGCTGCCGCTGCAGTTTGCCGACGGAGAGAATGCGGCGCGGCTCGGACTCGACGGCCGGGAGACCTACGACATCGTCGGGCTCGAGCCCGGCGCCTCGGAGGTCGAGGTGGTGGCGCAACCCGGGGACGGCAAGGCGAAACGCTTCAAGGCGCGGGTTCGCATCGACACCCCGAAGGAGTGGGAGTACTTCCGCAACGGCGGAATCCTGCACTACGTGCTGCGACAGCTCGCGGCCTGATGCCGGAGCTGCGGGACCTCGAGCTTCTCATCCGCTCGTCGGTTCCGATCATCGTGGTGGAGACCCACGAGGAGCCGCGTGCGGTCGAGGCGTTCAAGCGCCTCGCCCTCACGCGGGTGAGAAGGCCGCTGTTTCGGTGGACCGCCACCGAGGGCCTGCAGCGCATCGATATCGAGGCGCCGCCGCAGCGTCACAACGCCAAGCCGATCGAGCTGCTCGCCCAGATCAAGGCGAGCCGACAGGCGGCCATCTACGTCCTTCTCGATTTTCATCCCTTCCTCGAGGATCCGGTCCACGTGCGGATGCTCAAAGACGTCGCGCTCGCCAACCATGAGGTCGATAACACGCTGGCCCTCGTCTCCCACCGGGTCACGATTCCCGGCGAGCTCACCCGATTTTGCGCCCACGTCGACTTCGCGGTCCCCGACCGGGAGAGGCTCGAGCTCATGATCCGCGAGGAGGCCAACCAGTGGTCGAAGCAGCATCCCGGCTGCCGCATCAAGACCGAACGCCGCATTCTTGATCGGGTGATCGACAGCTTGAGCGGTCTGCCGCTCGATGATGCCCGCCGTCTTGCCCGCGGTGCCATTCGCGACGACAACGCCCTCACCGAGCACGACCTGCCGGAGGTCATGAAGGCCAAGTTCGAGCTCCTCAACCAAGGCGGGGTGCTCGGCTTCGCATTCGACACCGCGCGCTTTGCCGACGTCGGTGGCCTCGAACGGCTCAAACACTGGCTCGAGATCCGCAAGCGGGCGTTTACCGAGGAGGTCCCGCTGGCCGGTCTGGACCCGCCGCGTGGCATTCTGCTGCTCGGGGTGCAGGGCTGCGGCAAGAGCCTCGCCGCCAAGGCGGTTGCGGGGACGTGGGGTGTGCCCTTGCTCCAGCTCGACTTCGGCGCGCTGTACAGCAAGTTTCACGGTGAGACCGAACGCAATCTTCGCTCCTCGCTCAACGCGGCGGAAGTGATGGAACCGTGCGTGCTGTGGATCGACGAGATCGAAAAATCGATCAGCACCGACGATCACGACAGCGGGACCTCGCGCCGGATTCTCGGCCATCTGCTCACGTGGCTGGCCGAGAACGAGTCGCGGGTGTTCGTCGTCGCCACTGCCAACGACATCGAGTCGCTTCCCCCGGAGCTGTTGAGAAAGGGACGTCTGGACGAGGTCTTCTTCGTCGACCTGCCCGACTCGCAGACCCGGAAGAAGATCTTCGAGATCCATCTTCGAAAGCGTGAGCTGGCCGTCGATGAGTTTGATCTCGAGCGCCTCGCGCAGGCGAGCGAGGGCTTCTCGGGCTCCGAGGTCGAGCAAGTGATCGTCTCCGCCCTTTACGCGGCCTACGCGCAGAAGGCCCGCCCCGGATCCGATCACCTGTGCGAGGAGATGGCCCGCACCCGCCCGCTCTCGGTGCTGATGGCCGAGCGCATCAACCGCCTGCGAAGCTGGGCCGCCGCGCGCACCGTGCCGGCGAGCTGACCTCGCGGCAGCCGCGGCCCGGGTGAGGCCGTCTCGCCGGGTCGCGTTGCCGCCGACACGAAGGTCTCTCGGCGATGGGACCCGCGCGATTAGCCTGGATATTTCACCAAGGACCCGGGACGATGGCGACGGATAGGCGAGTCTGGGCGTTGGGCTGGAGCGCAAGGGATAGCCGTAGCTATCGCTCGGCCGAAGACCAAGTCCAGGCACGCATGGCCGATCCAGCGCCCCGGGTAGACTTGCCGCGGAAACAACTCGCACCGGGCTCGGGCCGCCCAGAACGGTTCGTTTTCTCATCGCCCTCAGAAGCTTAATGACGAGCGGCGAGGCGCCTTGGTGAAATATCCAGGTTAGTTGAGCGGGTTCGGCGAAAACCCGACCCGGTTACTTGCGAATGCCGCCCTTGGTGAGCTCCAGCGGGTCGAGGAGACGTCGCAGCTCCGCCTCGCTCAAGTCGGTCATCTCCATCGCCACATCAATCACCGGCCGGGCCTGCGAATAGGCCTTCTTCGCGATCGCGGCCCCCTTCTCGTAGCCGATGACCGAGTTCAGAGCGGTGACCAGGATCGGATTGCGGTCCAGCGCGCGCTCGAGCTGAGCCCGATTCACCGTGAAGCCGGCAATCGCCTCATCGGCAAGAACCCGGGCCGAGCTCGCCAGGATCTCGATGCTCTGGAGCAGGTTGTAGGCCACCACCGGAAGCATCACGTTGAGCTGAAAGTTCCCGGACTGGGCGGCCACCGTTATCGTGGTGTCATTGCCCATCACCTGCGCACAGGCCATCGCCACCGCTTCCGGGATGACCGGGTTCACCTTGCCGGGCATGATGCTGCTGCCCGGTTGCAGCGAGGGCAGCTGGATCTCAGCCAGGCCCGCGAGCGGCCCGCTGTTCATCCAGCGCAGATCGTTGGCGATCTTCATAAGCCCCGCCGCGATCGTCTTGAGCTGACCGCTCATCTCGAGCGCGGCGTCCTGCGAGCTCAGATCCTGGAAATGGTCGCTGCCGCTCACGAACGGGATACCGGTGAGCTCGGCCAGGATCGCGGCAACGCGCGGGCCGAATTCCTCGTGGGCATTGATCCCGGTGCCGACCGCGGATCCGCCGAGGGCGAGCGCACTCAGCCGCGGCAGACTCGCGTCGATGCGCTCGCGCCCGCTGCGCATCTGCGCCGCCCAGCCGCCGAGCTCCTGACCCATCCGAACCGGCATCGCGTCCATGAGGTGGGTCCGGCCGGTCTTCACCACGTCTTCGAGCTCGGCGGCTCGCTGCGCGAGGGTGGCGATCAGGTGATCGAGAGCCGGTACGAGCTGCTCGGAGAGCTGCAGACAGGCGCTCACATGGATCGCGGTCGGAATCACGTCGTTACTGCTCTGACCCATGTTCACGTGGTCGTTGGGATGCACCGCCGAGCCCAGCTTCTCGCTCGCGAGCTGAGCGATCACCTCGTTGCTGTTCATGTTGGTGCTCGTGCCCGACCCGGTCTGGAACACGTCGATCGGGAACTGCTCGTCGTGCCGCCCGCCCTGGACCTCTTCGGCCCCGGCTTCGATCGCCCGACACATCGCGTCGTCAAGGAGGCCGAGGTCCCGGTTCGCGGTGGCAGCCGCACCCTTGATGAGACCGAGCGCCCGGATGAACGCCCGCGGCATGGTAAGGCCGCTGATCGGAAAGTTATCGACTGCGCGCTGGGTCTGGGCACCGTAGCGAGCGCTGGCGGGAACCTCTACCTCACCCATGCTGTCCTTCTCGATCCGGACCTTTTTCTTGCTCACGTTCCTGTCCTCCCTTGCATCCCGGCGCCATCATAACTCCCGAGCACCGGGGCACGCGAGACGGCTAGCGGTCACGTTGGTCACGCCCAATCGGGGAGACATCGGACGGAGGACATTCGCGCTTCGCGCGCGGCTTCCCGCGCGTGTAAACTTGCTCTCGAGCGGGGCAACCACATCGAGGTACGAGGAAATGGACGAAAAGACCAGAATCGAGATCGAAGCAGCCGCCTTTCGACGGCTCGTCGAGCATCTCCGCAAGCGAGCCGACGTTCAGAACATTGATTTGATGAATCTCGCCGGATTTTGCCGCAACTGCTGCTCGAAGTGGTACCGGGCGGCGGCCGAGGAGCGGGGGGTGGACCTCTCCTACGAGGAGGCGCGCGAGATCGTCTACGGCATGCCGTACGCGCAGTGGAAAGCCGAGCACCAGAACGAAGCCACCCCCGAGCAGCAGGCAGCCTTCGAGGCGACCCAGAAGAGCGCCTGAGTGGAGCTCTCGGCCCTCACGGCGGTGTCGCCGGTCGACGGGCGCTACGCCGACAAGACCGCGCAGCTGAGGCCCCTTTTCAGCGAGTACGCTCTCATCCGCTTTCGGGTGCTGGTCGAGGTGGAGTGGTTTAAGTGGCTCGCCTCTCGCCCCGAGATCCCCGAGGTGCCACACCTGAGCGACAAGGCGGGCAAGCACCTCGATCGAATCGTGGCCGGATTCTGCGAAGCCGACGCGCGGCGCGTCAAGGCCATCGAATCCGAGGTAAACCACGATGTAAAGGCGGTCGAGTATTTTCTCAAGGAAAGAATGGCCGACGAAGCAGAGCTGGCCAGCCTGAGTGAGTTCGTTCACTTCGCCTGCACGTCGGAGGACATCAATAACCTGGCCTACGCCCTGATGCTAAGAGACGCACGCTCGGAGGTGCTGCTCCCCCAGCTCGATCGAGTGGCCGACGCCCTGCGGTCACTCTCGCACGCCCTGGCGGACGCGCCGATGCTCTCTCGCACTCACGGTCAGCCGGCGAGCCCCACAACGCTCGGCAAGGAAACCGCGAACGTGCTCCACCGGTTGCGCCGCCAGCACGCGCAGCTCGCAGGAATCGCGATCCTTGGCAAGATGAACGGCGCAGTCGGAAACTACAACGCGCACCTGGCCGCCTATCCGGAGGTCGACTGGGAGGCGCTCTCCGGCGCTTTCGTCGAGGGGCTCGGGCTCGAATGCAACCCCTACACGACGCAGATCGAGCCGCATGACTACATGGCCGAGCTATTTCACGGCCTGTTGCGGGTCAACACGATCCTGATCGATTTCTGCCGTGACACCTGGGGCTACATCTCGCTCGGCTACTTCCGACAGCGTACGGTCGGGGCCGAGGTCGGTTCCTCGACCATGCCGCACAAGGTCAATCCCATCGACTTCGAGAACGCGGAGGGGAATCTCGGCCTCGCCAACGCACTGCTCGGACACCTCGGCGAGAAGCTTCCGATTTCCCGGTGGCAGCGCGACCTCAGCGACTCCACGGTGTTGAGAAACGTGGGTGTCGGGATGGCACACTCGGTGATCGGTTATCAGTCATGCCTCAAGGGGATCGACAAGCTCGAGGTGAATCGTGCCGCGCTCGCGCGCGATCTCGACGATGCGTGGGAGGTCCTCGCGGAGGCGATCCAGACCGTGATGCGCCGGCATGCGATTCCCTCGGCGTACGAGAAGCTCAAGGAGCTGACCCGCGGGCGCGGAATCGACGCCAAATCCCTGCGCGACTTCATTCGTTCGCTAGACTTACCAGACGAGGACCGGCAACGGCTGCTGGCGATGACTCCGGCCACCTACGTCGGATGCGCCGAGAAGGCCGCGCGGAAGGTGTGACCGGAGGGCATCGCCCAACTTCACAACCATGAGCATCGACCCGATTGAGAACATCGACAAGCTGACGCTCGGCGGACCATCGGAATCCTTCGTCATCAGCACCAGCGAGGCCAATCGTCTCGCCGCCACCGCTATGGTCCGCCAGGCCACGCGCGAGCTGAGCATCGTCAGCCGGGATCTCGACGCCCGCGTATACGACAACCAGGCGTTCGTGGAGGCGGTCAAAGCCCTGGTGCTCGGCAGCCGACGGTCCCGGGTGAGAGTTCTGCTGCGTGACGTCACTCCGATCGTGAAACGCGGCCACCGCCTGCTGGAGCTATGCCGCCGACTGCCGACCTACATGCAGATACGCTCCCTCGCAAAGGAGCATGAGAGCTACAACTCGGCCTTTCTGGTCGCCGACCAAGTAGGCACCGTGTTCCGGATTTACGCCGACCGCTACGAGGCGACCGTGAGCTTCAACGACCCGCCCCGGGCCGGGGAGCTCACCAATCAGTTCAATGAGATGTGGGAGCCGGCGCACGCTCCGGCCGGGCTCGGCCGGCTCTCCGTCTAGGCTCCGATCGCCGTGATCCGCGCTCTGCGAGTCGCTCTGGTGTGGGTCGCGCTGGCGGCACCGGCCGCCGCGCTCGCACAAGAAGTGCTGACCGAGGTCATTCCGCTCGGCTATCGCTCGGCCGCGGATCTGCTCCCGATTCTCAAGCCGCTCGTGCCCCCGCCCGGCACGGTGAGCGGGCTCCAATCGACCCTGGTGATCAAGACCACCCCGGAGAACCTGGAGACCATCAAGCACCTGCTGGCCGAGCTCGATCGTGCGCCGAGCAACCTGTTCATCACGGTTCGCCGCACGAGCTCCGGTCAGACGACGGTCAGCAAGGGCGAGGGCCACGTCGCGATCGTAGCGGGCAATCGGGGAGCCGGGGGTCGTGGAGGAAACGAGCTCACGGCCGGGGCGCGCATCCTCTCGACTCGCTCACAGTCGGACGGCGAGAGCGTGGAGCAGATTCGAGTGCTCGAGGGGGAGCCAGCCTGGGTCGAGTTTGGCCGATCGGTGCCGCTCGCCGAGCGCTCCCTGACCCCGTTCGGCCGCTGGCGCGGCGCCCACGAGAGCATTCAGTATCGCGATCTCACCTCGGGGTTTTTCGTGCGGGCACGATTGCACGCCGACCGGGTCACCCTGGATATCTCCCCGCATCGGGAGCGGCCGAGCCCGATCGGTGGCGGTGCCATCGACCTCGAGCGAGCCCGCACCACCGTCTCGGCCCGGCTCGGTGAATGGATTCCGATCGCCGCGAGCACCAGTCAGTTCGAGGAGAGCACCGGGGGAACGGTCTACCGCACCCGGGACCATGACGCGCAGGACCATACCCTTCTTCTCAAGGTAGAGCGGATCGACTGAGTCGATGCGAACGCCGCTACGGCGCGGGAGGGGATTCCTCCAGCGATAGCGGCGGCAGACCGCTCGCCGCGGAAGGACCCCAGTAGAAGGCGCCCGGGTCCTCGAGCGGCGCGCTCGGCCACAGGTCGGTGCCTCCATAGGGGTCGACGCCTTGCAGGCCCCATTCGAGGGCGCCCGCCTGCCCGCTCAGATACGGGTCGGATAAGGTCGGCATCGGGATCGCGCCGGGCGAGACGCCCGCCTCGGTGACCGACGTCACGACGGCGTCGGCCAGCGCGGGCAGCGGCGCCTCCGCCGGCACCGTCTCGGGCGTGAGGCTCGCCTGGCCCTCGCCGGCCGAGCGATTGTCCAGCACCAGCACGAGCAGGAGCAGGAGCAGCGCCGGACCCCACTGAATCAGCACTCCTACCCAGCCGGCCTCGCCCTCATCGTCGTCCCAGACCGGGGCCGTGCCCCCCGGACTTTCGCCGCCCACGACGGGGACCGGCTCCGGAACCGGCTCGGTCGCCGCGCTCATCGCCGCGGCCACGGCCGGGGCCGGGGCCCGGACCGGTGTGGTTTTCTTTGCGGCGCCCTTCTTCGCGATCTTCTTGGTCGCCTTCTTCGCACTCGACGCGCTCGTCTTGCGCGCCGGCGCCGCCTTCTTGGTCACCCGCTTCGTCTCGTCATCCGGCTTGGAGGCGGCGTCGGTCGAATCCTGCGCCTCATTCACCGGGTCATCGTCATCTGCCATGGTGGTCGCTCTCCCTTGACGATCGGCTGTCGCCCGGTTCGGAATTCTAGCATAGGGCGCGCGCCGGTATTTCACCTGATCTCCCCGGTCGAATTCAGTATGATCGCGTCCCCCATGGTGACGCGCGGAACCGACCGCTCAGTGCTGATCCTGCCCGGTGAGCCGGCATTATCCGAGTTTCGCGCGCAACGCTGGCGGGAACGCTTACGCACCGAGCTGCCCGATCTCGAGTCGATAGCGGCGCGCTTCTATTACTTCGCAGAGCTCCTCCGTCCACTTGGAAACGCCGAGCGCGCGCAACTCTCACGTCTGCTCGGTCACGATCCGGGCCACGCGGAGCAACCGTGCCGACCGCGACCTGCGATCGTAGTGGTCCCGCGACCCGGCACGATCACTCCGTGGTCGAGCAAGGCGACGGACATCTTGCACAACTGCGGGCTGACCGCCATAGACCGGCTGGAGCGTGGTGTGGTCTGGCAGCCTATGCGCCGCGGTGGAGCCCCGCTTTCCGTCGAGCAACTCGGTCGCCTCGGCGCCCTGGTGCACGATCGCATGACCCAGACCGTGCTCGCGCGGCCGGAGGACGCCACCGCTCTATTCCAACATGCGAAGCCCACCCCGCTCGCCGGTTTCGACATCCTGGGGCAGGGGCGCACCGCGCTCGAGTCCGCGAATCTTACGCTCGGGCTCGCCCTCAGCCCGGAGGAGATCGATTATCTGCTGGATTCATTTCGCTCCATCGGCCGCAACCCGAACGACATCGAGCTGATGATGTTCGCCCAGGCCAACTCTGAGCACTGCCGACACAAGATCTTCAACGCCGGATGGACCATCGACGGTGCTCCCCGCCCCCACTCGCTGTTCGAGATGATCCGCCAAACCCACGCTCGAAACCCGGGGCGGGTGCTGTCGGCCTACGCCGACAACTCCGCCGTTATGTGCGGACACCGCGGGCGGTGGTTTCTCCCGGCAGCCGACCGGTGCTACCGCTCGCAGGCAGACGCGATCGACCTCCTGATGAAGGTGGAGACCCATAATCATCCCACCGCGATCTCGCCTCACCCCGGGGCCGCCACCGGGTCGGGAGGAGAGATCCGGGACGAGGCAGCGACCGGGCGCGGAGCGCGGAGCAAGGCAGGGATCGTGGGATACTCGGTCTCGAATCTTCGATTACCCGGCCACGAGCAGGCCTGGGAGCACGATCACGGCCGGCCTGCGCGCATCGCCTCGGCGCTCGACATCATGCTCGAGGCGCCGATCGGGTCGGCCGGGTTCTGCAACGAGTTCGGCCGACCCACGCTGGCCGGTTACTTTCGCACGTTCGAGCAGTCGGTACCGGGCGCGGCCGGGCTCGAAGTTCGCGGGTACCACAAGCCGATCATGCTCGCGGGAGGACTCGGCAACATCCGACGCGCCTTGATCGAGAAGTTGCCGTTGCCGCCCGGCGCGAAGATCGTGGTGCTCGGGGGCCCCTCGATGCTCATCGGCCTGGGCGGCGGCGCGGCATCCTCCATCGCTTCCGGGCACGGCGATGAGGAGCTCGATTTCGCCTCCGTGCAACGCGACAACGCCGAGATGCAGCGCCGTTGCCAGGAGGTGATCAACGCATGCTGGGCGCTCGATGAGGCCAACCCGATTCTATCCGTTCACGATGTCGGGGCGGGCGGGATCTCCAACGCGGTGCCCGAGGTGGTGCACGCCGCGGGGCGGGGGTGTCGGCTCGACCTGCGCGCAGTCCCGAGCGCCGATTCCGGTATGTCACCGATGCAGCTGTGGTGCAATGAAGCGCAGGAGCGCTTCGTGCTCGCGATCGCTGCGCCCGACCTGGAGCACTTCACTTCGATCTGCGCGCGCGAGCGCTGTCCCCACGCCGTCATCGGCGAGGTGACGGCCGAGCAACACCTGGTCCTCCATGATCGGCTGTTCGATAACGTTCCCATCGACCTGCCGATCGAGGTAGTGCTCGGCAATCCGCCCCGGATGCATCGCGAGGCCACCCACCTCGAGCCGCCGCGCGCCCCCGTGGACCTCACCGACATCGACCTCGGCCAGATCGTCGAGCGCGTGCTGCGGCTCCCGTCGGTCGCCGACAAGACGTTTCTCATCACGATCGGGGACCGAAGCGTCTCCGGGCTGGTGTGCCGCGACCAGATGGTGGGACCCTGGCAGGTGCCGGTCGCGGACTGCGCCGTCACCGCAACCGACTACCACGGCTTCGTCGGAGAGGCAGTAGCGATCGGAGAGCGCGCCCCGCTCGCCCTCATCAATCCAGCCGCCTCGGCGCGAATGGCGGTGGGCGAGGCGATCACCAACCTCGCCGCCGCCCGCATCGCCGCCCTGTCCGACGTGGCCCTGTCCGCAAACTGGATGGCGGCCTGCGGTCATCCCGGCGAGGACGCCGGGCTCTACGACGCGGTCGAAGCGGTCGCGCTGGAACTGTGTCCGGCGCTCGGAATTTCCATTCCGGTTGGAAAGGACTCCCTGTCGATGAAGACGGTGTGGGACGACAACGGCCGCTCGCGTTCGGTAACCGCGCCGCTCTCGCTCATCGTCTCCGCGTTTGCACCCGTCGCCGATGTTCGCCAGAGCTTGACCCCGGCCCTGCGCCGCGACCTCGGCGAGACCGAACTCCTGTTCATCGACCTCGGGCAACGGCGCAATCGCCTCGGCGGCTCCGCGCTCGCCCAGGTCTTCGATCAGCTGGGCGACGAGACACCCGATGTGGGCGATCCGCGAGCGCTCGCGGATTTCTTCGAGGCCGTGCAAGCCCTCAATTGGAGCGAGCGCCTGATTGCCTATCACGATCGTTCCGATGGGGGACTCTTCGTGACCCTGTGCGAGATGGCGTTCGCGGGCCGTTGCGGTCTTGAAATCGAACTCGACGGTCTCGGGGTCGACCCGCGCGAGGTCCTGTTCACCGAGGAGCTAGGAGCCGTGCTGCAGGTCCGCCGCGCCGATCGGGCCGCGGTCATCGAGCGCCTCGGCCGCTCCGGGAAGCTCACCGATCACATCCATCTCATCGGCCGCCCGAGCCGTGAGCAGATGCTCGACTTCCGCCTCGGGGGAGAATCGCACTTTCGCGCCGCCCGGGTCGAGCTGCAGCGGACGTGGTCGGAGACGAGCTGGCGAATGCGGGCGCTGCGCGACGATCCGGAGTGCGCCGACGAAGAGTTCGCGCTGCTGCTCGATGACGCGGACCCCGGCCTCGGGGCCGTACTCAGCTTCGATCCGCTCGAGGATCCGGCGCCACCGCTCACCGGAACGGCCCGCCCGCGGGTCGCCATCTTGCGCGAGCAAGGGGTCAACGGACAGGTGGAGATGGCGGCCGCCTTCGATCGGGCCGGGTTCGACGCCGTCGACGTTCATATGAGCGAGTTGCTGAGCGGAGAAACCTTGCTCGAGCCTTTCCACGGCGTGGTCGCCTGCGGCGGCTTCTCCTACGGCGACGTGCTCGGCGGCGGCGGGGGATGGGCGAGCTGCGTCCTCCATAACTCGCGCGCCCGCGAGCAGTTCGCTGCCTTCTTCGAGCGTAACGACCGGTTCGCGCTCGGGGTGTGCAACGGCTGTCAGATGTTCTCGCAGCTGACTGAGCTCATACCCGGCACCAATCACTGGCCGCGCTTTCTCGCCAATCGCTCCGAGCAATTCGAGGCGCGGCTCGTAATGTGCGAGGTGCTGCCCTCCCCCTCGTTGTTCATGACCGGAATGAACGGCTCGAAGCTGCCGGTGGTCGTGGCGCACGGTGAGGG
>JBFHLI010000079.1:0-13043 GCA_041594935.1 Gammaproteobacteria bacterium | reverse complement strand
GGACAGCGGGCCGACTCGTGACCGCGAAGCGCCCAGCCGACCCAGGGTCTCAACGGTTCCGGCACCTCGGCCTCCGCCAAGGGGGCGGCCCGCGCCGCCTCGGCGCCGGCCGTGAGCGCGACCAGCGCGAGAGTGCAGAGCAGGACGTTGGAAGTCGGATTGAAGCTAGGCATGGAGATTCCAAGCCAAGAATAGGGGATTCACCGGTACATGGCGACGATCGACATCAGCGCGAGGCGCGAGGGCCCCGAGGGCGGGTCCGTGCACCGATACCGCGCTCGAAGCCGCGCGGGCCGATTCGATAAGAACTAAAGTCTTTTCCAATCCCGGCCGTTGTAACGGGAACCCCCCGACTGCGTGGGCAGGGCGATGCCGGCGATGGACCCAGCGCGCGAGCGAGCGATTACCCCCGAGGTGCTCATCGTCGACGACGATGAGGCGCAACGCCTCACGCTTCGCACCGCGCTCGAGGACAGTGGCTTCCTCGTGCACGAGGCCGGCGACGGCGCCGCCGGCATCACTCAGTTCGAGAACGTGCACCCCGACGTCGTACTGCTGGACATCATGATGCCCGGCGTGGACGGCTTCGAGGCGTGTCGAGACATTCGTGAACGTCCACAGGGAAGACGGGTCCCGATCATGATGATGACCGCACTCGACGACGAGGCGTCGATCCTTCGAGCCTACGAGCTCGGGGCCACCGACTTCGTGACGAAGCCGATCAATCACCTGATCCTCGTTCATCGTATCAACTACGTCCTGCAGGTGCATCGCCACCTCTCGCATTACGACGAGCTAACCGGGCTGCCGGGTCGAACGATCTTTCTCGATTACCTGCGCCGCGGCATCGCGAGCGCCAAGCGGCACGAGACCTACGCGGCGGTGCTATGCGTGGACCTAGATAACTTCAGCCGCGTCAACGACACGTTCGGACACGCCCTCGGTGATCACTTTCTATGCTCCCTTGTCGAGCGGATTCAAAGCTGTGTACGGGAAACCGACTACCTCGCCCGCGAGGGCGGCGAGTCCCTTGCCCGGCTGGGAGGCGATGAGTTCGTGGTCGCCCTGCTCGACTTGCGGACCCTGGAAGACGTTGCGGTGGTGGTGACTCGCATCCGCCAGGCGCTCGCGCATCCCTTCCTGCTCGGAGACACCGAGGTGTACGCCAGCGTTTGCATCGGCGTGAGCAGCTTCCCCACCGATGGTAACGATCCGGCGATGCTGCTCGAGCGAGCCCAGGCGGCGATGAAGCATGCCAAGAGCGACGGACGCGGTGAGGTCCAGTACTACAGCGCGGCGCTCAAGGCTCGTACTCGGCGCAAGTTCGACGTCGAGACGGCACTCCGCCGGGCCTTGGAAGACGGCGGCCTCGAGCTTCACTATCAGCCCCGCATGCAGCTCTGGGGAGCGCAAAGCACGGTCGGCATGGAGGCCCTGGTGCGTTGGCGGCACCCGGAGCTCGGTCCGATTCCCGCCAGCGAGATCGTCACGGTCGCGCAGGATTCCGGCCTCATTCTGGATCTGGACGAGTGGGTGCTCGAGAGCGCCTGCGCGCAGGCCGGGCGGTGGCGCAAGGAAGGGCTCTCAGGCCTTTGCGTCTCCATCAACCTCTCCGCCGCCCAGTTCAAGCACCGCGCTCTCGCCTCTCGGGTCTGCGACCTCAACGACCGATTCGAGCTCGAGCCCGCCTCGCTCGAGCTCGAGATCACCGAAGGGTCGCTGCTCGACGACACCGAGCGCAGCGTCGCCACCCTCGGGAGCTTGAGAGAGATCGGGGTCGGGGTCAGCGTGGATGATTTCGGCACCGGTTATTCTTCGCTCAGCTACCTCCGGCGGTTTCCTCTCAAGGGAATCAAGATCGACCAGAGCTTCGTTCGCGACCTCGTGACTAATGCCGACGATGCGGCCATCGTGCGCACGATCGTGACCCTGGGACAGAGCCTGCGGCTGCGCATGACGGCCGAAGGGGTCGAGGACATCGAGCAGCTTACGTTCCTGCGCGCCTACGGGTGCGACGAGGCGCAAGGCTTCTACTTCAGCCGCGCCCTCCCAGCACGAGAGTTTCAGACGTGGGTGGTTCAGACGTCGGCGCGGCCCTTTGCTCAGTTCGCAGACGAGGCCGGCCGACACGAGCCCGCGCAACCGCGCATGATCGTTTGAGCGGACGGGCCGCAACGAGGCCGGCCTGAAGCGCACCCATCTCTACTCTTGGCTCGCCATCGGCTCGTCGGAGGGTGGGGCGAGGCGCGGCGTGATCAGCCGAGAGGACCGGCGCGAAGCACCCGAGCGAGTCTTGCCAACCGGCGTCCAGAGCGCCGCGGATAATCGGCGCCGTCCTGACGATCACGGTCTCTCTTGATCCTCATTGCGCGCGACTGACTCAGCCTATGAAACCGGTCTAGTTCCGCGTATGTTTGAGTGACCGGTCAGTGGCTACGTGCCAGCATCCAAGCTTCGGAAGAGCGAATCCTCAGCGATGCTGTTCCGGAGCGGGGGCGGTCGGGGCAGCGTGCCGCCTAGGTATCCTAGGCAAGAGAACGAGGAGGAAGCGCAATGGCGACCAACGATAAGTGCGTGACGATTCATCCCTATTTCAAGATCAAAGCGGGCAATCTGGATAAGTTCCGGGGCTATTGTGAAAAGTTCATCAAGCTAACCAAGTCTGAAAAGGACTGTCTGTACTACGGGTTCACCATTTCTGGCGATAAGGCCCATTGTCGCGAAGGTTACAAGGATGGAGACGGCGCCCTTGCCCACCTCGATAATGTCGGGGCGCTCCTCAAAGAACTCCTGGACTCCGGAATCGTGGAGCTCACGGACTTGCAGCTTCACGGCCCTGAAAGCGAGCTCGCGAAGCTGCGCGGGCCTCTCGCAGACTTGAATGCGAGCTACTGGGAGCTCGAGTACGGATTCCGTAACTGATTTCTGCCGCCGAGGTCACTCGCCCAGCACCGCGCGGCGGCGAGCGAGGCTCTCCTTCGGCCAGAGTTCCTCGCGGTCGTAGTACGCCGGGAACGCCGGTGTGCCCGCCGGCAGGACGACCCAGGGCTGTTTCGATGCGGTGAAGATATGGATGTCGGGGGGGAGGTGGTCCGGATCGTCGAGGGTACCGACTCGCACGAAGCGTACCGCATCCCCTGCCCCGGCATAGTGACTCCAGAGCGCCACCCGGCAATCCGGGCAGCGAACGATCTTCTGTCCCTTTCCGCTCGCCGATGGCGTGCTCACGACCTCGGGTTCTCCGCTCAGCACCCCCACCCGTTCGGATTCGATCATCGCGTTAAGCGCAAAGGACGCCCCGCTTTCGCGCTGGCACCAGCGGCAATGACAGCAGTGCACGTACATCGGCTCGCTCGTCATCCGATAACGCACCGCGCCGCAGGTGCAGCCGCCTTGCAACGACTTTCCGATCTCATCGATCATCTACTCTATCCTCGATTGCGATCGGGATCCGAGGCGTTGCTCTTGAACGAACTCGTAGGTCTTCCGCTGGAAGGGGGCGGGTTGTCGAGACCGACGATCTCAGAGATCACGATGTCTTCAACTTGGTCGACGAGGTAAGCCTGCCGCATGTTGGCCTCAGAAAGCGATCGTGATGCGAGAGCGCGAAGCGTCCCGGTTACGCCGAATTCTCACCGCGGGACCGGCCGATCGTGCTCACGGTCTGGCGACGCCGCGATAGAGGTGACCGTGGGTGCGCGGTACCCTGGCGGCATCGAAGCGATCGAGCGTCTCGATGCGATAGCCAGCCGACGCGATGATCGTGTCGATGCGCCGGTTCAGGTTGCACCCGCAGCCGATAATTTTCTGGATCGGGTTGAGCCGGTCCTGCCAGCGGGCGATCGATGGATCGGGACTCCGTCCGTGCTCGATGAAGAGCAGCGGCGCGCCCGGTCGCGCCACGCGGCGCATCTCGCGCAGCGCCGCGACGGGATCGGGAATCGTGCACAGGGTCCAGGTCATCGTGACGGAGTCAAAGCACGCGTCGGCAAAGGGTAGACCTCCATCGGCTGCGAGGGCGTGTCGTTCGACCGGAAAGGATACCGCGTCGATACGGCTCTGCACCTTCTTCTTCACCGCATCCATCGGGTCGATCGCGGTGAGGTGCTCGACCGCCTCGGTGTAATGCGGAAGGTTGAGGCCGGTTCCGAAGCCGATCTCCAGCACCCGGCCCCGGGCTTCGGCTACCGCCTCGCCTCGATAGGGCTCGAGCGGTCTCATCCCGAGGTCGAGGAAGCGGGGAAAGATATGCGTCTCGTAGAAACGGTAGAATCCCACTGACTCGCCTCATCTATCCAACGCGGCGGGAGCGAGTCTTGCACCCGAGGCGTGAGATGGGCAAGCGTCAAGCTTGAGTCTTGGGCAAATTCTTGACCGTCTCACGACGCGGGGGTGGGGCATGAGGACGATCGGTCTGCTGGGGGGGATGAGCTGGGAGAGCACCGAGCTCTACTACCGGTGCATCAACGAGGAGACCAGGAAGATCCTTGGCGGATTACACTCGGCCCGGATTGCGATGGTGAGCGTCGACTTTCACGAAATCGAGGCGCTGCAGCACCGCGGCGATTGGCAAGCGGCCGGGGCGCTCCTCGCCCGCGATGCCCGGCAAGTGGAGGCCGCCGGCGCCGATTTCCTGCTTATTTGCACCAACACCATGCACAAGGTCGCGGCGGCGGTGGAGTCGGCCATCGATATCCCGCTCCTGCATCTTGCCGATGCAACCGCGAGCCGCGTGCAGCAAGCCGGAATTCGCACCGTCGGCTTGCTCGGGACCCGCTTCACGATGGAGCAGGACTTTTACCGGGGTCGACTTAGCGAGCGGCACGGGCTCGAGGTCCTGGTTCCCTGCGAGGCGGACCGAGAACGCGTGCACGAGATCATCTACGAAGAGCTTTGCGTGGGGTCGGTTCGCGACGAATCCAGGCGGGAGTACCTGCGGATCATCGAGCAGCTGCACGAGGACGGTGCCGAAGGCGTCATCGCGGGCTGCACGGAGATCGTCATGCTCGTCGAGCAGTGCCACACCGACATTCCGCTGTTCGACACGACCGCCATTCACGCCCAGGCGGCTGTCGCCAAGGCGCTCGAGTGACCCGCCGCAGCGAGAAGCCGGTTGCCGCTTCGGTCGGCGCCGGGATGGTAGTTGATGCTCGAACGCTCCGGTGACGTCGCGACAGTAGACGGTATGGTGCCTGCGGGCATCCAGCACCGGGCCTGATTTGATCATCCGCCACGGCCAGAGTGAGGCGACCTGTGTTGCCACGAACCGACCTCGGTAACGCCCGCCCGAATTCGTCTCTCGAGCCCCTCGCTCCGGTGCAACATCTCTCCGCCGGCAGAACGGAGCCCGGCCGGAAAAGTTTTGTCGACAGAGAACTTGTTGATAGATTTGGCCGGCGCCGGGCCTAGTCGACGCAGCGCTTGCTTGACAGCGTCCCGATTTCTCACCGGTCAGCTTTCGCCCTTTCTTCGTCGAGTGCGATTGAGGGAGATGGCCCGCCGTCGGAACGCGGCTTGGTCAGGATGATGGCATTGCCGATGAGCACCAGCGCGACCCCGGCGGCCGATAGCGTGGTCCACGAGAAGCTCTCGAACCAGGTGGACATCGCGAGGGCCACGATCGGGAACAGGACCGTAGCATAGGCCGCGCGGCCCGGCCCGATCCGCCCGACCAGGGTCAGGTAGGTCCAGAACCCGACCACGGTGGCGAAGATGGCTAGGTACAGCAGCGACAGGATGTAGGCCGGTGCGGGGTCAAACGCGAAGTCGCTGCCGCGCGCGAATGTGACGCCGGTGATGAATACCGCGCCGTAGAGCATTCCGTAGGCGTTGGACTGAAACACCGGCAATCCGCGGCGCTGCTGATTCCAGGCCGAGGTCAACATGCCGAGCGAGGCGAATCCGGTCCCGGTGAGACACAGGACGAGGCCGCGGGTGCCCTCCGCGGTCAGGTCGAAGGCAACGATCTCGGGCCAGAACACGAGCGTGATGCCACCGAGCCCGAAGCTGGCCCCGAGGCCGACGCGCGCCGCGACGGGGGTCTTGAACATCACCGCGCCGCCGATGATGTTCATGATCACCAGGGTCGAGAAGGCGACCGCCACCAGACCGCTCGTCAGATACTGGCTGCCGAGGTAGATGAAGAAGTAGTTGGTCGAGAACAGACATACCCCTTGGAGCGCCATGAACCCGTGGTCCCGGGCCGAGAATCGCATGCGCCGGCGCGTCGCGAGAGAGAGGACTAGCATGAGGCCGGCCGCGATGAGGAAGCGGTAGACGATCGAGACCTCGGGCGCGACGATGCCGAGCTGGTACTTGATGCCCAGCCAGCTGGTGCCCCAGAGGAGCACCGTGAGCCCGTACAGTGCGATGTCCACCGCCGCCACCCGATACGTATCCCGCCGGTGGCGAATGCTAACCGGACGGGTGCGGCGGCGCCCAGCTATTCACACACCGCGACGATGGCCAGTCTCGTGAGCAGAGGCGTCTCGGCGGCGACTTCAGGGGTGCTGAATAGCGCTTCATCCCATAGCACGAGCACGGGGAGGCGCTCCAATCATCGCGTGAACAGTGCTTCGACAATCGGGCACTCGGGTAGCTCGTCTCCGCTGCACTGGTCCGCCATCGTCTCGAGGGCCTCTTCGAGATTCGCGAGGTCGGCCTGCTTGCGCCGGATCACTTCGAGGTGGTCGATGACCACGGTCCTCACCTCGGCACAGGTGTAGTGCCCCCCATCGACCAGCCGTAGTAGACCCCGCACTGCATCGAGCGAGAAACCGAGCTCACGGCTGCGACGGATGAAGGTCAGGCGTTTGAGGTGCCCCTCATCGTAGAGCCGGTGGCCACCCTCGGTGCGGGGCGGGTCGGGCATCAGCCCTTCGCGCTCGTAATAACGAATGGTTTCGATCTGGGCGCCGGTGCGCTCGGAGAGCGCACCGATGCCGAGCGGGAATTTCGATGGCATCACGCCGGGCCCTTGAATCTGTAGTTGCTACAGATTCTATACTGGGTTCTCCGAGGAGAGACAGGACGATGGAAGAGACTCTCGATACGACGCGGAACTCACCCCCCGAGCATGACTCTGAGTTTGCGCGAGGTGTGCTGGCTCTGGGCGGGATCCTGGGAGCGCTCGCGGCCTCATCGTGCTGCGTGGTTCCTCTGGTACTGGTCGGCCTCGGTTTCGGCGGCGCGTGGATGGTGAGTCTCACCGCGCTCGCGCCCTACAGCTCCTACATCCTCGCGTTTACCCTCGCGTGCCTGGGGGTAGGCTTTTATCTCGAGTACCGCAACCCGAGGAGGTTTTGCGCTGAGGGGGCAGCGTGTGCGCGATCCACCTCGCGTCGCATTACCCGCAGCACGCTGTGGAGCGCAACGGCGCTCGTCGTCATCACCACCACGGTGCGATACCTTGCCCCGCTTGTGCTCGGAGTCTCCTAGAGGAATTGTTCATGACGAACCGGATTGCAGTCTCCCTGCTCGTACTACCGCTCATCGTATGGTCGGCGCCTCAGACGGTCGTGGAGCTCGATATCACCGGCATGACGTGAACCATGTGTGCCTATGGGGTTCAGTTGAATCTCAGCCGGCTACCGGGCGTCGAGCAGTGCGACGTGAGCTACGAGGATCAGAATGCGACTCTCGTTTTCGCTCCCGGCGTCGAGCCCGACCTCGAGCGAATCAAGGCGACGGTCGTCGAGTCCGGTTACATACCTGGTGCCGCCACCGTTCGCGATAGGACAGACTGACTTCGATGGGCAATCGCACCCTGATGCGTACCGGGTTGATCGGCACCGTCGTTACTGCGGTCTGCTGCTTCACGCCGATCCTTGCCGTGCTCCTTGGCGTCCTCGGTCTCTCGGCTGCGGTCGGCTGGCTTGATTACCTATTGCTGCCCATCCTCGGCGGGTTCGTCGGAATCACCGTCTATGCGCTGGCGAAGGCAAAAAGGACATGACTCACGTGAAGCAAGAATCGACTCTCACCTGCCCGCATTGCGGGCATCGGAGCACGGAAGTGATGCCGACCGACGCGTGTCAGTATTTCTACGGTTGCGATGGCTGCGGCAAGCTCCTGAGACCGCTTGCGGGGAACTGCTGTGTCTATTGCTCCTACGGCAGTTCGCCCTGTCCGCCGATTCAACGCGCCCGAGCGGCCGCAGGCGCGACGGCGGGCCGCGGCGTCTGAGTCCGGTCAATGAGGTGTGACATCGGTCTTAGCCGAAAGGTCTACTAGGTCAAACGGACCGGCGACCGATGGACCCAGGGCCGGCTAGCGGCGGGCCAGCCCGCTCGCAGCCGGCCGGGCCCCGCGATAGTATTCCGTAAAGTCCGGCACCCTCGCGGAGGGAGTGGCACTGGTGGAGGCACGACTGCCGCGCAAGCTCGCTGCGATCCTGTACGCCGATGTGGCCGGCTACAGTCGGCTTACCGGGGAGGACGAGGAAGGCACCCACCGCCGGCTGAGCGACGGCCTGGACCTGATCAGCGCCGCGGTCGAGTCGCACAACGGTCGGGTCGTGCACTATGCGGGGGATGCGATCCTTGCCGACTTCGGGACCGCCTCTGACGCGCTGAGCTGCGCCGTCAGCATCCAGCGTCGCCTCGAGGCGGGCGGCGAGAGCGCGCCGGAAGCGGTCGGGATCCGGTTCCGAATCGGAGTGAACCTCGGCGAGGTAATCGTCGATCGCAACGACATCTACGGTGACGGTGTGAACGTGGCGGCGAGGCTGGAGAGCCTCGCGGACCCGGGCGGGATCTGTATCTCCGGCACCGTATACGACGCCATCGGCCACACCGCGGCGCTCGGCTTCGAGTTCATGGGCGAGCAGACGGTCAAGAACATCGCCCAGCCGGTGCGTGCGTTCAAGGTCTTGCTCGATTCGAAACCGCAAGCGGGGGCGCGGCGACCCACCGGCGCTCCGCTTCCCGACAAGCCGTCGATCGCGGTCCTGCCGTTTAGCAACCTGTCCGGTGACCCCGAGCAGGAGTACTTCTCCGACGGCCTTACCGAGGACATCATCACCAGCCTCAGCCGATTTCACTCATTGATGGTGATCGCGAGAAACTCGACGTTCGTCCACAAAGGGCAGGCGGTGAACGTGCGCACGGTCGGGAAGGACCTCGGGGCGCGGTATGTCATCGAGGGCAGTGTACGCAAGGCCGGGAATCGTGTCAGGGTCACCGCTCAGCTCATCGATGCGCACACCGAGAAGCATCTGTGGGCGCAGAGCTTCGACCGCGACCTCGACGACATCTTCGCGGTGCAGGACGAGCTGACCGCCGCCATCGTCGGCTCCCTGCCCGAGCGGGTGAGTGCGGCCGACCTGGAGCGCGTAAAGCGCAAGCCGACCGAGCAGATGGTGGCCTACGACTACTTCCTGCAAGGCAGAGAGTTGCATCACGTCGGCACCAAGGAGGCCTGCATCGAGGGTATCGAGCGCCTGGAGAAGGCGGTAGAGCTGGACCCGAACTTTGCCCAGGCGTGGGCGTGGCTCTCGTGCATCGTCGGTCAGGCCTGGGTGCGCGGCTACCTGCCGGACCCCGGCCGCCTGTGGACACGATGCGTGACCTACGCGCAGAAGGCGCTGGAGCTCGACGAGGAGGACAGCGAGTGCCACCGGATCTTGAGCGAGGTCTACCTAATCCAGCGGAAGTTCGACGAGGCCGAGTACCATAACGAGCGCGGCCTCTCGCTCAACCCCAGCGACACCCGGTTGACGGTGCAGCGCGGCTACCTGCTCGCGTATGTCGGCCGAGCGGAGGAGGGGATCGAGTGGGTCAACAAGGCGCTCAGCCTCGATCCGTACAAGCCCGAGAACTACTACGCCAACCTTGGCATCGTGCTCCACGCCGCCGGTTGCTACGCGAAGGCGGCCGAGGTGTTCAAGCGGGTGCCGCGGCTCCAGGCGGGGCACCACGCGTACGCCGCCTCGTGCCACATACGCTTGGGCGAGAGTGACCTCGCGGCCGAGCATCGCGCCGCCGCCCTCGAGCTCGACCCCGGTTTCACCGTCTCGAGCTATTCGAGGACGCTGCGATACAAGGACCGGTCCGATCTTGACCATCTGCTGAACGGCCTGCGCGAGGCCGGTTTTCCGGAGTGACTCCCGTTCGGGCTGGCGCCGTTCCGGAAAAGGCGGGCGCCCAGGTTAGGTTCCCGCCGCCCTGAAGCCCTGCTGGACCTTCTTGGCCGCGCGCATCGCCTTCATCGCCTCCTTCGAGGTGACGGCAACTGTTGTCTTCAGACCGGTCACGCCTCCGCTTGCCGCCGCCGCCATGAGCGCGGCCATCGTGTCGGTCTCGCTTTTACCCCGGCCGCCCTGAATGATGACCAGGAAGTCGTACTCGCCGAAGGTGACGTAGTAATCGAGCAGCTTCCCGCCGATCGCCTTGGCGAGCGCGTTTACGGCGATGGCCCGGTCCTCGGGCTTTGCGACCATGCCCTGGATGGCCTCACGCGTGAATCGGCCTTGAGTGATATAGGTCGTCATGACTCGTCCTCCCCCTGAGCGTCTGTGATTGAGCGACACCGCACGGCAGAATAGTCCGGTGCCTTGCGCACGACAAGCGAGATGGTTCGTCGACGAGCCGGAACCGCATCAGCTGCCGGCGTGATGCTTGCGCTTCAGCTCGGGTATCACCTCTTTGGCGATCGTCTCGCGCATCGGTAGCAGCTCCTTGAAGTCGCTGGCGAAGCTCGAGCGGTTCCGGGTGTCAGCGTATCGCGCCGACCCACGAGCGCCGTTGCCGCGGTGATCTCATGCGCGCATCCGCGCCCCGTCGGGGTCGTAGAGCGGAGCCCCCTGGATCTCGGCCGGGAACCTCTCTCCGATAATCTCCACCTCGACGCGACCGCCGGCCCGCGCGTTGACGGTTGGCACGTACCCGAGCGCAACCGACTTGCCGACGTGGTGGGCGAAGCCGCCGGAGGAGACGTAGCCGATCGCTTCTCCCTCGAGAAGGATGGCCTCGTCGCCGGAGACGTCGAGGTCCTCGGTGTCGACGACGAGCGTGACCAGCTTGCGCTCCGGGCCCGATTCGCGCTCGGCGAGGGCGGCGTCCTTGCCGACGAAGCGCTTGCTCCAGTCGATGAAGGCGTCGAGCCCGGACTCGGCCGCGGTGAAGTCGGGACGATAATCGAGCGTCCATACCCCCCAGCCCTTCTCGAGCCGAAGGCTCATTAACGCGCGTGCGCCGTACCAGCGAAGGCCGAGCTCGGCTCCGGCTTCTTCGATGGCCTCCGCGAGGCGGCGCTGGTACTCGGGGGCGACGTAGATCTCGTAGCCAAGCTCCCCTGAGAACGAGAGTCGGGCGAGGATCGCCGGGACCCCGCCGACGAAGGTGCGCCGGATATCGCGGAACCTGAAACCTTCGGAGGTAACGTCATCTCTCGAGATCCGGGCGAGCAGATCCCGCGACCGCGGGCCCGAGAGTGCGATCCCGTGCAACGCATCCGACAAGTTTCGATAGGCGAGGTCGGCCCCGGCCCGCTGGGCCTCGAACCACCGGCGGTGCGCTTCTTGCATCGCCCCCGAGCCGAGCAGCAGGAAGTGATCGGGGGCGAGGCAGGCCACCGTGAGATCGCCGTAGAGCCTGCCCTTCGGGGTCAGCATCGGGGTCAGGGAAAGGCGCCCCGGCTTGGGGATGCGTCCCGCGAGGAGGCGATCGAGGAAGGGGTGGGCGCCGGGTCCCCGGAACTCGTGCTTGGCGAAGTTGGCGATCTCGATGCACCCGACCGCGGTGCGCACCGCCTTGACCTCGCGCCCCACGTAATCGTGGGCGCGTGAGCGCCGAAAGGTCGGTTCCTCGTGCGCATCCTCGGGGCCATCCGCGAACCACAGGGCGTGCTCGAGACCGAAGCCCTGGCCCCAGACCGCGCCGAGTCGGCTCAGCCGATCGTACAAGGCAGTGGTCTTCTGGCCGCGACCCTTCGGCAGGGTCTCGTTCGGAAACGTCATGACGAACCGGCGCTCGTAGTTCTCGGCCGACTTCGTGGTTCCCCAGTCCGGGGTGGCGAACGCGCCGAAGCGGGCGACGTCCATCGCCCAGACGTCGATCGAGGGCTCGCCGTCGATCATCCACTCTGCCATGCACCGCCCGACTCCGCCGCCCTGGCAGAACCCGGCCATGACCCCGACCGCGACCCAGTAGTTCGTGAGCCCCGGAATCGGTCCGATCAGCGGATTGCCGTCGGGGCCGAAAGTGAACGGTCCGTTGATGATGTTCTTGATCCCGGCCCGGCCGAGGGCGGGAATGCGCTCGAACCCGAGCTCGAGGCGCTCCGCGATGTGGTCGAGCTTGGGCTCGAGGAGCTCGTGGCCGAAGTCTGACGGGGTGCCGCCGATCGACCATGGCGTCGCCCGCGGCTCATAGGTGCCGAGCAGCATGCCCTCGCCCTCCTGGCGAAAGTACATGTTTCCTTCGTAGTCGATGCCGGCCGGCAGCCGCTCGCGACCGCGCTCGACGATCTCCGGGATGGGCTCGGTGACGAGGTAGTGATGCTCCATCGGCTGCACCGGGAGGTTGAGGCCTGCGAGGTGACCGACCTCCCGGGCCCAGAGCCCGCCCGCGTTGACGACCATCTCGGCGTGGACGGTGCCGCTCGGCGTTACCACGTTCCAGGTGCCGTCCACCCGCGGGTTGGTCTCCAGCACCGGGGTGCGGGTGCGGTAGGCCGCACCGTGCACCTTCGCCGCCTTCGCGTAGGCGTGGGTGACCCCGGACGGATCGATATCGCCGTCGAGGGGGTCCCACAGCGCGGCGATGTATCGAGCGGGGTCGATCAGCGGGTGGCGCCGGGCCGCCTCCTCGACCGAGATGAACTCCTGATCGAGACCCATGTAGCGGGCCTTGGAGCGCTCGCGCTTGAGATAGTCGAACCAGTCCTGATTGGAGGCGAGGTAGAAGCCGCCGGTGGAGTGCATGCCGACGGACTGGCCCGAGGTCTGCTCGATCTCCCGGTACAAATTGATCGTGTAACCCTGTAGGCGAGAGATGTTCGGGTCGGACGAGATGGTGTGGATCTGCCCGGCGGCGTGCCAGCTC
>JBFHLI010000078.1:0-13259 GCA_041594935.1 Gammaproteobacteria bacterium | reverse complement strand
TGGAGAGCAGCAGGAAGATCCAGCTCTCCGGTCGTGGCAACGGCACGAGGAACAACGCCGGGAACGCGAGCAGGCTGCCCACGTTCATCATGATGATGAGGCTCATCAAGCGATCGCGCCCGGTCTTGATGAGCGCGTTCCAGGTCGCGTGCAGAAGCGCCGCGAGCAGAACGAGGGCGGTGAGCCCCAAGCTCATGGCATCGGGCTCATGGCATCGGGCTCATGGCAACGCGAACCGCCCGACGCCCGAGATGCTCACTCGAAGCGCGCGCGGATCTCCTCGACCCGGCGCCGGTTGACGCCGAGGTCACCGTAGCCGATGCGCGAGGCGGAGCGGATGTGAATGAGCCCCCCGTCGGCAACCTGAGCCTCCAGGTCATCGACGAAGCGAAACCAGCGGGAGCGAAACTCGGCGTGCAGATAGCGCTCGGAGCGCGACACCACACGGGCGCGCGGCATCGCCTCGATGAGCCGCGCCAGGGCGTCCATCGCCGCGGCGGCCGAACCCTGGTAGCGTAGGGGCTCGACCCGATGGACGTCGTCCTCGGCCTCGCTCGAGACGCAGTTGGGGGTGGACGGGCAAGGCTGCATCGGGCGCGTCAACCAGCCTTCGCTCGACCGATCGCCGGCACACCCGCCGGCGGCGAGGCCGAGCAGCAGGGCAAGAACGAGGACGAATGCGCGTGCCATGGCATGAGCAAGAGGTGCAATGAGAGTCGGGCGCCGCGTGTCGCGGCCGAGGGCTCGATTATTTCGGCTCCGGACTGGTTTTGAAAGGCGGCGCCGATGACCACCCGATCCGGGCACGCGCGCCACCGTTCCCATCTCGCCGGCACGCCCGTGAGCGGCGGGACCTCCGGGCTGGGCGGCGGGGCGCCATGGCCCTCGGTTCCCTCGTTCCCCCCGCGGGTGCAAGCCCGCGCGACGGCAGCCGCCACCACCGGCGCAAAATCGTTTCAAACCGGAGAGCAGATCCCATGACCCAAGACAACACCGTTCGCACCGAGCGCCTCGGACCGATCCTGAAGGTCACCCTCGACCGGCCGAAGGCAAACGCCATCGACGGCGCGACCAGCCGCCGGCTCGGGGACACGTTTCTTGCCTTCCGAGACGACCCCGAGCTGCGGGTCGCGATCATCACCGGCGGGGGTGAGAAGTTCTTCTGCGCCGGGTGGGATCTCAAATCGGTCGCCGGCGGCGAGGACACCGAGGTCGACTTCGGGGTCGGTGGATTCGGTGGGCTGCAGGAGCTCCCCGACCTCAACAAGCCGGTGATCGCCGCCGTCAACGGCATGGCGGTCGGCGGCGGCTTCGAGCTCGCGATCGCGGCAGATCTCATCGTCGCGGCCGAGCACGCCCGCTTCTCACTGCCCGAGATCAAGGCCGGCACTCTCGCCGACGCGGCCACGATCAAGCTCCATCGCCGCATCCCCTATCACGTCGCGATGGAGATGCTCTTGACCGGGCGCTGGATGCCGGCCGAGGAGGGACTCCGATGGGGGCTCGTGAACGAGGTCGTCCCGGGCGAGCGCCTCATGGAGCGCGCCCGGTCAATCGCGGAGCTGCTCGCGAGCGGACCGCCGCTGGTCTTTGCCGCGGTCAAGGACGTGATGCGGCACACCGAAGACCTCAAGGTGCAAGCAGCGTTCGACCTCGTCAACTCGAAGGCCATCGCAACCGTGAAGACCCTGTACGAGAGTGAGGACATGAAGGAGGGTGCGCGCGCCTTCGCCGAGAAACGAGACCCTCGGTGGAAGGGGCGGTGAGGTCCGCTCGCGAGATAGCCTCAAGTCCCCGAGGCCCCCGGCCGACTAATACGCCATACAAAACTTGTCTACGCCGGAGCGTTTGCCATGGAGTCTCTCACCGCCCTCAACCTGGGCCATCTGGATCAGCGGGCTCAGCTGGGTTTCCTGCACGACGCGGGAGCGCCGGCGCCGAGGGATTCGGCTGAAGCCAAGCGCACGACCGCCGACTCCGCTCCGGAGCGGGAGTTCGCAGGGAGGCTCTCGTATAGCCGCTCGGAGCGCACGACGCTATTCATCAAGACCCAGGAAGGCGATGTCGTGAAGCTGAAGTTCCAGGCGGGCGAATCGGTCGATGCCAGCGCATCCCAATCGAAGGACGACGGCGAGCTGGTGAGCGAACTGCACGTGCAGGCGCGAAGCTCCAGTCGCATCGCGATCCGCATCAAGGGCGAGCTGAGCGCCGACGAGCTCTCCGCGATTCAAGCGGTGGTCGAGCAAGCCGGGGAACTGGCGAGCGAGTTCTTCTCCGGCGACCTCGCCGGTGCGTTCGCTGCCGCGAGCGACCTGAACGTCGACGGACAGCAGCTCGCCAAGGTCGCGCTGAAGCTGAAAGTCCGCGAGAAGCTCACGTACGCCGAGTCGGGTCTGCCGTTCGCCTTGGCGCCGGCGGCACCGGTGGCGCCGGCAAGCATCGAGCCCGCGGTAACCGCGATCGCTTTCCCCGGGCCGTCCGCCACCGCGGGTAGCGCCCCGACGGACTCGGACCCGGTGGCAGTTTCCGGCTCTGCTTCGCCGGTCATCGCCGAGAATACGGCGCCGGCGCCGGATGCGGAGATGCCGCCGTCCGCCGCAGAAGAGCCCGGCCCGGTGCCGCCGGTCGCGGCGGCACCGATCGACTTCCTGGAACTCATCTCCGATTTTCTCGCCAAGCTCCTGGAGGCTTTCGGCGAGGGCGCCGCGGCCGGTCGCCCCGGCGAGCAAACCACCTCAATTGACCTCTCGTTGAAGCTGAAGATCTTCAGCTCGGTCCTGCTCTCGGCCGGCGCGGTGGCCGGCGAGAACGAGTCCGGATCGAATTCCGAGATCGAGACTGCGACCGATCCGGTGCCCGCATTGGTGGAAGAGACGGTCGAAGCCCTCGCCGCCAACGAGCAACCCCCGCTGGAGCTCATCGCCTGAGCGGCGAGCGCCGCGCTACCGACCCGTCAGGCCACCGCACCTCCGGTCGAGGTGAACGGATTGCGAACCGGAAGCTCCGGAAATTGAGCGAAATCTCTATCCGCGCTCAGTAGCACCTCGGCGCCGTGAGCAACGCAGATCGCGGCGACCCGCGCGTCGTGGACGATGGGGCCGCGGTTCCTTGGCCTTCGCATGAAATCCTGCAGCACCGCGAGGAAATCATCGGTCTCGCCGATCAAGGATATTGACGGAGAGCCGGTCCAGGCCTCGATTTGCTGCCATGCCTGATCCGGGGTCGTGGCGGCGGCCTTCCAGATACGAGGGTTCGTGACCACGCTGAAGAACTCATACACACACGGCCAGGGAAGCGCCCAGGGGTTCTCGCCCTCGGCCATCGAGCGCATGAGTCGGCTTGCTGCGGTGTGGTACCTCGATTCTCTGCGGTGCGCGTAGACGAGAATATTGGTATCGACGGCGTTCAACCCGAAGAACGCCCGCGATAGATCTCTTCACGCAGGTCCTGCCAGGACAACATCTCCAGCGGATCGCCGGCGTCGGGGTCGCCGACACTGCGATCCGCCAGCCGATAAGGCGTACTGCGCGACGAGTTGGCGAGCACCAGGCGCAAGCCCTCTTCGACCACCGCCCGCAACGGCCGCCCGGTACCCTTCGCGTGCCTCTTTGCCCGCATCAGCAACTCATCCCGGATCTCGATCGTCGTCTTCATGAATACATAATACCCATATTGGCAAATATGGGGAAGCTGTATTCGGCCGGGAAACGCCGAGAGCCTCGGGCCGGCAGCGATCGATGGCCAGGGCCAATTTGTCCGGCATCATGGGCGCGGCCGAGCCGGCGGCTCACACCCGGGGACCGACCCATGCCCGAGACGATCAGGATCATCTCCGCTGACTCCCACGTGCAGGAGCCGCCGGCGCTCTACGAGGAGCGACTGCCCAAGCGCTTTCGCCACCTGGCGCCGCGAATCGAGGTGCGCGAGGACGGCAGCCGTTATCGGTTGGTCCACGGCAAGCGGCCGCGAAGATTGGACCTCGCCGAGCGGCGGGCGGACGAGGAGGACCAGGATCGAGAGTTTCGTAACGACCCGACCGGAGGACGCGACGTCGCGCGTCGCCTCGCAGACCTCGAGCGCGACGGGGTGAGCGCGGAGGTCATCTACCCCAACGAGTCCCTGTTCATCTACAACTCGCCGACCCGCGCGTATCAGCTTGCCCTCGCCAAGGCCTACAACGACTGGTTGTGGGAGATCTTCGGGTCCGAACCGCAACGTTTCGCCCCGGTCGCGGTGGTGCCGATCGCGGACATCAAGAAGGCGACCGCGGAGGCAAAGCGCGTGGCCAGGAAGGGGTACCGCGCGGTCATGGTGCCGATCACGATGAGCGAGCGCCCCTACCGTGAGTCGGCGTACGATCCCTTCTGGGCGGTGTGCCAGGAGCTCGGCCTGGTGGTGAGCTTTCACGCCTTCACCAACAGCGTGGACCAGTACCCCGAGGACTGGGGCGAGGAGGAAGGCACCGGGGGTGCGCTCGACCTGATGGCGAGGAGCATGATCGACGGCATGAGCCCGGTCTCGCTCCTGATCAGCTCCGGGGTGCTGATGCGCTACCCGGCGCTCCAGTTCGTGGTGGTGGAGTGCGGCGCCGGCTGGCTTGCCTGGCTGCTCTACGTGCTCGACGAGCAGTACGCCAAGAAGCACATGTGGATTCGCCCCAAGCTCGACCTCAAGCCGAGCGAGTACTTCGCCCGCCAGGGACACGTCACCTTCAGCGATGACCCGATCGCGCTTCGAAACCTGCTATACGCGGGCGCCGAGTGCTTGCTGTGGGGGAGCGATTACCCCCATGACGAAGGCACGTTTCCCAACTCCCGCGAGGTCATCGAGCGAACCTTCGCGGGCGTGTCCGATATCGAGAAACGAAAGATCGTTGCCGACAACGCGGCTCGGCTCTACGGGTTCGAGCTCGAGAGCGCACGGTCCGTCACCGCTCAGCTCGGCACCGGGACCGGCTAGCGATAGCTTGCCCGACCCGCCGATGGCCGAATCCGGTCGGCGGCTTGCGACGCAGGCCGCCCCCATCCGGAATCATTCGTGGTCCGACCCGTAGGGAGCGCCAAGGGTCGGTATCCTCGGGTGCAACGCCCGGTGCCCGCGCCGAGGAGCTCAACCAGGTCGGGCCCGGATATCGCTGATGGCGCGGCCCGCGACGGCGCCCAGCACCAGAGCGCCGCCGATCAGGGTGTAGCGCCCCGGCACCTCGGCCACGAACAGCCAGACCCAGATCGGCCCGAGCACGAACTCGGTCATCATGAGCAGGGTCACCTCCGCCGCCGCGAGGTGGCGCGCGGCCTTGATGAACAGCCAGTTGCCGACCAGCCCGGAGATCCCGGCACCCCATACCAGGCAAAGCAGCAGGTCATGAGTACTGATCGCG
The DNA here is from genome assembly GCA_041594935.1 of Gammaproteobacteria bacterium. Classification (GTDB taxonomy): domain Bacteria; phylum Pseudomonadota; class Gammaproteobacteria; order HK1; family HK1; genus JBFHLI01. The sequence continues at coordinate 7,879 of JBFHLI010000078.1, read as the reverse complement.
AGCGCTCCGCCGGTCGCGAATAAAGATACGACGCAGGTGAACAGCGCCCCGAGGACCAGGGCGGGCAACAAGTCCACGTCACGCTGACGGCGCACGATCACCGCGAAGCAGGAGAACAGCAACGCGACCAGCAGCGCCATCGCGTTGCCGAACAGAGATCCGACCGCAAGCCCTTCCCCCACCATCACCAGGATGCCGGCCGCCGCCGCCGCCATCGCCACCCAGGTCCCGGTCCGCACCCGTTCAGCGAGAAACAGCCACGCCAGCACCGCGGTGAAGAAGGGCACGGTGGCGATGATGAACAGCGCATTGGCAACGGTCGTCTCCGTCATCGCGAAGACGTAGAAGATGGGGGCAATGCCGATGAGAAAGCTCGCGATCAGCCCGAGCGGCCCGATCCGGCGGAAGACCCGTCCCAGACCTCTCCCGTACTGAGCCCCCGCGAGAGTGAGAAGCAGGAGCCCCATGAAGAAGCTGCGGTAGAAGTTCAGCTGCCAGATCGTCGCGGTCTCGATGCTGCGGATGATGAGTCCCGCGAAGCTGAACCCGACCGAGCTCAGCGTGATGAGCAAGATGGCAAAACGGTGCCGCGCCGGTGTGGTCTCTCCCGGCGCGGTGAGGACGCCGAGCGACGCCCACCGCGACGCTCGCGGGACATCACCGGGCTCAGTCAACCACGAGCCTCCACGGCGGCGCCCTCGACGGTCCGAGCCGGCCGACAAGCCGGTTGCCTAGGAGCGCCAAGAACTCAAAGTGCCGGCCGCCGCTCCGGAACATCGAAACGCGGGTTCGCCTCCTCGAGAGCGGCGGCAGCGCGAAACACGCTCACGTCATCGTAGGTGCGCCCGACGATCTGGATGCCGGTGGGCACCCCGTTCTTGGCCCGCCCGCTCGGCATGCTCATGACCGGGCAGCGGCCCATGACGTTGAACGGATAGGTCATCGTCCAGCCCCATACTGGGTGCACCTCGACTCCATTGATGGTGCAGCGGTCGACCCCCGGGTCGTAGTCGGCGGCAACCGCCGGAACCGCGAGGGTCGGGCACACCAGCACCCGGTACTTCTCGAGCATCGGCCCGAGCGTCGCGTACATCTCCCCCGCGATCTCCATCGCGGAGATGAACTCGGCCGCGGTGGTGCGGCGACCGAACTCGGCGAAGCTCCGGGCGTAGTGAGTCATCGCCTCGCGGTGGCGCGGCAGATGGGCGGCGACGTAGTTACCGAAGATGTGCCCGAGGTGATTCGAGGCCGCGGTCAGGGTGGAGTCGGTCCATCCGAGTGCGACCTCCTCGACCGTCGCGCCGAGGTCGCGAAACGATTGGAGCGCGCGCTCGGTATTCGCGACCACCTCCGGAGCCACCTCGAAGTAGCCGAGGTCCATCGAATAGGCCACCTTCCAGCCCGCGATGCCGGCGAGCTTCCCTGGAATGCGCAGCTTCGGCCGCAGACTGGTGAGATCCTGGGGGTGAGGGCCCGCCATCACGTTCTCGAGCAGGGCGGCGTCGGCGACGTAGCGCGCCATCGGCCCCTCGTGGCAGTAGGGGTCGAAGTTGAACGGATTGTCCTCGGGGACCCGGCCATAGGGCGGCTTGAAGCCGACGATGCCGCAGCACGACGCCGGCATCCGGATTGACCCCCAGATGTCGGAGCCGTTCGCAATCGTGGTGGTGCCGGCCGCGAGCGCCCCCCCGGCGCCGCCCGAGGAGCCTCCAACCGTGAAATCCCGGTTCCACGGGTTGCGCGACACTCCCCAGAGCTTCGAGTGGGTGACCCCGGCGCAGGCGAACTCCGGCGCGGTCGAGCGGGCGTGCATGATCGCGCCGGCCCGGAGGATCCGATCGACCGAGAGCGAGGTGCTCTGATCGACCCGGTCCTTGAAGATGAGCGAGCCGGACGTGGTGCGCTCACCCTTGATCAGGTTCTCGTCCTTGATCACCACCGGCAGACCCTCGAGCGGGCGGAGCCGGGACCCGCGTTTCGCGTACCTCTCCTCGGCCCGTCGCGCCTGCTCGAGCGCGCGTTCGTAGAAGGTGTAGGTGAACACGTTGATGCGGGGCTCGATCGCCTCGGCGCGGGCGATGATTGAGCGCATCAGCTCGAGCGGCGACAGGGTGCGCGCCTTGAACCGCTCGATCGCCTCTACCGCGCCGAGATAGCAGAGATCTTCATCGCTCATGGTTTACCCCCTCGCCGGTCAAGCCGACGTCTCCGTCGGCGGTGGTCCGCGCCGGCCATTATAGCCACCGGCACGCCCGCGCCCGCGCGTACTCCGTCTTCCGATCCGCACTTCTTATACACTGTGGCCTTGGCTCGATCAGGTATCGGCTCGATGGACCTTCCGCAAGGTGGCGCACCCCGCAGCAATCTCGAGACGCTCCGGTCCCTGATCGGGTATCTCTGGCCCCGTGACCAGATCGAGATTCGCGTTCGAGTGGTGCTTGCGCTCACCATGTTGGCGGCGGCCAAGGGTGCACTGGTCTATGTGCCGATCCTCTACGGAGCTGCCGTCGATGCGCTCGGACCCACCTCCTCCGCCGGGGTGCTGGTGCTGCCACTCGGGCTCATCCTCGCCTACGGGGGAGCGCGCATCTTATCGCTTGCCTTCGGTGAGCTGAGGGACGCCATTTTCGCCAAGGTGGGCCAGCGCGCCATTCGCACCGTGGCGCTCGAGGTCTTCCGCCATCTCCACCAGCTCTCGCTCGGGTTTCATCTCACGCGCCAGACCGGTGGCCTCAACCGTTCCATCGAGCGCGGCACCCGCGCGATCGAGCTCCTGCTGCGGTTCAGTCTGTTCAACATCGTGCCGACCCTCATCGAGATCACGCTGGTCTTCGTGATCCTCTGGCGACTGCTCGACCTCGAGGTCGCACTCGTCACGGTGGCCACCGTGATTGCCTACATCGTCTACACGATGTACGTCACCGAGTGGCGCATCCAGTTCCGGCGCCGGATGAACGAGCAAGACAGCGAGGCCAACACCAAGGCCATCGACAGCCTGCTCAACTTCGAGACCGTGAAGTACTTCGGCAACGAGGCACACGAGGCCAGGCGATACGATCGCTCCCTCGCCGGCTACGAGGAGGCGGCGGTCAAGAACCAGACCTCGCTTTCGATTCTCAACGTCGGCCAGGCGGCGGTCATCTCGGTCGGACTCACCCTGGTGATGCTGATCACCGCGCGCGGAATCGTGAGCGGCACCCTGAGCATCGGTGCCTTCGTGATGGCCAACACCTACCTGATGCAGCTCTACCAGCCGCTCAACATATTCGGGTTCGTGTACCGCGAGATCAAGCAGGCCTTCATCGACATCGAGAACATGCTCGCGCTGTTGCGGGTGGAGGTGGAGATCGCCGATGCGCCCGACGCCGCGGCGCTCGTGGCCGAGCGAGGCGAGGTGCGATTCGACGACGTGTCGTTCGGCTATGACCCCAGACGCCCGATCCTGAAAGCGATCTCATTCGTGGTGCCGCCCGGAAAGACGGTCGCCTTCGTCGGTCGCTCGGGCGCCGGCAAATCCACGATAAGCCGTTTGCTCTATCGCTTCTACGATGCGGACGAGGGCTCGATCCGCATCGATGGCCAGGACATCCGCTCAGTTACCCAGGCATCGCTTCGCGCCGCGATTGGCGTCGTGCCCCAGGACACCGTGCTCTTCAACGACACCCTGTACTACAACATCCGCTACGGGCGTCCGAGCGCAACCGAGGCCGAGGTCGAGGCGGCGGCAAAGCTCGCTCACATCCACGAGTTCATCGAGAGCCTGCCCGACGGGTACCAGACCGTAGTGGGCGAGAGGGGGCTAAAGCTCTCGGGCGGCGAGCGCCAGCGCGTGGCGATCGCGCGCACGGTCCTGAAGCACCCCCGCATCCTGCTCTTCGACGAAGCCACCTCGGCCCTCGACTCCCGCACCGAGCGCGACATCCAGAAGAACCTCCACGAGCTCGCCCGCGGGCACACCACCCTGTACATCGCCCACCGCCTGTCCACGGTGGTGCACGCCGACGAGATCGTGGTCCTCGACGCCGGGCGCATCGCCGAGCGCGGCACCCATCGGACGCTCCTCGACCGCAAGGGTCTATACGCCGAGATGTGGGAGCGCCAGCAGCACGCCCGCGAAGCCGAGACGGCGATCGCCACCGGGTAACCGCCCTGCCCCGGTTCGAAGGGCCGTCAGGGGGGGACACGGGGATCACCGAGAGGTAAAATTGCACTGAGGATCAATGCCGCTCATCAAATCAGCTTGTTGATCTGCTCCACGGTGAGTCCCGCTTGGCGGATGATCGCGCGTAGGGTGCCGCGATCGAGCTCTTTATGATTCGGCACTACGAGCTGTGCAAAAGGTTCATCTCGACGGAGCACGACGTGACTTCCTCGTTGTCGCTTTCGCTTGAAGCCGGCCTTGCAAAGCGCAGCGATACATTCCTCCCCTGATATCCGCGGCAGCTTTGTCACACGGCGACCAACACGGCATCGAAGTTGTCCTCGGGAACGGGCAAGTGATCGTCTTCGAGCGCTTCGACGTACACCGCGATGGCTTCCTTGATGTTCACGATCGCTTCCTCCTTGGTGCTTCCCTGACTGATGCACCCCGGTAGGCTCGGACACTCGGCAACCCAATAGCCGTCTTCACCCTTCGTGATCACGACCTGTCGCATGTGGATGTCCTCTGCGTGAATGGCTAAACCAGTTTTATGAAGTCTAACAGCTCCAGGATAGCTCCTGTGTCGCTAGCAGATGGCAAGGAAGAAGTTGCACGGCGGGGGCACGGGGATCCCCTCTTCGACCGACGCGCCATCCGGAACCACGGAGAACTCGGGGAGAAAAACCTCGAGCCCGTGTTCTTACTCCCCGTACCCAGCGCGCCTGCGGTGGCACCCGAAAGATGGAATCGGACGCGGGCAAGCCGCGCGCTCCCACGGGTTCTCTCCCGAGTTCCCCGTGCTTGGCCACTTACGGCCCGGATCGTTTGACCGCCTCCGAGGGACATGTTTTGATGGTGGCGGTTGTTCGTGGCGGCGCCGAGGGAAATGATGTTATCCGAGCGCCCGGCGGTAGTTGCGGCACTGGCGGCTTGCCTGGTGTGCGGTCTCGCCGTCGTCACGGTGCTCGATCTCGACTTCGACCCCGCGGTCTGGATCGCCCGGATCGAGGTCACCATCGAATCCTGGGGACCACTCGCGGTTTTGGCCTCGATCGGCCTGATGGTGGTGCACTCGTTCATTCCGTTTCCGGCCGAATTTCTCGCGATCGCGAACGGCATGGTGTTCGGCGCCTTCTGGGGGACCGTGATCACCTGGGTGGGTGCGATGCTGGGGGCGTTGCTCGCGTTCGCGTTTGCGCGCCGCTTCGGGCGCCCGTTCGTCGAGGTCATGATCGCGCGCCGGAATTACCACGTGCTGGACGAGTGGACCGATGAGCACGGCGCCCAGGCGATCTTTCTCGCCCGGTTCGTACCCCTCATCGCGTTCAACCTCGTCAACTACTTGGCCGGGCTCACGCGGCTTTCGTGGTGGACGTTCAGCTGGACCACCGGGCTCGGCATCCTGCCGGTGACCGCGTTGCTGGTCCTCGTGGGGGATCGGCTCGATCAGATGACCTGGTTCCTCTGGCTCGCGCTCCTGTTCGCCGCCTTGCTCGCAAGCTGGCTCGCGAGGCGGCTCTTCTCGGGCAAGCCGCAAGCCATCCCCGAGCCTTAACTCCCCGCGTCTATCGGCACCCGGCCCCGGGGCACCGCCGGTCAAGCAGGCCTCCTAAAGCTTTACTCCAGGGCTCCCGATATCCAACGAGCGAGGAAGAAGTCGCTCCGACGAGCGACCCTCCGTTCGGAGCCTGGCGCCCGGGCGCAGGGCTGGCACGGTACACGGTCGCAAGCAACCCTATGGCACACGACGCATTGACCCTCGAGGCACTGGCTCGCTCCTGGCTCGCCCAGCAGTGCCAGACGGTGCCGAGCATCCGTCGCGGGCTCGTCACGCTCGGCTCGAGCGGCGGGGGCACGGTAACCCCGACCGCCTTCTGGCCGGACGGCAGCCGCGGTACCCCCGGGCTCAGCGCGGCCGCAAAGCTCGCGATGAGCCGGAAGTGCCCGGTGGTGCGCGGCAAGCAAGGCAACGGCGACGGCGGCGCGGTGCCGACCCTCGAGGTGGCGTGTCCGATCCTCGTCGAGGGGGAGTTGTTCGGCGTGGTCGCGGTCGAGGTCGAGAGCCCGGGTGAGCAGCAGCAGCGCGCGGTCATGCAGCTCCTGCAGTGGGGCTCCACCTGGCTAGAGTTCCTGGTCCAGCGCGAAACCTCGGCGGTGACCGGCCGGCTCGTGACGGTGCTCGAGATGGTCGCGATGGTGGTCGAGCACGAGCACTTCCAGGCCGCGGCGACCGCGGCCGCGACCGAGCTCGCGAGCCGCCTCGACTGCGAGCGGGTAAGCCTCGGCTTTCTGTCCGGACGCCACATGCGAGTTTGCGCCCTCTCCCACAGTGCCCAGTTCGGCAAAAAGACCAACCTCATCCGCGACATCGGGACGGCGATGGACGAGGCGCTCGACCAGGACACGATCATGGTCTTTCCGCCGCCGGCCGACCAGCGCACTGCCATCACGAAAGCGCACGCCCACCTCGCCCGCCGTCACGGCGAGCACGTGATTTGCACCATTCCCTTCTCCGAAGCAGGCCGGATCATCGGTGTCATCACGCTCGAGCGGTTGCCCGAGCGGGAGTTCGACCGCACGTCGGTGGAGCTTTGCGAGGCCATCGTGTCCCTGCTCGGCCCCATTCTGGAGAACAAGCGCAAGCACGACCGCTGGTTCGGTGCAAAGCTCGCCGAAGGCTTCACCAAGTTCACCAAGCGGCTGCTCGGTCCGCGCCATCCTGGCCTCAAGCTGGCGGCGGCGGGCTTGATCGGGCTCGCCGCTTTTCTCAGCTTTGCGACCGGCATATACCGCGTCTCCGCCCCCGCCACGCTGGAGGGCGCGATCCAACGCGCGATCGTCGCACCCATGGACGGTTACATCGCGAGCGCGGGGCTACGCGCGGGCGATCTGGTCGGGGAGGGCCACGTCCTCGGCACCCTCGACGATCGGGACCTGACCCTCGAGCGCGTCAAATGGTCCAGTCAACGCGAGCAGCTCGTAAAGGAGTACCGCAGCGCGCTCGCGACCCACGACCGGACTCAAACCCGGATCCTGAGCGCCCAGATCGCGCAAGCCGAGGCGCAAGTCGCGCTGCTCGACGAGCAGCTGGCCCGTACCCAGATCACCGCCCCCTTCGAGGGCGTCATCGTCTCCGGTGACCTGAGCCAGGCGCTCGGATCCCCGGTGGAGCGGGGCGAGGTGCTCTTCGAGCTCGCTCCGTTCGACGCCTATCGAGTGATTCTCGAGGTCGACGAGCGCGAGATCTCGGTCATCGAGGAAGGCGGCCGCGGTCACCTCGCGCTTTCCTCGGTGCCCGATGCCCGGTTCCCCCTGGTGGTCGAGCGGATCACGCCGGTCTCGAAGGTGGACCGCGGACGCAACTTCTTTCGGGTCGAGGCCCGCCTCGAGGAGCAGCCGCCGTACCTGCGGCCCGGGATGCAGGGTATCGGCAAAATCGACATCGAACGCCGGTCGCTCGCCTGGATCTGGACCCACGAGCTTCGAGACTGGCTGCGCCTGCACCTGTGGACCTGGTGGGCGTGAGCCGACAACCGACAACACGACGGGCGAAGAGATGGGCCTCGGGCGAGCAACCTCTGCCCACCCGGGGCTGGTGCGGCCATCCCGATCGAATCCGGTCGGCCGGCGCCCCGCGGACTAGCTAGCGCTCGGCTGGACTCGCACCCAGGCGACCCGAATGTCCCGATCGATCTTCAGCCCCTCCTGGTACCGGGTAGCGACCCTCAAGCCCAAGCT
>JBFHLI010000077.1:0-13313 GCA_041594935.1 Gammaproteobacteria bacterium | reverse complement strand
CTGACCTCAAGACCGTTCCGGCCGTGTTGTTCATGCGCGATGACGCGCGGTTGAGGCGTGTGGCCGAGGACCGAACTATGGTACCATTTCTGCCTTTCTACGTGGGCGCAAGTGCACTCGAGCCCAACTCAAATCTGTCGTGCCGGAGACGGTCCACGCCGCCCTGAACCGCGGGCGCGCGCGGCTCGTGCCTGACGCGAAACAAAGGGCAACCTATGGGCGATTTCGCTAAGGAAGTCTTACCGGTCAACATCGAAGGTGAGATGAAACAGTCGTACCTCGATTACGCGATGAGCGTGATCGTGGGGCGAGCGCTCCCGGATGTCCGCGATGGCCTGAAACCGGTCCACCGGCGGGTCCTGTATGCGATGAGAGAGCTCGGCACCGATTGGAACAAACCCTACAAGAAATCGGCCCGGGTCGTCGGTGACGTGATCGGCAAGTACCACCCGCACGGGGAGAGCGCGGTGTACGACGCGCTGGTTCGCATGGCGCAGGCTTTCTCGATGCGCGTGATGCTGATCGACGGGCAAGGAAACTTCGGATCGGTCGACGGCGACTCGCCCGCCGCCATGCGTTACACCGAGGTGCGCATGGCGAGGATCGCGCACGAGATGCTGGCCGACCTGGAAAAGGAAACGGTCGACTTCAATCCCAATTACGACGAATCGGAACGCGAGCCTGCGGTACTGCCGACGCGGTTACCGAACCTGCTGGTCAACGGCTCGTCGGGCATCGCAGTCGGGATGGCGACAAATATCCCCCCGCACAATCTCGGCGAGGTCGTGGGAGCATGCCTCGCCTACCTCGAGGACCCCGACATCGATATCTCCCGACTCATGGAGATTCTGCCGGGGCCGGATTTCCCGACCGGAGCCATCATCAACGGTGCACGGGGGATTCGCGAGGCATACCAAACCGGTCGGGGGCGGATCTATGTGCGAGCCCGGGTCACGGTCGAGACCGAGGAGGAAAGCCCGAGCGGGCGGCCGCGTCTCCTCGTAACCGAGTTGCCCTTTCAGGTGAACAAGGCTCGTTTGCTCGAGAAGATTGCCGACCTCGTCAAGGAGAAGAAAATCGAGGGCATCTCCGAGCTCAGGGACGAATCCGACAAGGACGGGATGAGCATGGTGATCGAGCTGCGGCGGGGCGAGATTCCAGAAGTGATGTTGAATCATCTCTACCAGCACACCCAGCTTCAGTCCGTGTTCGGTATCAACATGGTGGCGCTGGTGGATGGCCAGCCGCGGTTGCTGAATCTCAAGCAGATCGTCGAGGCTTTCGTTCGCCATCGCCGCGAGGTGATCACCCGCCGCACCCTGTTCGATCTCGGCAAGGCTCGGGCGCGAGCGCATATTCTCGAGGGCCTTGGGGTGGCGTTGGTCAATATCGATCCGATCATCGAGCTCATCAAGTCGTCGTCGAGTCCGGCGGCGGCGAGAGAGCGACTGGTTGCGGAAACCTGGTCGCCGGGCAGCGTCGCGGACATGCTTGCGCGAGCGGGGGCCGACGTCTCGCGCCCCGACGATCTCGACCCCGATCTTGGGCTCGGTGAAACCGGCTACCGACTCTCGGACCTGCAGGCGAAGGCAATTCTCGACCTGCAGCTTCAACGCCTGACGGGGCTCGAACAGGAGAAGATCCTTACCGAGTTCGACGAGATTATCGCCAAGATCCAGGATCTCCTCGAGATTCTGGGTGACCCGGATCGCTTGAAGGGCGTGATTCGTGATGAGCTCGCCGCGCTTCAAGAGCAGTATGGCGACGAGCGCCGCACCCACATCATCGATGACCATCGAGGCTTCAACCCGGAGGACTTCATCACTCCCGAGGAGGTGGTGGTCACCCTGTCTCACGCCGGCTACGTCAAGTGGCAGCCGATCGACGATTACTCCGCACAAAGGCGTGGGGGAAAAGGGAAGTCGGCGACCCGAATGAAACAGGAAGACTTTGTCGAGAATCTGTTCCTCGCCAACACGCACGACACGATCTTGTGTTTCTCCAGTCGGGGCCAGGTGTACTGGATGAAAGTCTATCAGCTGCCGCAAGCGAGCCGGACCGCTCGTGGGCGCCCGATTGTCAATCTCCTTCCGCTTGAGGAAAACGAGCGGATCAGCGCAATCCTGCCGATCGAGAATTTCCAGCAGCCTGGCTACGTGCTGATGGTGACCGAGAGCGGTACCGTCAAGAAAACTCCCATCAAGGACTTTTCTCGACCGCGGAGTAGCGGCATCCGGGCGATTGACCTTGCGCCTGAGGACCAGCTCGTCGGGGTCGCGGTTACCGATGGAAGTCGTGAAGTGATGCTGGCGAGCAGTGGGGGCAAGGTTATCCGTTTCGACGAGCGGCAGGTGCGCCCCATGGGCCGCAGCGCGCGCGGAGTGCGTGGCATGCGGCTGCGCCAGGGTGAGCGAGTGATCTCCCTGATCATCGTCGATGAGGGCGTGGTGCTGAGCGCGACCGAGAACGGGTTCGGCAAGTGCACTGATATCGAGGAGTTTCGACTCCAGGGTCGGGGAGGACACGGGATAATCTTGATCCGGACCAGTGAGCGCAATGGCGATGTCGTCGATGCGCTGCTAGTGAGCGCGAACGACGAGGTGGTGCTCATCACCGACGGAGCAAAGCTCGTGCGTACGCGGGTGGCCGAGATCAGCGTCCTCGGGCGAAATACCCAGGGAGTGAAGCTCATCAGCCTTGGTGAGGGCGAGCGGCTGGTGGGGCTCGACAAGGTTGTGGACGAGGGCTGATCGTCCCGGGGGAATGGCTAGCGTCGACAAACAGCTCAAAGCGCTGCGCGATCGGATCGATACGATCGATCACAAGCTGTTGCGGCTCATCAATCAGCGTGCCCGCGCGGCTCAGAAAGTGGCTGCGGTCAAGGACCGCCAGGGTGAGGGGGTCGATTACTATCGCCCCGACCGCGAAGCGGCGGTCCGGCGGGCCGTCTGCGAGGCGAATGATGGCCCGCTGTCCAATGAGGAGGTCGTGCGGCTGTTTCAGGAGATCATGTCGGCGTGCCGAGCTCTCGAGACGCCGATGCGAATCGGCTTTCTCGGGCCGCAGGGAACGTTCACCGAGGCCGCCGTGCTCCGCCATTTTGGTCACTCCGTCAACACCGAGGCCCTGGACACCATTGACGCGGTGTTCAGGGACGTGGAGGCGGGCGCCTGCGATTTCGGGGTCGTGCCGGTCGAGAACTCCACCGAAGGGGTGGTCAATCATACCCTCGACATGTTTGTGAAATCCGGCCTTGCGATATGCGGCGAGGTGGAGCTCAGAATCCACCATTTTCTGCTCAGTCGCAGCGACGCGCTGGAAGGGATCAAGACGATCTACTCGCATCAGCAATCTCTTGCTCAGTGCCGCAAGTGGTTGGATGCGCACTTGGGTGCGGTTCCGCGGCACGCGGTGAGCAGCAATGCGGAAGGCGCCCGCCGTTGCCTGGAGGAAACCGGCGCGGCTGCGATTGCTGGCAAGGTGGCGGCGCAAGCGTACGGTCTCAACCTGGTGGCGAAGAACATCGAGGATGAGCCCAACAATACCACCCGTTTCCTCGTGATCGGGTCTCGGCGGGTTCCCCCGAGCGGGCGTGACAAGACCTCGTTGATGCTGTCGACGAAGAATCGGCCGGGCGCCCTCTACCGCTTGTTGAAGCCGTTTTCGAGTCGCGACATCAGCTTGACCAGAATCGAGTCGCGACCTTCCAGAGCGGCGGTGTGGGAGTATTTCTTCTTCGTCGATATCGAAGGTCACGTGCAGGATGAGAACGTGGCCAAAGCCCTCGCGGAGATAGAACGGGACGCAGCGATGCTCAAGGTGCTGGGTTCCTACCCGCGGGCCGGCGGCTGACTTCGGCGCAATGAGCTGCGACTTCCTGGAAATTGCAACCGACGGCGTGCGCGGCTTGCGTCCCTACCAGCCCGGAAAGCCGATTGAGGAGCTGCAACGCGAGCTGAGGCTGACTGAGGTGATCAAGCTCGCTTCGAACGAGAACCCGCTTGGGGCGGGACCGCGGGCGCGGGCGGCGATCGAGGCGAGCATCACCGAGATTTCTCGCTACCCCGACGGAAATGGCTTTGCGCTCAAGCGAGCGCTGGCGGCGGAGCTCGATGTGCCGCCGGCTGCGCTCACCCTCGGCAATGGGTCGAATGATGTGCTCGAGCTCATTGTGAGAGCGTTCGTGACTGTCCAGCACGAGGTGATCTTCTCCCAGCATGCGTTTGCGGTCTACGCCCTGGCGACACAGGCAGTAGGCGCAAAGGCGGTGGTGACTCCCGCGTGCCAATGGGGTCACGACCTCGATGCGATGACGGCAGCGGTCAACGAGCGCACCCGGGTCATGTTCGTCGCCAATCCCAACAACCCCACCGGTACCTGGAGCCGTGCGAGCGAGCTAGAGCGTCTGGCCGAGGCGACGCCGGATCACGTTCTGCTGGTGGTCGACGAGGCGTATTACGACTATGTGGGTGAAGCCGATTACCCGAGCTGCGTGGACTGGGTGGCCCGGTTCCCGAACCTCATCGTGACCCGTACCTTCTCGAAGGTGCACGGGTTGGCGGGGCTTCGCGTCGGCTTCGCAGTGTCGGACCCGGCGGTCGCTGAGATTCTGAACCGCGTGCGGCAACCGTTCAATGTGAACGGCGTCGCAATGGCGGCGGCGACCGCGGCTTTAGACGATCGTGGTCACGTGGCCCGCAGCGTTGCCCATAATCGCGCGGAGCTGACTTGCCTGAAGGCCGGCTTCGATCGCTTGGGTCTTGACTACATACCCTCGGTGGGAAATTTCGTTTGCGTCGACGTTGGGCCGCGAGCCGCCGAGATCTATTCCATCTTACTCAAACAGGGAATCATCGTTCGCCCGGTCGAGGCCTACGGCATGCCCACTCACCTACGAGTTACCGCTGGCCTCGAGGCGGAGAACTCGCGATTTCTCGATGAGCTGGGAAGGGCAATCGGCGGATGAGCGCGTTCACCGGTCTCCTGCACCCGCGCCCGGAGGGAACGCAGTCTCGAAGGGCGATTCGATGCGAGCCTAGCCGCGGGCGTCCCGTCGAAGGGTTGAGACCAGCTCATGGCTGAGGGGAAGATCTTCGTGATTTCTCCCGGTGGCGTGCTGCACGGCACCATCCGGGTGCCGGGCGACAAGTCTATTTCTCATCGCGCGGTCATTCTGGGTTCCGTTGCCGAGGGTCGGACCGAAGTCACGGGGTTTCTCGAAGGGGAGGACACCATGGCGACTCTCGGTGCGTTTCGCGCTTTAGGGGTTTCGATCGAGCGAAGCGGCGGGCACGTCGTCATCGAGGGAGTGGGATTACACGGACTGCAGGCGCCAAAGGGTCCCATTGACCTCGGCAATTCCGGCACCGCGATACGCCTGCTCTCGGGCCTATTGGCCGGGCAGCGCTTCGCAACCGAGCTGCATGGTGACGTTTCGCTCAACTCGCGGCCCATGCGGCGAATTGCCGAGCCGCTGAGCGCGATGGGGGCAAGGGTCGAGACCTCCGGTGCCGGGACCCCACCCCTGCGCGTCGGCGGAGTCGAACAGCGATTGCGCCCGTTGCATTACGCGATGCCGGTCCCGAGTGCGCAGGTCAAGTCCAGTGTGCTGCTTGCCGGACTTTACTCTAGCGGCGAGGTATGCGTACGCGAGCCGGCCCGCACCCGCGACCACACCGAGCGAATGCTGCGTGGTTTCGGGTATGCGATAGAGCAGCAAGACGACACGGTATGCCTGACCGGGGGCGGGCGTCTGCGTGGCACCCACATCGAGGTACCCGGCGATTTCTCCTCGGCCGCGTTCTTCATCGTCGGCGCTTCGATCGCGAGCGGCTCCGGTCTGGTGATCGAAAGCGTCGGGGTCAATCCGACGCGCACCGGTGCCATCGAGATCTTGAGGATGATGGGAGCTGAAATTTGCCTCACGAATGAGCGCAATGTCGGTGGTGAGCCGGTAGCCGACATCCGCGTGCGTCCGCGCGATCTGCACGGAATCACGATACCGTGTTCGCTGGTGAGCCTCGCCATCGACGAGTTTCCGGCTCTGTTCGTCGCAGCCGCCTGCGCTCGCGGAGAGACGGTCCTTACCGGGGCGCAGGAGCTCCGGGTCAAGGAAAGTGACCGTATTGCGGTGATGGCGAGAGGTCTCTCGACGCTGGGGGTGCGAACCGAGACCACCCCGGATGGAATCATCATCGAGGGTGGCGCGATCGGAGGTGGTGACGTATGCAGCGAGGGCGATCACCGAGTCGCAATGGCGTTCTCGCTGGCCGGACTGCGCGCCGGTGCGCCTATCCGCATCCTCGACTGTGCGAACGTGAATACCTCTTTCCCCGGTTTCGCCGCGGTTGCCGCCGCCGCCGGCCTCGCAATCGAGGTTCACTGAGGTTTGGCCCCTCGCGTCCCGGTGATCGCCATCGATGGCCCGGTCGGTACCGGGAAGGGCACTCTCAGCCAGCTCCTCGCAAATCGACTAGGCTTCTCGGTGCTCGACAGCGGTGCGATCTATCGGTTGCTCGGTCTCGCCGCGCAGCGCCGGGGGATCCGTGTCGTGGACGAGCCGGCCCTCGTCGATCTTGCCGGTACCCTCGAAGTCAGCTTCGCCGCGAGCGAGGGCAACGAGCCGGTACGGGTGATGCTCGGGCGCGAGGACGTGACCGAGGAGATTCGAAGCGAGCGCTGTGCGGCAGCGGCATCGGAGCTCGCGGCTCGGCCCCCGATTAGACAAGCATTGCTCGATCTGCAACGCTCTTTTCGCCGGAGCCCGGGGTTGGTGGCAGACGGGCGTGATATGGGGACGGTCGTATTCCCAGACGCGGACGTGAAAATCTTTCTCACTGCAACCGCGGATGAGCGAGCTCGGAGGCGCCATAAACAGTTGATAGGTAAAGGAATTGATGTTAACCTCGCCCAGCTTCTCGCGGATATCAACCGACGCGACGGGCGCGATCGCGAGCGCAAGGCAGCCCCTTTGAAGCCGGCGGAGGGGGCGATTGTCATCGATACCACTGGCCTGGAAATCGGCACGGTCTTGAACCGGGTGATTGCCATTGTTTCCGACCACGGTCTCGATACGGGGAGCCCCGAGGGACTCCACCCCTAAGAACTTGCCGGGACTCGGTGAATTTCTTGCCGACCAACTCAGTCCAGTCTGAACACTAGGTAACTCATGGAAAGCTTCGCGGAATTGTTTGAACAAAGTGAGGTCGAGCAGAAGATGCGACCCGGTGCCATCCTGAGCGGGGTGGTGGTAGCCCTCAACGACGAGTTCGTCACCGTGCATGCGGGGCTGAAATCCGAATCAACCATCCCCGTGGACCAGTTTAGAAATGAACGAGGGGAGGTGGATATCGCGGTCGGCGATAACGTCGAGGTCGCGTTAGACACGGTTGAAGACGGGTTCGGGGCGACGCGATTATCGCGCGAGAAGGCCAAGCGCGCTCATGCCTGGAAGGTGCTCGAAGAGGCCTACGAGAATTCGGCCACCGTTACGGGTGTGATCAACGGCAAGGTGAAAGGCGGATTCACGGTGGACCTGGAAGATATCCGGGCATTTCTGCCGGGCTCTTTGGTGGACGTTCGCCCGGTGCGCGATACATCGTACCTCGAGGGGAAGCCACTCGAGTTCAAGGTCATCAAGCTCGACCAGCGGCGCAACAACGTGGTGGTATCGCGACGTGCAGTGGTGGAAAAAGAAAACTCCGCGGAGCGCGAAGCACTTCTCGAGAGCCTTCAGGAAGGGGCGATGATCAAGGGCGTGGTGAAGAATCTCACCGACTATGGCGCCTTTGTGGACCTTGGCGGCATCGATGGGCTGCTGCACATCACCGACATGGCCTGGAAACGGGTAAAGCATCCCACCGAAATCGTCAATGTGGGTGACGAGATTGAAGTCAAAGTGCTGAAGTTCGACCGCGAGCGAAATCGGGTGTCGCTCGGCCTCAAGCAGATGGGAGCGGACCCGTGGGTTGACATCGCGCGGCGATATCCGGAGGCGACCCGCTTGTTCGGAAAGGTCACCAACATCGCTGAGTACGGCTGCTTCGTTGAGATCGAGGAAGGGGTCGAAGGCCTGGTGCACGTATCCGAGATGGATTGGACCAACAAGAATGTCCATCCGAGCAAGGTGGTGCAGCTCGGCGACGAGATCGAGGTGATGGTGCTCGACATCGACGAGGAGCGTCGGCGAATATCTCTCGGCATAAAGCAGTGCGTCCCGAACCCTTGGGAGGAATTTGCGGCCACCAACAACAAGAATGATCGGGTGGTAGGCGTCATCAAGTCGATCACTGATTTCGGCATCTTCGTGGGGCTCGAAGGTGGGATCGACGGTCTCGTGCATCTTTCCGATATCGCCTGGAATCAGACCGGCGAGGAAGCGATTCGCAACTACAAGAAGGGCGATGAGATCGAGACGGTGGTGTTGGCGGTTGATGCTGAGCGCGAGCGGATCTCGCTCGGCGTGAAACAGCTGGAGCAAGACCCGATGTCCTCGTTCCTGGCCCAGTACAGCAAAGGTAGCATCGTCGAAGGAGTGGTTCGGGAGGTCGATGCCAAGGGCGTCGTAGTCGAGCTTGCCGATGGCGTCGAGGGGCATATTCGAGCCTCGGAGCTAGGAAGGGAGCGGGTGGAGGATGCCCGGAAGTTCCTCAAGGAAGGCGACCGGGTGGAGGCGAAGTTTCTTGGCGTCGATCGAAAGAAGCGAGCGATCTCGTTGTCGGTGAAAGCGAAGGAAAGCGATGAGGAAAGCGCTGCCATGCAGGAGTACAGCACAGCTTCGTCATCAGGTACCACCACCCTCGGCGACCTGATGAAAGAGCAACTGGATAACAAGTAGTACTCGAGAGGTAGCGTGGGTCCGCGCGGCACCGCGCGCAGCCCAGCGCCAGGGGATAAGCTCTGTCCGCCGCGGGTGGGAGTGCGGCTGGCCCGGGTTCGCGATTCGCTGGCTTTCTTGGGTCCACTGGCGGGGGCTTCGGGATGACCAAGTCGGAACTGATTGAGCGCATAGCTCAGAAGCAAAGCCAGCTCGCGTACAGAGATGTCGAGCTGGCGGTGAAAACCATCCTGGAGCATATGGCCGAGCGCCTCGCCAACGGCGAGCGTATCGAGATTCGCGGATTCGGTAGTTTTTCATTGCACTTCCGTCCGGGCCGGGTGGGCCGAAATCCAAAGACGGGATCCCCGGTATCCTTGCCGGCCAAGCACGTTCCCCATTTCAAGCCGGGGAAGGAGTTACGCGAGCGAATCGACCGCAGCTGGAAGAAGCTTTCCGCGGGCGGCGATCAGACATCCGACTCGGACCGACTGATGTCCAAGTCCTATGTCAAATAGAAATCTTTCGGGCGCGTAGCATCCCGCATCGACTGTATCGGTTCCGCGCCCCCGTTCGAGCTGAAGATAAGGTAGTCGGCGAGTTCGAGGTACGGCCCGAGCACCCGCCGACGGGACGCCAAGTGGCGGTTAGGCTGCTCGCTCATCAGGCGACGATGACGCGCGCACCCGGTGTGAGGACGGCGGCAGCCGTCGGTGAGCGGTCTTCTTGGGAGAGGCGGCATGATTCGGTTTCTTTTTCTTATTTTCCTGCTCATCGTCATTGTGTTCGGTCTTAGCTTTGCGGTTGAGAATGCCCATAACGTGCAGTTCAACTACTACGTCGGCAGTCTGGAGCTACCCCTTTCATTGCTGCTTGTCTTCGCCGTGCTCGCAGGAGGGGGCGTGGGCGTGTTCGCCAGCATGTTCGTCTTCATGCATCTCAAGCGTGAGATTCGCCAGCTGCGCAAGAGCGAAGCGACGGCGAGAGAAGAGATAAGGAATCTGCGATCCCTTCCGATCAAGGATGTCCTCTAGGAGCATGCAAGATATTGGGCGCCAGAGCGCGGCGATGGGAGAAGGAGCGCGTCGTATCTTCGTATACTTGCCATCACGCACCTACGATCATGCCCTTCGTTCCATGCCGGAAGGTCCTGGCGCGAGCTTCCGCCTTGTTTCCGCCGCGCCCGGTGCGGCACTGGCTCCCATCCCGAAGCGATCATCAAGGCGTCTCACGACAACGGGTTGAGCTTATGAGAGTCCGGAGAATTCCCTCCTCCGGGTCCACCTCGAGACGGAGCGCTTCATCGATGCGGCGCTGCGAGCGCCGCGCGAAGGCTGGCGACTGACTCATGACGGAATTCCTTTGGATCGCCATTCCGGTCGCGCTGCTTCCAGTTGCAGCCGCCTCCGGGTGGTTTGCGGCGCGCCGCAGCGCGCGTCGAGAACAGGAGGCGGCTCCCGGAAAGAATCTGCGATCCGATTACTTT
The DNA here is from genome assembly GCA_041594935.1 of Gammaproteobacteria bacterium. Taxonomy (GTDB): domain Bacteria; phylum Pseudomonadota; class Gammaproteobacteria; order HK1; family HK1; genus JBFHLI01. The sequence continues at coordinate 3,012 of JBFHLI010000077.1, read as the reverse complement.
CGCGGCATCAACTACCTGCTGAACGAGCAGCCGGACAAGGCCATCGAAGCGTTCATTCGGGTTCTGGAAGTCGACAGTGAGACGGTCGAAACGCACCTCGCGCTCGGTAATCTTTACCGCCGCCGAGGGGAGGTAGATCGAGCGATACGAATTCACCAGAACCTCATCGCGCGGCCAACTCTGAATCTGGAGCAACGCAACGAGGCGTTACTCGAACTCGGATACGATTACATGAGCGCCGGCCTGCTGGACCGGGCTGAGAATCTGTTCCAGGAGCTCTGTGAGAAAGGGTCCTATGCGATTCGAGCTTTGCGTCAGGTTACTGATATCTACGAGCAGGAAAAGGACTGGGACAATGCGATAGAATCGGCCCGCAAGCTCGAGAAGATCACCGGTGAGCGATTGGGTAGTGTCATCGCACACTACTACTGCGAGAAGGCGGAGCTCGCGGCCCGCAATAACCACACTTCGGAGGCGCTGCGGGCGGCAGAGCGCGCGCTCGAAAGTCATGCAGGATGCGTGCGTGCCAGCTTGCTCGAGGGCGAGATTCGGGTTCGCGATGAGGACTACGAGAGCGCGGTTGCGGCCTATCAGCGGGTTGCGAGCCAGGACCCCGACTTTCTGCCGGTCACCATCGATCCGCTGCGTAACTGTTATCGCAAGATCGATCGTCCACAGGAGCTGCGCGACTACCTCATGCGATTGATGGACGGGCCGGGAGGAATCGTCGCGGCGTTTGCCCTCACCGAGATGAAGCGCGAGGTGGAGGGGCACGAGGCGGCGATAAAGTTCATCACCGAGCACCTTCGAGGGCACCCCTCCGTGCGCGGACTCGATCGACTGCTCGCTCTCGAGATGGAGACTGCCGAAGGGACAGGTCGCGAGCACGTTGCGATGCTCAAGATCCTGACGGCGAGGTTGTTGGAAAACCGGCCGGAGTACAAGTGTGAGCACTGTGGATTTCCCGCCAAGTCATTGCACTGGCAGTGTCCGGCCTGCAAGCACTGGAACGCGGTAAAGCCGATTCAAGGCGTCGAGGGTGAGTGATCCCCGGATCATCGTTGCGCTCGATTTCGATGACGAGCGCTCCGCGCTCGCACTCGCTCGGCAGCTCGACCCGGCGCAGTGCCGGTTGAAGGTGGGAAAGGCGCTGTTCACCCGACTGGGTCCCGGTCTGGTCGAGAAGCTGAACGCCCTCGGGTTCGACGTGTTTCTGGATCTGAAATACCACGATATCCCGAATACGGTTGCCGGAGCGTGCCGGGCGGCAGCGGGACTCGGCGTGTGGATGCTGAATGTCCACGTCCTCGGCGGCCGTGCCATGCTGCAGGCGGCGAGGGAGGCGCTCGAGGGCGCGGGGGACCGTCCACGGCTGATCGGAGTGACGATCCTGACGAGCCTCAAGGAGGCGGGCATCGAGGAAGTGGGCCTGCGGGGGCCGGTCGTGGATGAAGTCGTGCGTCTCGCTTCCCTGGCGGCGGACTGCGGGCTCGACGGCGTGGTTTGTTCGCCGCACGAGCTTCGGGTGCTGCGCAAAGTTGGCAAGCCGGGATTCGTGCTCGTCACCCCGGGGATTCGACCCAATCGCACGGACAAGCACGACCAGTCGCGGACCATGACTCCGTCCGAGGCTTTTGCCGCCGGCGCGGATTACCTCGTGGTAGGGCGTCCGATCACGCGAGCGGTGGACCCGATCGGTGCGCTTGCCGAGATCGCGGCGCAGATTGATCGGGAATGAGCCGCTTTCAGGCCATCGATTGGGGTAACTCAGCCGAGCGCCTTGTAGAGGATCTTGGAGTTGCGAGTGTAGTTGTACAGCGCCTTTCGCTCGGCAGGTAAATCATCCACGCTCGCCGACTCGAAGCCGCACTCCCGGAACCAGTGGGTGGTGCGGGTGGTGAGCACGAACAGCCTTCGCCCGGCAAGCGACCTCGCCTGTTGCTCAGCTCGCCGCAGGAGCATCTCTCCGCGCCCGGCATCTCGGTAATCCTTGTGCACCACGAGGCAAGCAAGCTCGATGTCACCTCCTTTGCTGAGTGGGTAGAGCCCCGCGCAGGCGATGACCGCTCCGTCTCTTTCCATGACGAGAAATCGGTCGATCTCGGTCTCGAGCTTTTCCCGGGAGCGCTTGACGAGGGTTCCGTCGTCTTCGAGCGGTCCGATGAGCTCGAGGATGCCACCGACATCGTCAATGGTGGCCGCGCGGGTATCCTCGTAGAGATCGGCGTTTACCATGGTGCCCACGCCATCGCGAGTGAACAACTCCGAGATCAAGGCACCGTCGAGATGTCGATCGAGAATGTGGGTGCGTCGCACCCCGTTCCGGCACGCACGGACAGCGTTATCCAAATGGCGCAGCGATTCGTCCTCCGCCGCCGCGGCGAGTGCTCGCCGTTCGGCGTGAAGCGACGTTGCCTCGTCCAGTGTCAGCTGTCGAATCACGCATCCGTGCGCGTCGGTCAGCGACGCGGTTTCCCCAATGAAAATGAGCTTGCCCGCCTTCAGCGCGACCGCCACCACGGTGGCGACCTCCTCGGCCGGGAGGTTGAACATCTCGCCGGTGGGCGAAAAGCCGATCGGTGAGATGATGACGACCTCCCGATTGTCGAGGTGTCGATAGATGGATGCCGAGTCGATCCGGCGTACCTGCCCAGTATGACAATAATCGATGCCACCTCGGACGCCGATGGGGCGCGCGGTGACGAAATTTCCGGAAGTCACGCGAATCCGCGCTCCTGCCATCGGCGAGTTTGCGAGGCCCATCGACAGGAGGGCTTCAATCTCTAAGCGCACGCTGCCAGTCGCCTCCTTGACCACCTCTAGCGCGGCTTCATCGGTCACTCGAATGTCGCCCGCGTAGAGCGGGGCGAGTCCTCTGGCGGAAAGCCCTCTCTCCACCTGAGGGCGCACGCCGTGCACGAGCACCAGCTTGACGCCGAGGCTCTCGAGGAGCGCCAGGTCGTGAATCAGGTTGGGAAACATCGCATCGCGAACCACCTCGCCGCCAAACTG